>DWZN01000211.1 GCA_019117545.1 Candidatus Brevibacterium intestinavium
CGGCTGACACGGTGCCCGCTGCTCGAAGCCGCCCACGAGCACCCCGACATCGTCTGCGGAGTCCACCTCGGACTGGTCCGCGGAGCCCTCGAAGTCTTCGGTGACCCCGCGGCCGAGAGCGAACTCGAACCCTTCTCCGAACCCGGGGCCTGCCGCCTGCACCTGCAGGACAGCACGGCTGCCACCGCCGAGACGCCGAAATCCGGTCGAGGGGTCGAGCAGTGATCCGCCGTCTCGCCTTCCTCATCCCCGCCGGACTGGCCATGCTCGCCGGCCTCGACGCCGCCCTGCTCCTCCTCGGAGTCTGGGCTCCGGTGAGCACAGAGAATCTGCCCGATCTGCACGGCATCCTCATGGTCTTCGGGTTCCTCGGCACCGTCATCGCCCTCGAGCGCGCCGTGGCACTGGCGAAACCGGTCGGCTTCCTCGCGCCCGGACTCCTCGGGCTCGGGGCCATCGTGCTGCTGACCCCGGCCCCGCTCATCGTCGGACAGATCGGACTCGTGGCCGGCAGCCTGGCCCTGACCGTGCTCTACATTCCTCTGTTCAGACGCAACTTCGACGACGCCGTCCTCATCCAGGCCCTCGGCGCCGCCCTGCTCACCGGGGCGGGCCTCATGTGGCTCGGTGGGGCCCCGGTGGCGAATCTCATCGGATGGATGGCCGGCTTCGTCATCCTCACCATCGCCGCCGAACGCCTCGAACTCGCCCGAGTGAGCATCAGCGACTCGGCCGTGAGACTGCTGCGCCTGACCGTCGCAGGATTCGTCCTCGCCCTCCTCGCAGCGCTGCTGTGGCCGAGCCTCGGCACCCCGCTGCTGGGCGTCGGTCTGCTCGGCCTCGTCGCGTGGCTGACCGGCAACGACGTCGCTCGCCGCACCGTGCGCGCACCCGGACAGACCGGGTACATCGGAGCCTGCCTGCTCGCCGGCTATGTGTGGTTGGCCGTGGCCGGAATCATCTGGGTCCTCGGCGGCCCGACAGCCGGCACTCGCGCCTTCGACGCCACCGTGCACGCGGTGTTCCTCGGGTTCGCGATCTCGATGATCATGGCCCACGCCTCGGTCATCCTGCCTGCCGTGCTGCGGGTCCGCCTGCCGTACAACCGGGGCTTCTACCTCCCTGCCGTGCTGCTGCACCTCGGGCTGGTCCTGCGCATCGGCATCGGCGACGGCATCGGTCTCGACTGGGCCCGGCAGTGGGGAGGGGTGCTCAACGTCATCGCCCTGCTCGGATTCGCGGTGCTCGCGGCCGCCTCGGCGATCATCGCCACGAGGAAGCGCCGCGGTCCCACGAAACCGAACCGCACAGGCGCGCCCGGCGCACCGACCGAGCCGACCAGGCCCAGTGACGCGCCCACCGCCGGCGAGCCGTCAGCGCCGAAAGCGCCCACACCCACCACGAAGGAGGACACCGCACGATGAGCCCGCAGCTGTCCTCCCCGGGCGACCGCAATCCGCGTGAGACCGACCCTCGCGAGACCGACCGCGACGCCGAGCTCGGCATCGGTCGCGGCCGCTGGATCGTCCGTGACATCCCCGTCGTGATCTGGCTCGTCTTCCTCCTCATCGTCGTCGGCGCCCACCCCGGACTGCCCGTGGCGCGCTGGCTGATGATCCACCTCCTCGTCCTGGGCGCGGTCAGCCACTCGATCCTCGTGTGGTCCCAGTACTTCGCGCAGGCACTGCTGCACACCCCGACCTCGCCCGACGACCGCCGCAGCCAGAGCATCCGGCTCGGACTCATCAACACCGGCACTCTCGTCGTCATCATCGGCATGATGACGTCCGTGTGGGCGATCGTCATCATCGGCGCCGCGGCCGTGGCCGCCGCCGTCATCTGGCACGGAGCCGACCTGTGGACCAAGGTCCGCCACGCCCTGGCCTCCCGTTTCGCCGGGACCGTCCACTACTATTTGGCCGCCGCTGCGATCCTGCCGGTGGGCGTGACCTTCGGTGTCATCCTCGCCCGCGATATCGCTGATCCCTGGTACTCGCGCCTGCTCGCCGCCCACGCTCTGCTCAACCTGCTCGGCTGGATCGGCCTGACCGTCATCGGCACGCTCATGACCCTGTGGCCGACGATGCTGCGCACGAAGATCATCCCCGGCGCCGAGGCGGCCGCCCGTCGCGGCCTTCCCCTCCTCCTCATCGGATTGGCCATCGCCCTGGCCGCATCGCTGCTGTCGCAGCCGTGGGCCGCTGGCATCGGACTGCTCGGCTACCTCGGCGGGATCGGTGTCATCGCCGTCCCCTTCGTCCGCGTCGGTATGGCGAAACCGCCCCGGGAATACCCGACCTATTCGGCAGCGGCAGCCATGTCCTGGCTGGTCATCTGCCTGATCGCAACAACGTGGGTGTTCTTCACCTCCGCGGACTGGGCCGCGGCCACATCCGGGTTCACCTGGCTGACACCGGCGCTGGCGGCCGGGTTCGCAGCGCAGATCCTCTTCGGTGCCCTCTCCTACCTCCTGCCGGTCGTCCTCGGCGGGGGACCGGCGGCCGTGCGGGCGGCGAACCAGGAGTTCAACCGCCTCGCCGCGTTCCGCGTGACCATCATCAACCTCGGCCTGGCCGTGTGCCTGCTCCCGGTTCCCAGCTGGGTCCGAGTCCTCTGCTCGGGACTCGTGGCTCTGGGGCTGGCCCTGTTCCTGCCCTTCCTGTTCCGGGGGCTGCGGGCCTCCCGCCGGGCGAAGGCGAACCCGCCCGATGCGAAGAGGCAGAAGCGGCCGACGAGGGAGGAGCGCGCGGCGGCGAAGAAGCTCGAGGATCGGCGAGCCCTGGCCTCGGCCGCCTCGGGGATGGCACTCGTTCTCCTCGCCGTGGCCGGGGGAGTGGCCATCGATCCTGCCGCCACGACCGCGGTCACGGCCGGGTCCGCCTCGGCGGGGGTGACTGCGACGGGGGAGACGACGCGAGTGAGCGTCGAGGCGAAGGACATGCGGTTCACCCCGGCGACGGTCGACGTGCCTGTCGGCAACCGACTGATCATCGACGTGAAGAACACCGATGATCAGGACGTCCATGACCTCGTGCTCGAAGGCGGAGCCGACAGCGGTCGACTCAGCCCCGGCGAATCCGCCACCCTCGACGTCGGCGTCGTCGGTGAGGACCTCGACGGGTGGTGCTCGATCGCCGGGCACCGCCAGATGGGCATGGTCTTCGCCGTCAACGTCACCGGCGCCGGACCCGAAGCCGGCGGTCAGGGCTCCGACGCAGCTGCAGGACACGACGAAGGCATGGACAACGGAGCCTCGGGCCACTCGGCGGCCGGTGACGGCGGCGATTCGGCGGCCGACGATCTCGACTTCATGGCCGAGCCGGGCGCGGACTTCGCCGCCCGCGATGCGACACTGCCCCCGGCGGACGAGGCGACCACGCACAGGAAGACCTTCACCGTCAGCGAGGTCGAACGCGAGGTCGCCGTCGGGGTCAAGCAGAAGCTGTGGCTGTTCAACGGCACGATGCCCGGGCCCACCCTGCGCGGGAAGGTCGGTGACACCTTCGTGATCACCTTGGTCAACGACGGGTCGATGGGTCACTCGATCGACTTCCACGCCGGTGAACTCGCCCCCGACCAGCCGATGCGCACGATCGCACCCGGCGAGTCGCTGACCTATGAATTCACGGCCACCCACTCCGGAGCCTGGCTGTACCACTGCGCGACGATGCCGATGTCGAGCCACATCGCCAACGGCATGTTCGGTGCCGTGATCATCGACCCGCCGAACCTGTCCGATGTCGACCGTGAGTACTTCATGGTCCAGTCCGAGCTCTACCTGGGACCCCAGGGCGGGGTCGTCGACGCCGACAAGGTCGCACGTGAGGAGGCCGATGCCGTGGTCTTCAACGGCTTCGCTAACCAATACGACCACGACCCGATCCGGGCGAAGGTCGGTGAGCGCGTGCGCATCTGGGTCGTCGACGCCGGACCGAACCGGCCGAGCGCCTTCCACATCATCGGGGGACAGTTCGACACCGTGTTCAAGGAAGGCGCCTACCGGCTCAAACGCGGCAATGCGGAGAAGGGGGCGAGCCAGACCCTGGATCTCGCGGCCTCCCAGGGCGGGTTCGTCGAACTCGAATTCGCCGAGGCGGGTCACTACCCCTTCGTCAACCACTCGATGGTCGACGCCGAACGCGGAGCCCACGGCGTCGTCGAGGTCACCGACTGAGCCGGTCGCGGTCGCTGTCCAGGCCACGCGATCGCCGTGTCCGCGGTCAGCTGCCCCAGCCACGCGCTCGCCGCGTCTGCCGGGCCGGATCGCCGCCTCGACGGTGCCGAGCGCTCGCGGTCCGGCCGGTGCGTGTCCGCATTCCGGGTGATCGATTCTCAAATTCTACAAAGTGTAGAAAGTGTTCTACAGGTCGTAGTACTGTCGAAGATGTCAGCACAAGCACGACCTGGAAAGGCCGTTCCATCCGCGTGGCGAACAGCCGCCGCGAAAGGAGTTTCAGTGATCTCCCAGTCAGCACTGTCCACCGTCCGTGAGACCCTTCCCGTCGTCGGAGCAGCGATCGGAGACATCACCCCGATCTTCTACAAGCGGATGTTCACCGCCCGCCCCGATCTGCTGCGTGACCTGTTCAACCGCGGCAATCAGGCCCAGGGTGAGCAGCAGAAGGCTCTGGCCGGCGCGATCGCCGCCTATGCCAGCCTGCTGGTGTCCGATGATGCGCCGAACATCGATGCGATGATGAGCCGGATCGCGAACAAGCATGCTTCCCTGGGCATCACCGAGGACCAGTACCCGATCGTCTACGAGCACCTCTTCGCCGCCATCGGCGAGGTCCTGGGCGATGCGGCCACCCCCGAGGTCGTCGACGCCTGGACCGAGGTCTACTGGGACATGGCAGACGCGCTGATCAAGGCCGAGAAGGAGCTCTACGCCCGCCACGACGTCGCCCCCGGCGACGTCTGGCGCGACCTCGTCGTCACCCGCCGCCGGCAGGAGTCGCCGAACACCGTCAGCCTCGTCCTCTCCCGCCCCGACGGCGGTGTGCTGCCGCAGGCCCAGCCGGGGCAGTACGTCTCCGTCCAGGTCCAGCTGCCCGATGGTGCGAACCAGATCCGCCAGTACAGCCTGACCAAGGCCACTGGCCGGACCAGCTGGACGGTGACCATCAAGGCCGAGCCCGGTCGCGCCGAGGAGGGCATCCCCGCCGGTGAGGTCTCGAACTTCATCCACGACAACGTCTTCGAGGGCGACTCCATCCGCTGCTCGCTGCCCTACGGCGACCTCGTCGTCGAGGACTCCGAGGACCCGCTGCTGCTGGTCTCCGCCGGCATCGGCTGCACGCCCATCCTCGGTGCGCTCAACGATCTGGTGTCCAAGGAATCCCGGCGCCCGGTCACCGTCCTCCACGCCGACCAGTCCATGGCCGCTCATGCCCACCGCAGCGAGATGGCGCAGCTGGTCAGCCAGCTGCCCGGTGCGAGCATGCACCACTGGTACGAGCGGCTCGGTGCCCGGGCCGCCACCGAGACCGTCCACGAGGGCTTCATCAACCTCGCCGAGGTGCCCGTCGACGCCAACGCGCAGGTCTACCTCTGCGGCCCGCCGCCGTTCATGAAGGCGGTTCGCCGCGGCCTCGACGAACTCGACGTGCCGGAGGCGAACATTCACTTCGAAGTCTTCGGCCCCGATACTTGGGCCACCGTGCCCGAGGCAGTTCCGGCCTGATCGGACCGGCTGCGTAACGACGGAACGAAGCCCGCGGGTGAGCGCCCGCGGGCTTCGTTCTGGGCGCAGGTCATCCATGGACTAGAATCGGAGCATTATGGCCATCACTGACTACTCTTCTGAAATCGCCAACCTCCGTCAGACGTACAAAGCGATTCTCGACGTGTCCGACCTGGACAATCTGCGCGACGAAGTCGCTGAGCTCACGGAGGAGGCGTCTTCGCCGACCTTCTGGGACGACCCGGATTCGGCGCAGAAGACTTCGGCCAAGCTCTCCCACAAGCAGGGCACCCTGGACAAGCTCGAGAAGTTCGCCCAGCGCATCGACGATGCCGAGCTGCTCGTCGAGATGTCCCAGGAGGAGGGCGATGCCGATTCGCTCGCAGAGGCCGAACGGGATCTGAAGAAGCTGCACGATCAGCTCGCCGATCTCGAGATCTCGACCCTGCTCAACCACGAATACGATGAACGCTCCGCCGTGGTCACCGTGCGCTCGGGCGCGGGCGGTGATGATGCGACCGATTGGGCGCAGACGCTGACCCGGATGTACGTGAGGTGGGCGGAGAACCGCGGGTACAACGTCCAGGAGCTTGACACCTCCTACGCCGAGGGGGCGGGCATCAAGTCCGCGACGATCCAGATCAACGCCCCCTATGCCTACGGCACCCTGTCCGTCGAGGCCGGCACCCACCGGCTCGTGCGCATCAGCCCCTTCGACAACCAGGGACGTCGCCAGACCTCCTTCGCCGCCGTCGAGGTGGTTCCGCTCATCGAACCGACCGACCACGTCGAGATCGACGAGAACGACCTGCGCATCGACGTCTACCGGTCCTCGGGCCCGGGCGGGCAGTCGGTGAACACGACGGACTCGGCCGTGCGCATCACCCACATCCCCACCGGTGTGGTCGTGAGCATGCAGAACGAGAAGTCCCAGATCCAGAACCGCGAGGCCGCGATGCGCGTCCTCCAGTCCCGCCTCCTCGACCTCAAGCGCCAGGAGGAGGCTGCGGAGAAGAAGGAGCTCGCCGGCGACATCAAGGCCAGCTGGGGCGACCAGATGCGTTCCTACGTCACGCACCCGTACCAGATGGTCAAGGATCTGCGCACCGGCTACGAGGTCAACAACCCCTCGGCGGTCTTCGACGGCGACCTCGACGGTCTCATCGAGGCCGGCATCCGCTGGCGCAAGGAACAGGAGATGGCCGCCGAGGAGGCCTGAGCCTCCGACGGCCGCCGGTCGGCCGGCGCCTCTCCGGGTCCGCTACCTGCTTCTTCCTCTGCGCTCTCGCGCGCGGCGCCTCTCCGGGTCCGCTCTCGTTTGAGGTCAGAGCACCGAGGCGATCTGCCCATTTCGGCCACTTTCCCTCGGCGGACTGACCACAAACGCGACGTCGGCCAGGGGCTCGGCGGAATCAGCCGGGTACCAGCAGGATTCTCAGGGAGAAGAACGTAGATTTACTCGTCGGTAACCGACATTCCTCTCCCGTGAAATTCTGATTGCGCGGTCCGCCGCAGCGACGGACCCGCCCGAGGCGACGGACCAGCCGCCGCGCCGACCGGCCAGCCGCCCGCCCCGCTGGCGTGGCTGTGAACTTCATCAGATCGGACCACACGCCCGTACGCCTCCGCGAACATCACGGAACTGTTACGTACAGTGGAACCGGCCGAGCCACCCGCGACATGATTGAAGACCGACTTGATCAGATTCGACTCCGTTTCGAAGTCCTACGACGCACGCTCCCGCAAGGCTCTCGACGAGATCTCGTTCGAGGCCGACCGCGGGGAGTTCGTGTTCCTCGTCGGGGCCTCCGGTTCGGGCAAGTCCACAGTCATCCGTCTCATCCTGCGCGAAGAGGTCCCGACCGCCGGGCGGATCCACATCGCCGGGAAATCGGTGGTGAAGATGCCCAGCTGGAAGGTGCCGTATCTGCGCCGGGGGATCGGGACGGTGTTCCAGGACTTCCGTCTGCTGCCGAACAAGACCGTCTTCGCCAATGTCGCCTTCGCTCTGCAGGTGATCGGGAAGTCACGGGCGGCGATGTCGACGCTGGTGCCCGACGTACTCGAGACCGTGGGGCTGGACGGCAAGGAGAAGCGCTATCCCAGCGAACTGTCCGGCGGTGAGCAGCAGCGTGTGGCGATCGCCCGCGCCGTGGTCAACAAGCCCGGCATCCTGCTGGCGGATGAGCCCACAGGCAACCTCGACCCGACGACGAGTGCTGACATCATGAGCGTTCTGGAGAAGATCAACCGCAACGGCACCACGGTGCTCATGGCCACCCACGACGGTGAGATCGTCAACCGGATGCGCCGACGCGTCATCGAACTGCGCGAAGGCTCGATCGTCCGCGACGTCGAAGAGGGCACGTACGGAGTCGCCTCATGAGGGCCGGCTTCATCCTCTCCGAGGTCTGGTCGGGCCTGCGGAGGAACTTCTCGATGGTCGTCTCCGTCGTGCTCGTGACCTTCGTCTCCCTGCTCTTCGTCGGCGCCGCGATCCTGCTGCAGATGCAGGTCGGGCAGATGAAGGACTTCTGGTACGACCGCGTGCAGGTCTCAGTGTTCCTGTGCCCGTCGGGCTCGGAGGCGACGAACTGCGTCGACGGAGAGGTCACCGGCGACCAGAAGGACCAGATCCGGGCCGAACTCGAAAGCTCCGAACTCGCCCCCTATGTCGACAAGGTCTACTTCGAGGACAAGTCCGAGGCCTACGACCACTTCCAGGAGCAGTTCAAGGGCACCAGCCTCGAGGGCACCGTGCCCGAGGAGGAGATGAACGAGTCGTTCCGGGTCAAGCTCAAGGACGCCGAGAAGTACGACATCATCAAGGAGACGTTCTCCTCCACCCCGGGCGTCGAGGAGGTCGTCGACCAGAACCAGCTGCTCGACCGTCTCTTCGGCGTGCTCAACATCGCGACCATCGTGGCCGTGGCCATCGCCGGCATCATGCTGCTGTGCGCCATGCTGCTCATCGCCACGACCATCCGACTCTCGGCGTTCTCGAGACGCCGGGAGACCGGCATCATGAGGCTGGTCGGCGCCTCGAACACCTTCATTCAGCTGCCGTTCCTGCTCGAGGGAGTGATCGCGGCTGTCGTGGGTGCGACCCTGTCGGCCGGAGCCCTGGGACTGCTCGTCCACTTCGGGGTCAGCGGTTGGCTGCAGGGACAGGCGACCGGCTTCAGCCTCATCTCCGGCTGGGACGTCCTCCTCATCGCGCCCGTGCTCATCATCATCGGCGCGATCATGGCCGGAGCATCGTCTCTGATCACCTTGAACAAGTACACGAAGGTCTGAGATGGCACGCAGACTCGGACTCGTCATCACCGCAATCGCGCTTGCGCTGGTTCTGCCGGCTGCCTCGGCGGTGGCCGATCCCAGGGACGACAAGAGCCAGGTCGACGAAAGGGTCAAGGAACTCCAACAGGAGTTCGAAGGCCTCGATGAGGACCTCGCCCGGGTGATCGCCGAACGCGATGCCGCGGAGGAGAAGCTGCCCGACGCCGAGGCGGCCTCGAAGGCTGCCGACGAAGCGCTGGCCGAGGCGATCGAGAAGGATCAGGACATGGCCGCACGGCTGACCGCGGCCGAGAACGCGCAGAAGGATCTCAAGGAGTCCATCGAGTCCGGCACCGAGGAGATCGACCAGCACAAGACCGCGGCCGCGCGGATCGGTCGGCAGGCGTATCAGAACTCGGGCATCACCTCTGACCTCGCGATGCTTCTGCAGATGGCCGAAGGCACGAGCGCCGACGGCGGCATCGGCCGAGTGGATTCGGCCGTGCGGTCCCAGCAGCGCACGATCGACCGCCTCTCCGAGCAGCGGGCGCTGAATAAGAACAACGAGGAGCGGCTCTCGGGCGTGACCGAGAAGATCTCCGACCTCAAGGACGAAGCCGCCGAGGCGGTGCTGGCCAAGGAAGCCGCCCAGGCCGATGCCAAGAAGAAGGCCGATGACCTCAACGACCTGATCTCGGCGAAGGACGAGGCGGAGAAGACGATCTCCGACAACAAGGCCAAGACCGAGGAGCAGCTGGCCAAGGAGAAGGAAGAGCAGGACCGGCTGGCGAAGAAGGTCCGCGAATGGGAGAAGGAGCAGGAGAAGAAGGGCGAGTTCGACTTCGGCGACGGAGTCCTGGCCAACCCGGCCGAGGGCTATCCGACGACCTCCCCCTTCGGCTACCGGACCCACCCGATCACCGGCGCGAAGAAGCTGCACACCGGCATGGACTTCGGCGTGCCCTGCGGAACTGCGATCCGCGCGGCCGGCGACGGGATCGTCGTCACCTCCGGGTGGACCGGCGGCTACGGCAACCGGGTCGTCATCTCCCACGGCAAGATCGACGGCAGTTCGATCGCGTCGACGTACAACCACAACACGAAGCTCAAGGTCCACGACGGACAGAAGGTCAAGAAGGGACAGGTCATCTCGTACTCGGGCACGACCGGGGCCTCGACCGGCTGCCACCTGCACTTCGAGATCATGAAGAACGGCGGATACGTCGACCCCAAGCCCTACATCTTCTGATGCCTCCCGGCGGCGGTGAGGCCGCCTCGGGCGATGCTTCAGGGTTGCGCTTGACAATGCAGGGTGCGGGGGAGCGGTGCGCTGTTCCTGGGGGTGCCGGCGAAGGACGGAGTGTCGTCGAACTCACTTTTGGGTGAGGTCGGCGTGCGCTAGAATTGAGAGCCTGTGCGTTCATGCGCTGTGACGGCCG
>DWZN01000212.1 GCA_019117545.1 Candidatus Brevibacterium intestinavium
TCTTGCGCAATGCCAAGTTCTTCGATCCGATCATCGACAGGATCATCGGGTTCGGAGGTTCCTCGCCTCGCACGGTTGCGGTGGCGACGACGCTCCTGGCCTGCGTCGTGCATCTCGACGGTGCCGGTGCCACGACGTTTCTGGTCACGATCCCGGCCATGCTTCCGCTCTATCAGCGGCTTGGAATGAGCCGACTGACGCTCTCGACGTGCGTAGCGTTGGGAGCGGGGGTGATGAATATGCTCCCCTGGGGTGGACCGACAGCTCGAGCAGCAGCCACGATCAAGGCGGATCCGAACGAATTGTGGGTCCCGTTGATTCCCGCTCAGATCGTAGGAATCATCGCAGCCCTGGCGGTGGCCTGGTACCTCGGCCACCGTGAAGCGAAGCGGCTGGATCGGCTACCCGTCGTGAGTTCGCCGGAGGCGAGCACTGCCGACCCGGTTGGCCATGTCACCGACCCCAACCGAGCTGTGGCCGGCGCCAGAGCACGCGATGAAGCTCCGGTGTCCGGAGACTCAGGCGCGGGTGCCTTCGGTGATATTTCCACTGCCGGCGCTGGTGGCGGCCGGTTTCATGAAGCTGATGCCGCTGTTGAAGGCGGGAAGGCCTCGGACGAGCCGGGCCCATCGACGCTGTCGTTGGTCCTCAATGGTGCCGTGCTTATCGCCGCGCTGGGCACGATGATGTCAGGAGTGATCTCTCCTGCCTTGACGTTCATGGTTGCGACCATTTTGGCCCTGCTGATCAATCATCGCGGTATGGCGGGGCAGTCCGAGCAGTTCGACCTCAATCAAATCCTGCATGCTCATGGCCAGCACTCTGCTCGCGGCGGGCGTGTTGCTGGGCGTGCTTGATGAAAGCGGCATGATCGAAGCTATGGCTACCTCAGCTACGACGGTCCTTCCCGCGGGAATGATGCCGCTCCTGCCAATTGTCGTCGCGGTGCTCGGTGTTCCCCTGAGCCTCTTGTTCGGGCCCGACGCCTACTATTTCGGGCTCCTGCCTGTGTTGGTAAGTGTTGGCAGCACTTATGGGATCGACCCGACCGTGCTCGGTCAGGCCTCGATCATCGGGCAGGAGACGCTGGGCTTTCCCATCAGTCCGCTGACTGGGTCCTTCTACCTGCTGGTGGGATTGGCTGGTGTGCCGATCGGCAAGCACATCGTCCGTGCCACCGGGTGGCTGTGGCTGGTCAGTATCGTCGTCAGCATCGTTGCAGTTGTAATAGGAGTGATTCCACTGTGGGTATCGTGAAAGCCCAGGAGCTCGGTTCCGAGGCCAGAGAAGCCGAACATCCTGCTCCCGGTGTGGTACGCATCGGCTCCGGCGCCGGCTTTGCGGGAGACCGCCTTGACCCCGCCCTCGAGCTTGCTCAGTTCGGACACCTGGACTTTCTCGTGTTCGAACTGCTCGGCGAGCGGACGGTTGCGAACGCGCAGAAGGCGCGCCTGCATGACCCATTGGGTGGCTTTGATCCGACGCTGGTCGAGCGGATCAGACTAACCGCACCGCATTGCGCAGCACAGGGCACCCGGATCGTAACCAACGGGGGTGCGGCGAACCCGGTGGCGGCCGGCCAGGCAGTCCTCGCAACGCTTGAGGAAATGGGGATCGATATGGCGGTGGCCGTCGTCACCGGTGACGACGTGCTCGAGGGGGTGCGGGCAGAGAATCCGCTGACTTGGGAGGACTCGCTGCCCGCCGTCGACGTCGGGGGGAGGCTCACCTCTGCGAACGCGTATCTTGGGGCGGCCGGAATCAGGGAAGCATTGGATGGGGGAGCTCAGATCGTCATCACCGGCAGAGTGGCCGACCCCTCACTCTATGTAGGTCCTCTGAGTCATGCCTTCGGATGGGCCGATGACGACCCGCGTCTCACCGGTCAGGCGACTGCCATTGGCCATCTCCTCGAATGCGGTGGTCAGGTCACCGGAGGCTACTTCGCCGATCCGGAGACGAAACCGATCGAAGGCCTGGATCGATTGGGCTTCCCGTTCGCTGACGTTGCTGAAGATGGACATGCAGTCATCGGCAAGCTTCCGGGAACGGGAGGTGCTGTCACCGTTCGTTCGTGTACGGAGCAGCTGCTCTACGAAGTGGCGGACCCAAGCGCCTATATCACCCCAGACGTAGTCGCAGACTTCAGTGGAATCTGTTTTGAAGAGATCGGACCCGATCGGATTGCGGTCGATGGTGGGGGCGGCACTGCAGGACCAGCCGAGCTCAAAGTGACATTGGGATATCTCGACGGCTGGGAAGCCGAAGGGCTGATCACCTATGCAGGACCCCGAGCCCTGGCGCGTGCACAGTTAGCGGCAGACATTGTCATCCGACGATTGGAGCGAGTTCATGGCATCTCAGGATCGGTGCTTTCTGTTGAGTTCATCGGTGCGGGAGCCAGTTTCAGAGGACTGAGCCAGACGGCAGAACCAATTGAAGTAAGACTGCGAGTCGCCGGGCGTGTGTCGAGCGAAGAGCTCGCAGTTGCCATCGGGGCAGAAGTCGAAGCGCTCTACACCAATGGCCCCGCTGGGGGCGGAGGAGCCAGAACCATGGTCAGGGAGAGCCTTGGTATCAAGTCGTGTTCTCTTTCTCGCCAAGTGGTCGACACCGTTGTCATCGACTCGGAGGCTCTTCAGGCATACCGGAGCCAGGACGAAGGGATCAATGAGCCAGTCAAAGTTGACCAGACCGACGGACGAGGTGATCTCAGATGACCGCGCATGATGGAGCTGGAATCACAGTCGACGAAATCGCCACGGTGAGAACCGGAGACAAAGGTGACACGCTGATCGTCGGAGTAGTCGCACGAGAAGGCATCGGATTTGCCGAACTCGTCAGCGCGATCACCGAGGAAGCAGTAGCGTCCCACTTCGGGCTGCCTGCCTCCCGGGTCACTAGGAAGTTGTTGCCGAGTCTTCATGCGATGAGCTTCGAGCTCAGAGGAATGCTAGGGCAGGGCGTGACCGGTCTGGGGCACCACGATGGCCATGGCAAGACGCTGAGCTATCATCTGCTGGCCATGCCGGTGGTTCACAGGTCACCTGCCCATGCCCCTGTTGCCCGCTAAGTCTCTCAGCTGCCAGCTCGATACAACTACGGAGCGCCGAGACCACTGCGCACGCACAGTGGTATCGGCGCTCCATAGTTGTATCGGGGACTGAGTTGCTTGATGCTCGGGCGGGCGCAGTGGTCTCGGCACTCCACCGTTGCCTCGACGACTGGGTCTGGGGAGGGAGCTTGTCTCGTCATAGGCAATGTGTCGAGGGCCCGCTGGTCGCTTGCGTGACCCAGTTGGGTCGTGCCTGCGCCAGTTGGGTCGGAGTTCGGTCGTCTGCGGCGAGCGTTTGTGGTCACCGCACCGAGGGAGAATGATCGATTCGGCGATTCCGCCTCGGTGCGGTGACCACAGATCGCGGAAGTTTGATGCGGTGGCGTCGGTGCGGTGACCACAGATCGCGGCATAGGAGTGGGCTCGCGGAAGAGGGGTGGGCCCAGGCGTTCAGCTGTCGAGGTAGGCGCTGTTGTCCTTCGGGCTGCCGTGCTTGACCAGCCGCTTGGCCAGGCAGTGGTCGCGGTCGAGACCCCAGGATCGGCATTGGTCGAGAGCCGGTTCCGGATCGCTGTAGCCGGTGTCGACGACCGTGACCCAGTAGCTTCCGTCCTGATAGGACGCCCAGTCGCCGCTCTGGATGAGGATCGCTCCCGGATACTTGACCTTATTGGCCTCGTATTCGTTGAGGATGTCTTCCACGGTCCAGGTCTTGCCATCGGCTTCGAGGCCGACGTTCTTCGCGCTCACCTGGGTCACCCACTGACCTTCGAGGTCGGCGGCGCGCTCGGTGCCCTCCTCCGTGTAGGCATTCAGCTTCTCCCGGGGACTCTGTGACGGTTGGACGAGGTTCTCGGACGAGCTGGGCGAGGGCGGAGCGGATTCTTTCGTGCCGACATCGACGGGCACGGTGCCCGAAGAGGGGGCGAGCCAGCGGATGCCGAAGAACGCCACGAGTGCCAGGACCATGATCATGGCGATGATGACGGCAGTGACCTTCAGCCACCTGCGGGGCTTGGCCTCCCCTTGGGCCAGGGCACTGGGAGGAAACTGCGGAGGAGGAGGGGGAGTCGGCGACCCCGGACCAGCAGAGACACCTGCGCTTCGAGTGTTCGCGGCGGACTGGTACTGGTGGCGGCCTGCGTACTGCTGTGGGTGTGCGGGCTGAGAGCGGTCGTCGAAGGGGGAGCACCCTGCAGGAGCGAAAACATTGCCCGACCGCGACTTCGCAGGCGACTGTTCCCCGGTGTGCCGCTCGAGGTATTCGTAATACGTCGAGTTGTCGAACTCGGCAGGCGAAGACCCCGCCTCATTCCCGTACGACGGGTTCTGACCAGCGGAATCCCTGTGATCCTTCTGCCAATCGTCGCTTGTCGCCGGACGAATGCGCGGCCTCTGTGGAACGTCGCTCATCAGTCCTCCTGAGTGCCATATGTCGTGGCAATCATCTACTAACCTTGGCACGAGTCAGGCGGGCGTTCAACACGATCGCAGGCAGGACACGTTGCCGACGAAAGCCTACTGCGGAATTCCCCGAGTTGCCTTGACCCCAGCTGGGAAAGTCCGTGTGACGGTACGATTCCACCTACGGCGGCGCCATTTCGCGCGCGATTCCGCGTCCGACGGTGCAAGCCGCCGCCGCTGATGCGCGCACGAATCCGCGTCCGATCGCGTACGCCGGCAAGCAGCGTTGCACACACGGTGGTGCTGGCCGGCAAGCAGCGTTGCACACACGGTGGTGCTGGCCGGCGAGCAGCGTTGCGCACACGGTGGTGCTGGCCGTAGCGACGCTCCCACACGACGGTGTGGCCGGTGTGCAGCCCCCAAGCAACCCGCCGAGGCGCTGATGCCCTTGAATGAGGCGATGAATTTGCCCGGATGGCCGGAGCCTCAGTAAGATTGATTCCTGTTGTGTCGTACCAGAGACGTCGCTGATCGATCTGCTATGACCGACATGGTGCTCACCCACCGCTGCACTCCAGCTTCGGCCATCTCTCACAGGCTACGGCTTCAGCGCTGGTGAGACATCTCGCCCGAACGGGCAAACCTGTTTTGGCGTACACAATTTTCACGGCGAGCGACGCGCACCGGGTCAGACCGGCGGCGAGTCGGAGGAGAGTCGGCTCAGTCCGGCTCGACAACGACCGTGGTCGGGCACGCTCGACCAGGTGGCTTTCGCGAGAATTTGTTGATGTCTTCCGACATCGGCGCAAGCGATCGGGGAACAGCGATTTCCCGCACCAGCTTGTTTCGAGAGTCGGTAACTTGTGAACTGGAGGAGAGACATGGCAGCAACCTGCCAGGTAACCGGGGCCGTTCCCGGTTTCGGACACAATGTGTCCCACTCGAAGCGCCGCACGAAGCGTCGCTTCAACCCGAATATTCAGAAGAAGCGGTACTACGTTCCGTCTCTGCGCCGCAACGTCACCCTGACTGTGTCCGCCAAGGGCATCAAGGTCATCGACGCGCGTGGAATCGACGCCGTGGTCAACGAACTGATCGCTAAGGGAGTGAAGCTCTGATGGCCAAGGCCCAGGATATTCGTCCCATCATCAAGCTCAAGTCGACCGCCGGCACCGGGTACACCTACGTGACCCGCAAGAACCGCCGCAACAGCCCGGACCGCATCGTGCTCAAGAAGTACGATCCCGTCATCCGCAAGCACGTCGATTTCCGAGAGGAGCGCTGAGCGCACGTGGCTAAGAAGTCCAAGATCGCACGCGACAAGCAGCGTCGCGTCATCGTTGAACGCTATGCAGAGCGCCGCGCAGCTCTCAAGCGTCAGCTGACCCACCCCGATTCCACCGATGAGCAGCGCGAGGAGGCACGCCTGGCACTGCAGAAGCTGCCGCGCGATGCCTCTCCCGTTCGCGTTCGCAATCGGGACCAGGTCGATGGTCGTCCGCGTGGTTACCTCCGGAAGTTCGGGCTCTCGCGAGTTCGATTCCGCGAAATGGCTCACAACGGCGAGTTGCCCGGAATCACTAAGTCCAGCTGGTAATCTCGAGGAAGTTCGTCATCGGAAAAACGGACCGATGACCTACCGACCTGTCCTAAGGAGGACACTTTTATGGCTAAGAACCGCAGTGAGCTCGTTGCAGAAGTTGCCGAGAATTCCGGCCTGACCCAGAAGCAGGTCTCGGATGTCCTCGATGGTGTCTTCGATGTCTTCTCCGATGTCGTGGCCAAGGGCGAAAAGCTCACCATCCCCGGCTGGCTCTCCGTTGAGCGCACCGAGCGTGCCGCTCGCAAGGGTCGCAACCCGCAGACCGGTGAAGAGATCCAGATCAAGGCCGGCTACTCCGTCAAGCTGTCCGCTGGTTCGAAGCTGAAGGGTGCCGCTGGCAGCCCGAAGTGATCTACGCAGCAGCGTCGAATGGCCCGGACCCCTAGGTCCGGGCCATTTGCTTTTCCCGGGTGGTCCGCGCCTGCGAAGCCACCCCACCCCCGCCGAGGCTGCCCCGAGATCTCGGCCACTGCGCGGTCTTCTGACTGGCTGAGTCCATCGGGCGAGCGATATCCTATGAATCATGTCAGAAGGGGTGGTCCGCGCGCAGTGAGTTCTCCAGTCTTCGAGCCGATCACTCGTTTCACCCAGAGGGCCGCCGTTCCCATCGTGGTCCTCCTCGGCTTCTGCGTCGGCGTGGCCGCACTGTTCTTCACCGGTGCCGCGAACCCCACTCTGCTCAACGATCCCGGAACCGTCGTCCGCTTCGGCCTGCCCGCGGCGAAGTTCCTGTTCAACATCGCGATGTCGCTGACGGTCGGGGCGCTCATGTTCGCCGTGCTCATCCTGCCGCGCACGGCCGGCGGGCGCGATCGCCGGCATAGGACCGAGGCCGAGGACCTGCCGCTCGATCCGCTGTGGACGAAAGCGCTGAGGATCGCCGAATACTCCTCTGTGGTGTGGACGCTGGCCGCGGCCTCCGTCCTCGTCTTCTCCTTCGTCGACACCGTCGGCGCCCAGGCCTATCTCGACTTCTCGAACCAGCTCGGCGTCTTCGTCACCCAGATCGCCTACGGTCAGCTGTGGGTGCTCATCGTCGTCCTCATCGCGATCGTGTCGACGCTGTGCTTCGGCACGCGCTCGCACATCGCCATCGCCGTCGCCGGAGTCCTCGGCGTCGGAGTCATGATCCCGCTGGCGCTCATGGGCCACTCGGCCGAAGCCTCCGGGCACACGCAGGCCGTCAACAGCCTCGGGCTCCACATCTTCGGTGCGACGATCTGGCTGGGCGGACTCCTCGTCATCGCCCTGCTCGGAGGACGACTGGCGGAGTCGAAGAACCTCAGATCGGTCGTCGAGCGCTATTCGACGATCGCGCTCGTCGCCTTCGGCCTCGTCGTCTTCTCCGGAATCGTCAACGCGGCCCTGCGCGTGCACGACCTCGACGATCTCATGACTGCGTACGGGGAGGTCATCGTCGCGAAAGCGGTCGCGACGGTTCTGCTGGGCCTCATCGGATTCTGGCATCGTCGCTTCGTCATCGCACGATTGGGCACGGCCGCCTCGGCGACGGTGGAGTTCTGGCGCCTCATCATCGTCGAGTTCATCGTCTTCGGTGCGACCATGGGACTGGCGGTGGCGCTGGCCAGGTCACAGCCGCCGGTGCCGCAGGAACCCGTGGGCAACCCCACGCCGGCCGAGATACTGACCGGCGATCCGCTCCCGCCGAAGCCCGACTTCGCACGCTTCTTCACCGAATGGGCGATCGATCCGCTGTGGATCGCGATCGCTGTGGGGACCTCGATCGCCTATATCGTCGCCTTCGTCGATCTCCGCCGCCGAGGCGACCGGTGGCCCGTGCTGCGCCTGATCAGCTGGCTGATCGGGATGGTCTTCCTCATCTACGTGACCTCGGGCGGACCTCGGGTCTACGGTGAGGTGCAGTTCTCCTCGCACATGATCGAGCACATGCTGCTGGTCATGCTCGTGCCCCTGCCGATGGTCCTGGGCGCGCCGATCACCATGCTCATGCGCGCGACGAAGGCCCGGCGCGATGGCTCGGCCGGTGTGCGCGAATGGGTGCTCTGGCTCGTCCACACCCCGTACCTGCGCTTCTTCGCCCATCCGATCGTGGCCAGTGTGAACTTCGCCGGCTCCCTCATCGTCTTCTACTACTCGGGCATCATGTACTACGCGCTGGACACTCACATCGGGCACGAACTGATGATCGCGCACTTCCTCGGTGCTGGGTATCTCTTCGCTCAGGCGCTCATCGGTATCGACCCCGGGGTCAAGCGTCCCGCCTATCCTCTGCGGCTGGTGATGCTGCTGGTGACCATGGCCTTCCACGCCTTCTTCGGCATCTCGCTGATGAGCTCGAACGTGCTCATCGCCGGCGACTGGTTCGGCAATATCGGAGCCGATTGGGGCTATACCGCGATCGAGGACCAGCAGCTCGGTGGGGGCATCGCGTGGGGCATCGGCGAGTTCCCGACCCTGTTCGTGGCGATCATGGTCGCCGTGCAGTGGGCGAAGTCCTCGGATCGGGAGGCCAAGCGCATCGACCGCCGCGAGAACCGCACCGATGACGCCGAGCTGCGAGCCTACAACGAGATGCTCGCCTCGATGGCCGAGCGCGACTCGAAGCTCGACCACCGCCGGCGCTGAGCTCTGCCTGCTGCCGGTGCCGCTGGTCGGCGGCGCGCTGCCTCGCAGACGCACAACGGGTGTGCGCGAATGTGCAGCGAAAATTCTCGGATCATGCCCAGGAACTTCCCAAAAGACTGTAATGTGACGCACACTGATGCTTGGGCCAGAAGTGTCCGGGCAGCCGAAGTGCCGAGGACCGTCCCGGTGCCTTCAGCCGCATCGAAGCGGTCGGTGATGCCCGGGCCGAGCGGCCGTCGGACCACGTGCCAGGCAATTCGCGCAATCAAAGGTGACGCGGATTGTGGAATCGAAGGAGTCTCATGAGTTCCCAGAACAGCACCGAGAAGAAGGCGATCCGCGCTCAGCTGCGCAAGGTCGTCGTCGCCTCGATGGCCGGAACGGTCGTCGAGTGGTACGAGTTCTTCCTCTACGCAACCGCAGCCACATTGGTGTTCCACGTTCTGTTCCCGCCCTCGGATGATCCGCTGACGCCGATTCTCGCCGGCTTCGCCACCTATGCGGTCGGTTTCATCGCCCGTCCGGTCGGCGGAATCGTCTTCGGTCACTTCGGTGACAAGTACGGGCGCAAGAAGCTGCTGCAGATCTCGATCATCCTCGTCGGTGTCGCCACCTTCCTCATGGGCTGCCTGCCGACCTATGCGGCGATCGGCGCCCTGGCACCGATCCTGCTCGTGCTGCTGCGCATCGTCCAGGGATTCGCCGTCGGCGGCGAGTGGGGCGGTGCCGTCCTGCTCGTGGCCGAGCACTCGCCGAACAGGGAGCGCGGTTTCTGGGCATCGTTCCCGCAGTCCGGCGTTCCCCTGGGCAACCTGCTCGCCACAGGAGTTCTCCTCGCGCTCAATTCGATGCTGAGCAATGCCCAGTTCGAATCCTGGGGCTGGCGGGTCGCCTTCTGGCTCTCAGCTGTCATCGTCCTCATCGGCTATTACATCCGCACCCGTGTCTCCGACGCCCCGATCTTCGACGAAGTCCAGTCCGAGGAGATCGAGGAAGGCGTCGATTACGGCGTCAAGGCCGTGTTCAAGCGCTACCCGCGTGAGGTCTTCTCCGCCATGGGACTGCGCTTCGTGGAGAACATCCACTACTACCTCGTGGTGACGTTCTCGATCACGTACCTGTCGACCCAGGCCCACATCGAATCCGGCGAGATCCTCGGCCTGCTGCTCGGCGCCCATGCGATCCACGCGGTCCTCGTGCCGCTGGTCGGCGCGGCCACCGACCGGATCGGCCGCAGAATGCCCTACGGTGTGGGCATCGTGCTCACCGCCACATGGGGCTTCTTCGCGTTCCCGATGTACGATACCGGCCAAGCCGGTCCGATCTTCATCGCACTGCTGCTGGGTCTGGTCTTCCACGCGCTCATGTACGCCGGACAGCCGGCGATCATGGCCGAGATGTTCCCGACCCGGATGCGCAACTCCGGTGTCTCGACCGGCTACCAGGTGACCGCGATCGTCGCCGGATCGTTCGCCCCCTTCATCGCCACCGCGCTGCTGCAGGGATTCGACTCCTCGGTGCCCATTGCGATCTACCTGGCCGCCGCCGCAGCCGTCTCGTTCATCGCCCTCCTGTTCACCCGCGAGACGAAGGGCATCGATCTGCGCTCGCTCGACCACGCCGACAAGGTTCGTCGCGGAGTCGCCTGACCGCTCGGCGATGACATCGCTCGGGTGCCCGTTTCCGATCGAAGGCGGCGACACCACCGGCACCGCTCGGCTGCGTTGTCGGGTGCATGATGGAACCGCACCGCTGATCTGAATCATGAAAGGGACATCTCATGGCAGAACTTGCGAACCGCCGCGCACTCGTCACCGGAGGCGCCTCCGGACTCGGAAAGGCGATCAGCCGCGCCTTCGCCGACGCCGGCGCCCAGGTCGTCGTCGCCGATGTCGACGCGGAGTCCGCGGAGGCCGTGGCCGCCGAGATCGGAGGTCAGTCCTGGACGGTCAACCTCGCGGACACCTCGGCGCTGGACGGGGTCGACCTCGACGTCGACATCCTCGTCAACAATGCCGGCATCCAGAGGATCCACCCGATCACCGAGTTCCCGATCGAGGACTGGCGGCTGATCAACACGCTCATGCTCGAGGCGCCGTTCGTGCTCACCAAGGCCGCACTGCCGAAGATGTGCGAACGCGGCTGGGGTCGCATCATCAACCTCTCGTCCATCCACGGGCTGCGCGCCTCGCCGAACAAATCAGCCTATGTCGCGGCCAAGCACGGACTCATGGGGCTGACGAAGGCGACCGCGCTCGAGGCCGGTCCGCACGGAGTGACCTGCAACGCGATCAACCCGGGATATGTGCTCACACCCCTGGTCAAGGGGCAGATCGCCGATCAGGCCACGGCGAACGGCATCAGCGAGGACGAGGTGCTCGATCAGGTCTTCCTCGGACACTCCGCGGTGCCCAAGCTCGCCGAACCCGATGACATCGCGGCGATCGCGCTCTTCCTCGCCGGTGAGCACGCCGCCGTCGTCAACGGCAGCGCCCACAGCATCGACGGAGGCTGGTCCGCCGCCTGAACCCTGCCCGGTCGTGGCCCGGCATCCGGGCAGGGGCTGGCATCCGGCCGCGGGTCGGCATCCGGGCGCGGGTCAGAGGACCTCGAGCACGCTGCGGACGCCGGAATTGCGCAGCGACTCGTGACGGACCGAGGCCCAGTACGAGACCGGTTTCGAGAACTGCTCGGGCAGCACCGGCAGCAGGCG
>DWZN01000213.1 GCA_019117545.1 Candidatus Brevibacterium intestinavium
ACGGGGTCGGCCTCGTGGTACCACTGCAGCTTCTCGTCCAGCGGCCGGTTCCAGTCGGGAACCATGTCGAGATCGGCCGGGTAGACGTCGGTGCTCAGGCGCTGTTCGAAGCCGTGGTGCTGGTCGGGGCCGATGAAGTGCATGCGGCCGATGAGCGCCGTGTGGTAGCCGAGACCCCGCAGGCGGTGGGCGAAGGTCGGCACCGAGGCGGCGAAGTCGTCGCCGTTGTCGAGGCAGTCGACCTCGGAGGGCATCCGACCGGTCATCATCGATGCCCGGGAAGGGGCGCACAGGGGCGTGTTGCAGTAGGCGCGGTCGAAGACGGCTCCGGTCTCGGCCAGGGCATCGATGTTCGGTGTCAGCGCGGCCTGATCTCCATAGGCGCCCAGGGATTGGGCGGCCATCTGATCGGCTTGGATGACGACGATGTTCGGGGTGGTCATGAGGTGTCCTCTCTGGTTCAGGAACTGGGGGCGGTGTCGGGTTCGGTGTCGGCATCGGAATCCGGGCTCCAGCCGTCGGCCCAGCGGCCGGTCCCGTAGTCGAAGCCGACGGGCTCGCCGTTCTCATCGGTGCGCTGGTACCAGCCGGTGTAGTCCTCGTGCTCGGAGTCGATTCCGCCGTTGGCGCCGTCCCCGGGCTCGGTGGGCACGACCTGGAGCGCGAAGTCGTCGCCATAGGCGTCGGCTCCGGTGACCACGGCGTTGTCCACCGCATTGAGCGCATACTGCCGGCGCAGCGCACGCGGATCCGTGCGCAGCTCCTTGAACCAGGCGAGGATGATGAAGAGCATGACGAGCGCGAACGGCACCGCGGTGACGATGACCAGCTGCTGCAGCCCTTCGAGGGCGCTGGCGTCGCCGAGGAGGAGCATCACCACGGCGATTCCCGACATCACCAGGCCCCAGAAGACGACGACCCATTTCTTCGGTTCCTGATCACCGCGGCTGGTGAGCATGCCCATGACCACCGAGGCGGAATCGGCCGAGGTGATGAAGAAGATCGCGAGGACGATGATCGCGACGAAAGGCAGCCATTCGACGTAGGGCAGGTTGTCGATGAGAGCGAAGAAGACCTCGGGAGCCTCCATGCTGTCGGTGAACCCGGCGGCACCGGACCGATACATCGAGATCGAGGTGCCGCCCATGATGCCGTAGGCGACGAAGAGCAGGGTCGAGGGGATGAAGATCGTGCCGAGGATGAACTGGCGGATGGAGCGACCGCGGGAGATGCGGGCGATGAAGGTGCCGACGAACGGCGACCAGGAGATCCACCAGGCCCAGTAGTAGACCGTCCACACCGATTGGAACTCCTGAGTCTCGTTGCCCCAGGACAGGGACCGGCCCATCATGTCGAACAGCGAACCGAAGTACTCCATGAGCGCCGATGGCAGCAGATTGAACAGGAACAGGGTCGGTCCGAGGAACAGCACGAGCCCGACGATGCCGACGGTCAGCACGATGTTGATGGACGAGAGGTAGCGGATCCCGCGGGAGACGCCGGAGACCGCGGAGATGATGAAGCCGAGGGTGAGTACGAGGATGATGACGACGAGCATGGCATTCGTCATCGGCCCCGCACCGGAGACGATGCTCACTCCGGTGCCGATCTGCATGGCCGCGATGCCCAGGGCGGCGGCGGTTCCGAACAGGGTTGCGACGATGGCGAAGATGTCGACGAGTTTGCCGGCGAAGCCCTCGGTCTGCCGCTTGCCGAAGAGGGTGACGAAGATCGACGACAGCAGCAGGGAGCGGCCTCGGCGGTAGGCGGCATAGGCGATGGCGCCGCCGACCAGGGCGTACATCGCCCAGGCGTGGAAGCCCCAGTGGAAGTAGGTTTGGGCCATCGCTCCGTGGAGCGCCTCGGTGGTCTCCGGATCGTTGGTCAGCGGAGGCGGGGAGATGAAGTAGGTCAGCGGCTCCGAGGGCCCGAAGAAGAGGACGCCGATGCCGATTCCCGCGGCGAAGAGCATCGCCACCCAGGAGAAGGTGCTGAATTCGGACTTCTCACCGTCCTTGCCCAAAGGGATCTTGCCGTAGGGCGAGAAGGCGAGGATGAGGAGGGCCACGAGCACGATGATGGCGACGAGGTTGAAGAACCAGCCGACGTTGAGCGTCGCCCAGTCATAGGCGGTCTGCGCGACCTCGGCGACGCTGCTGGGACTCGAGATGCCCCAGATGACGAAGGCGACGGTGAGCGACCCGGCGATCGCGAAGATGACTCGGTCCAGCCAGTAGTGCCTCCGCTGCTCGTCGATGGCGATGCCGGGCACGAGGATCGGGTGGGTGTCGTGCGGGTAGTTGGCGTTCGGCTGCTCGGCCTCGGACGAATCCGGTACGCGCGGTCGTCTGTAGTCGAGCTTGCCGAGGCTGCGGCCGGTCTCTCGGCCCACGCGTTTGGTCTCGGCGCCCACCCGGCGGGCGTCGGCCTTGATCCTCTCGCGGGGTGCGCGGCGGCCGGCGGCGGGGTTCGATTCGGTCGTGGCCGGTTCGGAGTATGCCGGGTCGGACGGTATCTGACCCGGCTGATCCGGTGTGTGGTCGGTCGTTCGCGGATCGGAGTGGTCCGGTGTCTGCACGGATGTGCTGATGGAATCGTCTGTCATCTGTCGGCTCTCTCATTTGACTGCCAGGGCAACTGTCAGCCGATCGGAGACCGCCGGAGTGGGCACACACGCCATGACCCGATGAGGTCCGGAAACCTCATCGGGACAGATGCGCCGAATAGGTGGAGCAGGCCGGCGATCGTCGATCGGGCAGTGGATCTGCGGATCGGCGGTGGCGTCTAGGGCTCTCCTCCCCACCAGCCGATGGCTGCCGCTTCCCAGGAGTCGTCGGCGAAGCCGCAGCTCGGGCGCACACGATTCGGAGCCGACACACCGCGGCGATGGGGGTCGACGAATCCGAAACAGGCCATAGTTGAGGACGATAACAGCTCCCGCGGAGTTCTCAAAGGAATCCGCGGATTCACGGATCCGGGAGTGAGCCGCCCCCAGCGTCGCACGAGACCTTCCGGCCCGCAGGAGCCTCAGCCAGTTTCGACGAGGGCGACTCCGATGACGATGAGTCCGATGCCGATCAGTGCCCGCCGGGTCAGGGGGTCCTTCCAGATCACGCGTGAGAGCAGGCAGACGAGAGCGACACCGCAGGCGGCCCACAGCCCGTAGGCGACGCCGAGCGGCATCCCCGCTGCCAGAGTGCGACCGAGGAAGATGAAGGCCGCGGTGTAGCTGATGGCCACCGGGATGAACCAGATCCTGCGCTGCAGTCCGGCGCTCGCGCGCAGGCAGAGGGTGCCGGCGACCTCACTGAGGATGGACAGGGACAGCCACAGCCAACTCATTCGCTCACCTCCGTCTCCGCTGTCGCGGACTCTTCGGGACTTCCGGCCTCGACGAGGATGACGCCGATGATGATGAGCACGATGCCGATGATCGCACCGAGGCCCAGTCCGTCGCCGAAGAACACGAGGCCGAGCATCGCGACGAGTGCGACCCCGCTGGCCGACCAGGTCGCGTACACGGCACCGAGCGGCATACCGATCCGCTGCGTGAGGCCGAGGATGAAGAACGCCAGGGCATAGAAGACGACGACCCCGGGGATCCAGATCGGGTCGACGACGGAGGCGCGCAGCATCAGGGTGGCGGCCACCTCGGCGAGGATGGCGCCGATGAGCAGCAGCAGTCTGGACGGGTTCACTCCGCCACCTCCTTCTCTGCGGCATCGATGAGCCCGAGCGCATGGTCGCGCACAGCGGCGAGGTCGTCGGAGGGGAAGACGCCGGTGGCCTCGGACATCCACGCACCGTCGGCGCAGAAGCGGGCAGCGGTCAACAGGGATCTCGAGTGCGCGTCGAGGCCGGTGGTGTCGAACCACGGCGCGAGATGCCGGCTCCACGACTGGGCGAGCTTCGGGTGGTAGAGCGCGTCGGAGAAGATCCAGTAGTCGGCGCGCGAGACTTCGGCAGTGGTCGCCACGGTGACATACGCTCGGTGCCGGTCGAAGCTGCTCAGCTCCTCGCTCGCCCTTCCCGTGTGGTTGCGGAGCAGCCACGACCAGTGTTCGGCGGCATGGTCGACCAGACCGAGCATGAGCGCCTCCTTGGACGGGAAGTGGTACATCAGCCCCGGTTTGGTGATCCCTGCCTGCAAGGCGACCGATTCGAGCGAGATCGTCACTCCCTGCACCGAGTCGTGGGACTCGGCGAGGGTCTTCGCCGCCGTGAGAATCCTTTCCCTTGCGCTTGTTGCCATGGTCGCTACTTTACCAACCGGTTGGTAAAGTATGCCAGCCCGGGAGCCGCCGGCCGGGCCCGCTCCCTTCCCGCCGGTCGAGTCTCCGGCCCGGGATCGTGACGGCGCACAGCGAAGGGCGGTCCGCATCCCCTCGATGCGGACCGCCCTTGCGTCTCGGCTCAGCTGGGAGCCCGGCTCAAGTGCGCTTCAGCTCAGTTGAGCAGCGCCCGGTCCCCCAGGCTCGCGCCCTTGAGCTTCGAGAACTCGCCGAGGAGGGTCTCGACGGTCAGGTCCTTCTTCTGTTCGGCCGTGGCCTGGTAGATGATCCGCCCCTCGTGCATCATGATCAGCCGATTGCCCAGCGCGATCGCCTGCTCCATATTGTGCGTGACCATCAGCGTGGTCAACCCGTCGTTCTCGACGATCTTCTTCGTCAGCGCCGTCACCAGCGCCGCCCGCTGCGGATCGAGTGCCGCGGTGTGCTCGTCGAGCAGCAGGATCCGCGGCTGGGTGAATCCGGCCATGAGCAGGCTCAGCGCCTGACGCTGACCGCCGGAGAGCAGCCCGACCTTCGTCTTCAGTCGGTTCTCGAGACCGAGTTCCAGTGTGGCCAGTTCGTCCTTGAAGTGCTCGCGCCGCGCCGAGGTGGTTCCCCGTCCCAGCCCACGGGACTGACCGCGCTTGAGGGCCAGGGACAGATTCTGCTCGATCGTCAGGTCGGGCGCGGTGCCGGCCATCGGGTCCTGGAACACCCGGCCGAGATATTTCGCACGCCGGTGCTCGGGCATCCGCGACACCTCGGCGCCGTCGATCCTGATCGAGCCGGAGTCGATGGGAAGTCGGCCGGAGATCGTGTTGAGCAGGGTCGATTTGCCGGCACCGTTGGATCCGATGACGGTGACGAAATCGGATTCCTCGAGCTCCAGCGACAGATCCTGCAGAGCCTTGCGCTCGTTGACCGTGCCGGGGAAGAACGTCTTGGAGATGTCGTCGATCTTGAGCATGGTCCTCAGCCTTCCTTCCCGGCTGCGGCGCCGGCCGCCCCGGTCGGGACATCGGCGATCTCCGCGGGGTCCTTCATGTCCGTCGTCCCCTGCGGCACCGCCGAGGCGGCGCGATTTCCGCGTCCGCGCAGCGAGGGGATCCGTTTGAGCAGGCCCCACCTGGGCAGCAGCAGGGCGACGACGACCAGCAGCGCGGTGGTCAGCTTCATGTCGTTGGTGTCCAGTCCTGCCCGCAGGGCGAGGAAGATGATCAGGCGGTAGAGGACCGAGCCGAGCAGCGCGCCGAGGCTGGCCATGACGATGTTGCGGCTGCCGAGCACGGCCTGGCCGAGGATGACCGAGGCCAGACCGACGAGGATGAGTCCGATGCCCATGCTGATGTCGGAGAAGCCCTGGTACTGGGCGACCAGTGCCCCGCAGAGGGCGACGAATCCGTTCGACAGCGCCAGGGTGAGCATCGTCGAGTTGTCGGTGTTGACGCCGAGGCTGCGGATCATCTCCTTGTTGTTGCCGGTGGCCTGGATCGCCAGTCCCAGATCGGTGGTGAGGAACCAGTCGATGGCGAATTTGAGGATGAGGGCGAAGGCGAGCAGGATCGCGATCGAGACCCAGGTGCCCAGCCACATCTTCTCCCGCAGCGGGGTGAACACGGTGTCCTCTCGCAGCAGCGGCAGGTTCGCCTTCCCCATGATCCGCAGGTTGATCGACCACAGGCCGATCATGGTCAGGATGCCGGCGAGCAGTCCGTCGATGCCGCCCTTGGTGTGGAGCAGACCGGTGATGTAGCCGGCGATGAGTCCGGCGCCGATCGCGGCGAGGGTGGCTAGGAAAGGGTTGACTCCGGCGATGATGAGGGACGCCGCGGTGGCGCCGCCCGTGGTGAAGCTTCCGTCGACGGTGAGGTCGGGGAAGTTGAGGACCTTGAAGGTCAGATAGACCCCGAGCGCCATCGCGCCGTAGATGAGCCCGAGTTCCAGTGCTCCGAACATGGGTTTCCGTTCATATGGTGTGTGGTGGTTCGTGGTGGCCCGAGGCGGTCGGCAGGGCTGCCGACCACCTCGGGGCGGCCGTCTCAGGCGCAGCGCGCTTCGGTCGGACCGATGGTTCGGCCCGCCCGAAGCGGTCACTCGATGACGTTGTCGGCTTCGTCGATGAGATCCTGCGGAACCTCGGCGCCCTGGGACTTCGCGGCCTCCGGGTTGACGACGAGTTCGAGGTTCGAGCTGGTCTCGACGGGCAGATCGGCGGGCTTCTGGTCGTCCTGCAGGATCTTCAGCGCCATCTGCCCGGTCTGTTCACCGAGCTTCGTGTAGTCGATGCCGCGGGTGATCGCCGCCCCCTGCTCGACCTGTCCGGCCTCGGAGCCGACGAGCAGGGCCTTGTTCTTCTCGGCCGCCTGGACCATGGTCGATACGGCCGAGACGACATTGTTGTCGGTGGGCACATAGTAGGCGTCGACCTTGCCGAGCGAGTTGACGGCCTGGGCCAGTTCGCTCGAGTTCGCGATCGTCGCCTCCTTGATCTCGACTCCGAGCTCCTTGGCCGATTCCTTCGCGAGATCGACCTGCACCTGCGAATTGACCTCACCGGAGCTGTAGACGATGCCGACGGTCTCCGCATCGGGCTTGACCTCCTTGACCAGCTGAAGCTGCTCATCGACCGGGTTGAGATCGGAGGTGCCGGTGACGTTGCCGCCGGGCTTGTCGTTGGTGTCGACGAGTCCGGCCTCCTCGGCGTCGGTGACGGCGGTGAAGAGCACCGGCACGTTCGTGATCGCCTGTGCCGCGGCCTGCGCGGCCGGAGTGGCCACGGCCAGGACGAGGTCGAAGTCCCCGTTCGCGAAGGTCTGCGCGATCGAGGTGGCGTTGGCCTGCTCGCCCTGAGCGTTCTGCTCATCCCATTCGACCTCGACCCCGGCGTCCTCGAAGGACTTCTTGAAACCGTCGCTGGCGGCGTCGAGCGCCGGGTGCTGCACCAGCTGCGAGATGCCGATCTTGAACGAGTCCTCCTCACCGCCTCCGCCGTCGCCGCCGCCGGAGCAGGCCGAAACCGCGAGTATCGAACCGACCGCCGCCATCGCTGTGGCCATTTTCCTGAGACGCATGCTTCTCCCCTTTGAAACATCGGTCCGCTGGTGCGGATCCGTCACGGACTCTGCGCGCCGGTGCCGCCGCTCCTCGCAGGCGATGGAGTGGTGGCCGCGCAGACGGTGATGCGGCGTCAGAGCTCAGACCGTTCTGAGGCCATGACGTACATCACTTCGAATGTGATGATATCCACTCTATGGCCCGGCACTGACACCGGGTGCCGATTGGGGGTTTTGGAGACAATCGTCCCAGTATCGTTATCTGACGCGACAGACGTCCTATCAGGGCTCGATCTCGACGTCCGATCGTCCGAGCACATCGAGCATCCAGGCGAAGTCGAACGCTGTCTCCTTCCAGGCGTCATAGCGGCCGGAGGCACCGCCGTGCCCGGCGACCATCTCCGTCTTGAGCAGAGCTTCGGCACCGACCTCGCGCAGCCTCGCCACCCATTTCGCGGGTTCGACGTAGAGGACCCGGGTGTCGTTGAGCGAGGTCACGGCCAAGATCTTCGGATGGGCCGCCTCGGCGACGTTCTCATAGGGAGAGTACGAGCGCATGTACTCGTAGACCTCCGCATCGTGCAGCGGATCGCCCCATTCCTCCCATTCGATGACGGTCAGCGGCAGTTCGGGCATGAGGATCGAGGTCAGCGGGTCGACGAAGGGCACGTGCGCGCTGATTCCCGCGAACAGCTCGGGCGCCATGTTCGCCACCGCACCCATGAGCAGCCCGCCGGCCGATCCGCCGGTGGCCACGAGCGATTCGGGACTCGTCCAGCCGGTGTCGACGAGGTGACGCGCGACAGCGATGAAGTCGGTGAAGGTGTTCTTCTTCGACGTGGTCTTGCCCTGGTCGTACCAGTGGCGGCCCATCTCCCCGCCGCCGCGGACATGGGCGATGGCGAAGACGACCCCGCGGTCGAGCAGCGACAGGCGGGAGACCGAGAAGTACGGGTCCATGCTCGCTTCGTAGGAGCCGTATCCGTAGAGGACCAGCGGCGCGGGTTCGACCGGCCTGGGCTCCTCCTGCGCCGAGGCGGCCGTGGCCTCAGTCATCGCGGCGGCCGTGGCCTCAGCCATCGCGGCGGCCGTGGCCTCAGTCATCGCGGCGGCCGTGGCCTCAGCCATCGCGGCGGCCGTGGCCTCGTCGCCCGCGAGGCGGTGGAGGTCGGCGCGGTAGACCACCGAGATCGGCACCTGTGTGCCGTCGTCGGCGGTCGCCCACAGCAGAGTCTCCGCGTAGGCGTCGAGGTCGACGGAGCCGAGCACGGGCTGCCGTTTGAGCACGGTGTCAGTGCCGTCTGCCACGCTGTGGGAGTAGAGCACGGAGGGTGTGGACATCGAGGTGAAGAGCAGGCGGATGCTCGTCTGGGCGAACTCGGGATTGCCTGCCGGCAGCAGCGTTCCGGTCTCCCGGCCGAAGGGCAGCTCCTGCACAGCGGCGAAAGGAGAGGAGGACTCGTTGTCGAGCCGGACGATTCCCACTCGAGCGAATCCGCCTCGGCGGTAGCTGATGGCGATGAAGTCGGCGAAGGCGTCGACGTCTTCGATGCGCAGACCTGCGACCTCGGCGATCACCGGACGCGGGTCCGCGGTGGGGTCGGCGGCGGGAACGTCGACGAGTTCGAAGTCGGCGCGGTTGCGGTTATGGGTGATGAGGAACCGGTCCTCACCGCCGACCACGGCGTGCTCGACGCTGTACTCGACCCCCTCTTCGCGTGGCCAGACGGGCTGCGGTTCGGCCTCGAGGTCATCGGCGCCGATGCTCCAGTAGCCGGTGGTGGTCTTCGACCCGGTGACGACGAATAGGATCCGGCCCGAGCGGGAGAACCCGGTGCCGACGAAGAAGCGCTCATCGGGTTCGTCGAAGATGCAGACGTCTTCCGCGCTGTCGGTGCCGACGAGGTGGCGCCACACCTTCTCCGGGCGCCAAGCATCGTCGACGGTGGTGTAGAAGACGTAGCGGCCGCTCGGGTCGAGACAGGCTCCGGCGAAGGTGCCCTCGATGGTGTCCTCGAGGTCGTCGCCGGTGGAGAGGTCGCGCAGTCGCAACGTGTATCGCTCGTCGCCGGTGGTGTCGACTCCGTAGAGGAGCCACCGGCCGTCGTCGGACAGGGAGAACGAGCCGAGCGAGAAGAAGTCCTGGCCCTCGGCGGCGATGTTCGAGTCGAAGACGACCTCTTCACCGGCCAGCTCGTCCTCGCCGACCTCCGGCGGGGTCCAGTCGTCGGGCCCGGCAACGGGCACGCGCACGCTGATTCCGTAGTCGAGTCCGGCCCGAGTGCGGGAGAAGTACCAGTAGTCGCCGCGCCGGTTGGGCACGGACATGTCGGTCTCCTTGATCCGGGTCTTGATCTCGGTGAAGATCGACTCCTGCAGCCGATCGAGGTGAGCCGTCTGTGACTTCGTCCAGGCGTTCTCGGCCTCGAGGTGGGAGATGACCTCGGGCGATTCCTTCTCACGCATCCACTCGTAGTCGTCGATGAACGTGTGGCCGTGATGGGTGCGCTCGAACGGGATCTTCTTCGCAACCGGCGCAGTGCCCGCCGCGGGAGCGATGTTCGCAGAATCGGAAACAGTCATGGCCACAGCCTAGTCACTCACGCGCGATGGCCGTCGCCGCGAGTACGGGGCAGCCGTGCGGCGTCCGTTTGTGGTCACGCAGCCGAGGCGACAACGCGAAAAACGGGAATTCGCCTCGGCGCCGTGACCTCAAACGCATCTCGCACCCGTAGCCGTGCTCCGAATCTGCACACCACTGAACCTCACGTGCCTCGGCGCCGTGACCTCAAACGCGCCTCGCACCCGCAGCCGGGGCATGCAACCGCAGCCCCGGGCCGGGCCTCCGGTGAGCAGAATGAGCAGAACGCGCACAGTGAGCACAAACGCGCCATCGACCGCCTCCGCCGCTTAAGGTGAGACTCGCATCACATCTGTCTTCAAAGGAGAAGCCGTGCCCAAGGCACCACCTGATTCCTCTGCGGAAACCTCTCATCCCACGCGGCGAATGTTCGGTCGCCTCGCCTACGGAGCGATTGCCGTGGCGGCGATCGGAACCGCGACGACGTATTCGGTCAAGGCCGCCTCGGCGAAGGGCGATCTGTCCTCGAACCTCACGCTCATCGCCCCGGCCGGTGCCGGCGGCGGTTGGGAC
>DWZN01000214.1 GCA_019117545.1 Candidatus Brevibacterium intestinavium
CAGGTCAAGACGGTCACCGAGGAGGCCATCATCTGCCCCTGCCATTCCTCGAACTTCTCGGCCACCACCGGTGAGGTGCTGTCCGGGCCGGCCGAGGAACCGCTGCCGCAGTACGAGGTCACCGAGGCCGACGGGACCCTGACGATCAAGGGCAAGTGAGGCGTTCGCGCCCCTCGGCGAGCCTGTGCCCTTCGTTCGTGAGGTTCAGAGGAACAGCCCCGGTATGACCAGCGCACCTGCGACGATCACTGCCAGTACGGCCTCCGTGCTGATTCGCAGTGCCTCGCCGCGGCGAGCTCTGACCTCCTCGGCACGCCAGGACTGATCGGCCCAGACAGAGGCCGCACGATAGACCGCGACGATGATGGCGAACACAGCGACGAGCCACACCCACACGAACCAGTCGCCCCACCCGCCGAACGGAGCGACGAGTCGGACGATGAGGATGAATGTCAGCGCGCTCAGCAGTCTGCCGAGCATGTCCATCCGTGAGGCCGACCGGGTCGCACGCAGTGCTGAATAGCCGGCCCATACGACGAGTGCTGCGCCGACGATCGCGACGACCAGCTCGGGATTCATGACTGACCTCCCGTCTGCGAGCGAGAAGGAGAGGACACGAGGCCGGCGGCCGCATCGACCCAGTTCGCCGAATCGCTGAGGACGATGACGCCGTGCCCGGTCTCCGCGGAGAAGCCGAGGAAGGACCGGTAGCCTCCCGTGCCGCCGTTGTGCCAGGTCAGGTTCGGGCTCCTGTCCTTCGTCGTGAACCAGGCCCAGCCGATGCGGTCGGAATCGTCGAAGTCGGTCCGGGACTCGGCCGCCTTAGCGCCGGGAGCGGTTCCATCACGCACGGCCTCCAGCCAGATCGCCATGTCATGGGCGCTCGAGCGGATCGCACCGGCCGGGGCGTGGCCGCCCATGACCCACGGCGCGGCCGGCAGGCCCGAGGCCGTGAACCCGTGGCTGAGTCCCTCGGGCGAGCCCGGCACGAACGTGTCGTCCATGCCCAGCGGTTCGGTGATCCGCGTCCGCACGAGCTCGGCATAGTCATGGCCGGTCACCTCGGCGAGGGCCTGACCGAGGACGGCGAAGCCGAAGTTCGAGTACTCGGGCTCCTCGTCGCCGAGCTCGACTGAGTCGAGGCCGGCCACGACGTCGGAGGGGGAGGCGCGGTAGGGGTCCGCGCGGACGTAGTTGGCCAGGATGGACGTGAGGCCCTCGGCGAACCCCGACCACGGCTTCTGTGCGGGCAGACCGGAGCGCTGCATGGCGATGGATTCGAGGCTCACCTCGGCGACTTTCCCCTCGAGATCCGGCCAGACCTCGCCGAGGCGGGTGTCCGCGTCGATTTCGCCGCGGTCGATGGCATCGGCGAAGAGGGCGGCGGTGAAGGTCTTCGTGATCGAGCCGATCTCGAACTCCGTGTGCTCATCGGCTCCGGTGCCGGCGAAGGCGACCTCGTCGCCGTCGACGCGGGCCGCGGCGATGTGCTGCCAGTGCTTGCCGCCCAGGGCCTGTTCGACCTCGGCCATGAGCTCGGCGTCTCCGGTGGGCGCGCCCTGGAAGCCGCGCGGCCACGGGGTGAGCGCGGCGAGGGCGACCGCCGTGAGTGCCGCGACGGCCAGCGCGACCGACCGTCGCCGAGGCGACCGCGCGGGTGGTTCGGAAGTGCGGTTGTGCATCGTTCCTCCTGGTGATCCGGCTGGGTGGTGGTCGCCGAGGTTTTCCGGTAGTCGTCAGTGCGTGCCGATGAGGACCAGCGTGAGCAGCGGGATGACCCGCGAGCTGGGGACTCTCCAATGCCCGCGACGGGCACTGGCAAGCCAGCCGGCCCCGGCAAGGGCGTGCACATGGTGGTAGATCTGCCCGGTCGTGCCGAAGCGCTCATCCTTGCTGAGCTCGGCCACCGTGGTCGTGCCCTCGTAGATCGCCTGGAGCAGCTGCAGCCGAACGGGGTGGCCGAGCGCGGCCAGGCACCCGGCCGCCTCGGCGAAGTCGATCTCGTTGAGCCCCTCACTCGTCAGTCCCATCTGCCAGGCGACGGGCCCCTCAGCGCCCGGGGGAGTGGTGTAGCCGGTATAGGTCACCCCGCCCTCGGTGCCGAAGCGGTCGACGAGCCCGTGCAGGGCCCAGAAGGCGTCCGCGTCGCCGGGCAGGGCATCGGCCGCGGAGCCGACCGGCACCTGGGCAGGCGCAGCCTCGGTGGGAGCGGACTCGGTGCGGCCGGGTTCGACCTGCGTTTCGGCCGGAACTGCGGCTTCGGGGGCGGACTCGCCCGCCGCTTCGAGTTCGGCGACCCTGGCCTCGAGGGCGGCGAGGCGGTCTGCAAAGGACGATGACGATTCCATACCCTCACAGTACAGAAAATACGTAATTACGTAAATACTGCAATAGCGACTGGTGCGGGGCTGTTCGGCCAGACTCAGGTGGGCCGCCTAGACTGGTGCCGTGATGAGTACCGAAGAACCGCGCACCGAATCCACGCCTCAGCGCTCCGAGTCGTCCCCGCAGGCCATCGCCGCGGCGAAACGGCTCGGCGCGCCCATGATCGTCCGCGGCATCCTCGGCGTCGCTTTCGGGCTCGTCACCGTCTTCTGGCCGCGCGATGACACGAACCCTGCGCAGCTGAGTCTGCCGACCGATGTCGTCGATCACCTCGCCATCGGCTATCTCATCCTCTTCGCGCTGGTCCTCGTCTTCCAGGCCGCACGCTCTCCGCTGAACGTGCGCACCGCGGTCTACGGTCAGGCCGTCATCGCGATTCCGGCCATCGTCTTCCTGTTCATGGCCGATCAGCCCGCCGAGCTGCGTGCCGCGCTGAGCATCTGGGCCCTGCTCCACGGCGCGCTCGAGTTCTACAGCTGGCGTCAGCTGCGGGCCCAGCCCATGGCCTCGGACTTCCTCATCGCCGCGGGCGTCCACGTTCTGCTGGGCATCATCCTCGTGTTCGGCGACGGCATGGAGGCCCTGTCGATCCTCGGCTTCACCGGTGCCGCGACCCTCATCGCCGGCGTGATCTTCATCATCGGCGGGTACTCCCGCCTGAGCAAGGCCCGCCAACTGGCCAAACGCGGTGAGCTGCCGGAGCAGATCGACCCCGAGGAGGCCGATCCCGCCGAGGCGCCCGGCCTGCCCGCCGGGGCAGCCGACCGGTCCGCCGGGGCAGACCGGCCCGACGAGGCCGAGCCCACCGACGGCCCAGATGGAGAATCCGCACAGAAGAACGAGCCCTGACCGGCACTCAAGACACCCGAGGTGAGATGAGCACTGTCGAGCACGAGACCGCGACCCATTCCCGATCAGCCAGCATCGCCGCCTCGGTGAGGTCCTCCGAACTGCTGGGCGATCTGGCCGAAGCCAGCCGCGAACTCGACCAGGCGCTGTTCCGTCGTCTGTTCGAGCTCTCCCGGACCCCGTCCCTGCTGGTGGCCACCGACTACGACGGCACGATCGCCCCCATCGTCGAGGTGCCCAGCCAGGCCTTCCCGCTCGAGAGCTCGGTCGATTCGCTGCGCGCGCTCGCCCTGCTGCCGTCCACCTCGGCGGGGGTGATCTCCGGGCGCAGCCTGCGCGATCTCGCGGCGATGTCGCGCCTGCCCCGCGAAGTCCACCTCTTCGGTTCCCACGGCGGGGAGACGGACACCCTCACCATCGCCTCCCTCGACGAGACGCAGCGGGCGACCCTGGCCGACTTCCGCGCCGACCTCACCCGCGCCCTGCCCGGTGCGGTCATCGAGCACAAGACCACGGGCGCGGCCGTCCACCTGCGCGGCTTGGACGAGGTCGAGCGGCATCGGATCGAAGCGGCCGTCGACGCCCTCGCCGCCGCCCATCCGATCCACCCGACGCGCGGAAAGCAGGTCATCGACCTGTCCGTCGTGCCCTCGTCGAAGGCCGAGGCGCTGACTCGCCTGCGGGCCCGGACGGGCGTGGAGTCCGTGGTGTTCATCGGCGACGACACCGCCGACGAGGTTGCCCTCGAAACCCTCGGCGACGGCGATCTCGGCCTCAAGGTCGGCCAGGAATCGGTGCCGACCCATGCGGACTTCCGCCTGAGTTCCCCGGCCGAGGTCTCCGTGGTCCTCGGGGCGCTGTTCGAAATGCGCAAGGCCTGGCTCTTCGGCCGGCGGGCCACCCCGCTCCAACGCCACAGTCTGCTGGGCAACGGGCAGTCGACGGCACTCGTCGACCCGGCCGGCAGCATCTGCTGGATGCCTCATCCGATGCCGCACTCGTCCTCGATGTTCTCCGAGATCCTCGGCACCGAGGCGGCCGGCTTCTTCGCCGTCGGACCCGCCTCGGGGGCGGCGCCCCTGACGCAGCGCTATCTGGGGAACTCGACTCTGCTCGAGACCCGATGGGCGGGACTGAACTGCATCGACTACCTCGCCCCGGTCGACGGGTACAGCGATGACACGATCGTCATTCGCGTGCTCACAGGAGACGTGCCCACCCGGATCCGCTTCGCCCCCCGCCTCGACTATGCGACGGTGCCCACGCGCATGACCAGGACCGATGACGGCGTGCAGGTGCTCGGCACCTCGGAACCGATCGAGCTCCACGCCCCGGGCCTCGACTTCGAACTCGTCGAGGACGGCGACTCGCAGACCGCCGAGGCGACCGTCGTGCCCTCGGAGCAGCCCGGCGGCGCTGTCGTGCTCGTCCTCGCCTGCGGTTCGGGCACCGGTGACGCCGGCTACATCGCCGCCGGTGGGGAGCGCCATGTGCGCGAACGGGCGCTGAACTTCTGGACGAACTGGGTCGAATCGCTCGGACTGCCCGGGCATCACCGCGAGGAGGTCATCCGTTCGGCGATCACCCTGCGCGCTCTGTGCCACGAGCCCACCGGGGGAGTCCTCGCCGCCCCCACGACCTCTCTGCCCGAGGGCATCGGCGGCGTCCGCAACTGGGACTACCGCTACACCTGGCTGCGCGACGGTTCGATGACGGTCCGCGCCCTCCTCGCGCTCGGATCGACCGGTGAGGCCGAGGGCTTCCTGTCCTGGCTGTCGGGGATCCTGTCCCGCACGGTCTCACCCGAACAGCTCCATCCCCTCTACGCCGTGGACGGTTCGGCCCTGACCACCGAGGCGGTGCTCGACCACCTGCCCGGCTATGCCGGTTCGCGTCCCGTGCGGGTCGGCAACGCGGCCGAGCATCAGGTGCAGCTGGACGTGTTCGGCCCGGTCACGGAGCTGCTCGACGAACTCAGCGACCACCTCGGCGAACTGCCCGACGACTATTGGCGGCTCACCTGTCAGATGGTCGAGGCCGTGGGCAAACGGTGGTTCGAGGCCGATCACGGGATCTGGGAGGCCAGGCGGGCGCCGAAGCACAATGTCTACACGCGGGTGATGTGCTGGGTGACGGTGGACCGGGCTCTGCGGATCGCCCGTCGCTTCGACCGGGAGCCGCCCGGTGCGTGGCGGCAGCTGCGCGAGGAGATCGCCCACGATGTGCTCACCCACGGCTACAGCGAGGAGGTCGGGGCCTTCACGGTCGCCTACGGTGAGACGGACCTCGATTCGGCGGCCCTGTTCGTCGGGCTCTCGGGCCTGGTGAGCGCCGACGATCCGCGCTTCATCTCCACCGTCGACGCGATCGAGAGGGAGCTGCGGGTCGGCCCCACGGTCTTCCGCTACCGCTACGAAGACGGGATGCCCGGTCTGGAGGGCGGATTCCACATCTGCACGACCTGGCTCATCGAGGCCTTCATCAAGGTCGGCCGGATCGACGACGCCTGGGATCTGTTCCGGCAGGTCGACAACCTGCTCGGGCCCACGGGGCTGCTGTCCGAGGAGTACGACCCCGTCGCCGAGACCCATCTGGGCAACCACCCCCAGGCCTATTCGCATCTCGGCTACATCCGGGTCGCGCAGCTGCTCGATGAGCACCGCCCGAACTGAGTGCGGCAGCCCCCGGACGGGTCGAGTGCCGAAAGACGGGTGCGTGCCCGTGGCGACACCCGATCCGCGGGTCGCAGCCTCACTCGACGAGTGGCAGCCTCACTCGATGAGGAGGGTGACCACCTCGGCGATGCAGGCGGGGCGCTGCTCGCCCTCGATTTCGATGGTGTGGTTGAGGATGAGCTGGGTGCCCTTCTGCCCGCGGATGACGTCGCCCACCTCGACTGTCCCGCGCAGGCGCGAGCCGACGACGACGGGCTGGAGGAAGCGGACCTTGTTGAGTCCGTAGTTGATCTTCATCGACACGCCCTCGATGGCGAAGATCTCGGAGGAGAACTTCGGGATCAGAGCGAGGGTGAAGAAGCCGTGGACGATGGTCGCTCCGTAGGGGCCCTCTGCCGCGCGGGCCTCGTCGACGTGGATCCACTGGTGGTCGTCGGTGACATCGGCGAAGGTGTTGATGGCGTCCTGGTCCATCGTCACCCACTCGGAGGAGCCGAGTTCGGTTCCGATGAGCGATTCGATCTCGTCGATGCCGTTGAGTGTGCGCATTCCGGTTCTCCTTTGATCCTGGCGATGTTCGGTGCCGACTGTGCCGCATCTCGCCGGTGCCGGGCCGCGACCTCGCCGGGCCGCTTCGACCGCGCCGGGCGCAACGGCCGTGCTGGGCCGCTTCGACCGAGTCGGGCGCAGCGATCCCCCGGGCCGCTGAGCGGACAATCGATTGACAGAAGCTGTCTCTGGCATCATACGTGGCCTGCTGCTCGAGGCCACCCTCGCCATCCGGACTGTGAGCCGACGCTCGGCCGTCCGGCGCGTTAGGTTGGAGATATGGCGGATCCAGCGCGCGACTACCCCAAGACGCTCACCGATCCCCTCTCGCCGAGGTGGATCGAGCGCCCCGATGGCTACCGGAGCTTCGAATCCGCGTACTTCGTGGGACGCGGGCAGGACACCTTCGACCGCTGCGCCGAGGAGCTGCTGCACTGGGAGGTCAAGATCCGCAGCGGCTTCGACATCGAGGTCGGCGGCCGGGGCGAAACCCGGGCCGGTGAGACCGGGAGCCAACCGCCCCGCGTCGAGGCAGGGCAGGAGCCGACGATCAGAGTCCGCCTCGGTCCCTTCAGACTGCCGGAGCCCTCACGCGTCATCGACGTGTTCGAGACGACGCGGCGGTGCGGGTTCACCTACGGCACGAAGCCGGGGCACCCGATCACGGGTGAGGAGTCGTTCATCCTCATCCGCACCCCCGACGACAGGGTCTTCCTCGTTCTGCGCTCGGTCTCGCGCGCAGGAGCGGGCATCTGGCGCCTCGGCGAACCCTTCGTCCGGCTGGCGCAGGTGATCTACCGGCGCCGCTACGGCCGGGCCCTGCGCGTCTGATCCCGCTGCTGCCGCGCAGCCGGCAGAGCACCGGTGCTGCGAGCTCAGTTGTCCTTGATCGACTTCCGGGCCGGAGTGTACTCCCAGTGCCAGGGCTCGTACATGCTCGACTTCGCCCAGTCCGGGTTCTCCCAACCGTATTCGTCACCGTGCTCGACCAGCCAGTCCCAGGCCCCTGACTTGCTTGCGACGCCGCCGCCGAGGTCGAGGGCGATGCCCCAGCCGTGCAGCGAGGTGCCGGGCTTGGCCGCCAGACCCGGTTTGCGGCCGGCCACGGAGAGCTGACCGCTCATGTCACGGTAGGAGTCGGTGATCTCGAGTTCCTTGCCGGTGTCCTTCTTGTAGGCCGCGTTCATCTTCGCGAAGGAGACCGCGGCGTCCGCGCGCAGCTGGTGATCCTCGATTCCCAGATCGCACAGCCACTCCTCCGGCAGCTCACCGTTGCTGACGGACTTGTCGAAGTCCTGCTCCGCATCGCAGCCGGGCAGGGCGCTCTTCTTGATGGAGCGGCTGGCGGCCTCGACGTTCTTCTGCTTCGCGCTCGGCGCACCGACCTCGACCGAGGACGAGCCCTTCGAGCCCGAGACCTGGGCGTCGACCTTCTCCGGGCTGACCGCCGCCGGCTGACCGGCGGCCGTGGGGTCGGTCTTGACCTCGGCTCCGGCACCGAGGCTGCTGGCCAGCAGAGACGCCGCGGTCGCGGCCCCTGCCACCGCCACGGCGGTCAGGGTCGACATCGTCCTGATCCTCTGCTTGCGCACGGAACGCAGCAGCGAGCCGTTCGATCCGCGTCCCCGCGCGACGCCGGCGCTGACCCTGCCGGTTTCCGCAGCGTCAAGGGGACCGGATGCTGAGGTCGAACGCGAACGCGCGGTCTCCGCTGCGGAGGCCTCGGCGGCCATGGCTGCCCGGCGCGGCGAAGGTGCCGCGGCGCGTTCCTCGGCGGCCATCGCCTCCCGCCGCGGCGACGGGGAGACGGCGGTCTGGGGCTGTCGGATCGGCCTCTTCGGTGCGTGTCCACGCGAAAGCAGAGACGACCGTCGCCTGTGCAGATCCCGTCGACGCACCGGTTCCGGTGTGGCCGAGGATGACTCTGACATAACTCTCCAGGTGTGCCGCTGACTCGCCGAGAGCGTCGGTCGACCCGACGCCTCGATCACAACATCACAAAAGCGTAACGGCCATATATAGAAAATGTCATATTCAAGTGACGAATCGCACTTCTGCCCGGGCAGGCCCGGGCGGGAGCCGCCTCGGCGAGGTTATTCGGCCTTGCTCTCGATGTACTGCTTGAGGGCTCGGTCCTGTGCTTCCTCATCGGGGAAGATCGCCTCGGTGCGGGCGCCGCCGGTGACGGGGTCGTTGCTGAAGATGAGCGTGATGCCCAGCAGACGGGCCTGTCCCTGGGCGATGACGAGGCCCAGGCCCATTCCGCCGCCGCCGGCGGAGACGAAGCGGGTCGGGCCGGTGTTGACGATATCGGGCGGGTAGCCGGGGCCGGAGTCGGTGATGATGATGCTGCGGGTGCTCGTCTCGAGCCGGATCGGGTCCCCGCCGTGCTTGATGGCGTTGACGAGCAGATTGGAGATGATGCGCTCGAACCGGCGCACATCGGTGACCAGCGTCGAATTCAGCGCCGCCAGCTGTGTGTCGATCGTGTGCCCGGCCAGGGCCCCGGAGGCCTCCATGGTGCCCAGAAGCGAACGGACCGCCTGGTCGACGTCAACGCGGGAGAACTCGGGATTCGCGCGTCCGGCGTCGAGGCGGGAGACCTCGAGGAGGTCCTCGACGAGGATCTGCATGCGCTGCACGCGGTCCTTGACGAGCTCGGCCGGTCGGGAATCCTCCTCGAGCAGGTT
>DWZN01000215.1 GCA_019117545.1 Candidatus Brevibacterium intestinavium
CCCCGACGACTGATACACGAACTCGGCTGCTCGATGCGGCTGCCGACCTCATCGCTGAGGCTCCGGGTGAGGACTTCTCCCTGCGGGCCGTCTGCGATGCCGTCGGTGTGAAGATGCCGACGCTGTATCACTTCTTCGGCAGCAAACAGGGCCTCATCGATGCCGTCATCAAACGCGGCTTCGACCTCTACCTCGGGCAGAAGTCGGCGATGGAGACCAGCGGCGACCCGATCCAGGACCTGCGTGAGGGCTGGGACGCCCATGTGGCTTTCGGCCTGAACAATCCCGGTTTCTACACCCTGATGTACGGCAAGGTCCGGCCCGGCTACTCACCGGAGGACCAGTCCAGACCCAGCGAGATCCTTCGCTCTCTGACCGCCGAGGCGGCCGCACAGGGACGGCTGGTCGTCGACTCCCGTCAGGCAGCGGCCCATATCCTCGCGACCAATATCGGTCTGACGCTGCGGCTGATCATCCTCGGCGAGAACGACCTCGAGCTGTCGGCGGCCATCCGCGAAGGCGTGCTCAACTCCATCACGGGAACGGCCCCGAGCACCGAGGGAAACGACGAGGAGCGGTTCGGTCACTCCGTCATGGAATACGCGGTCTCACACCCGGACATCCTGGGCAAGACGGAGACGCAGCTGTTCGTGCAGTGGCTGCGCCGCCTCGGCGAGGAGCATTCCTGACTCCCGGCAACGGGCGTTTGCCGGGGCCGCCTCACACCCAGCGGTACTCGTACTCGGGCCTGCCGGGGGTGCCGTGGCGGGGCTGTTTGATCGCCTGCTTCGTCGCGACCAGATGCTCGAGGTAGCGACGAACGGTCACGCGTGACAGCTCCAAACGCTGCCCCACCTCGGTCGCCGAGACCGGCTCGGTCGATTCCCGCACCTCGTCAGAGACCGCTTCGAGGGTCTCGGCGATCAGCCCTTTGGGCAGCCGCGTGGCCGAGACCGAACGCAGCGCCGACAGCGCATTGTCGACCGAGGCCTGAGTCGCCAGTCCCCCGGACCCGCCCAGCCCGCGCCGGAACTCCCGCTGGTTCTCCAACTTCTCCCGAAACGCCGCGAAGGTGAAGGGCTTGATCAGGTACTGGGTGATCCCCGTCGAGATCGCCGACCGGATCACCTGCAGATGCCGGACCGCGGTGATCGCGATGATGTCGACATCCTTGCCGCGGGCATTCAACCGCCCGGCGACCTCGATCCCGTGCGAGTCCGTGAGGTTCATATCGAGCAGGACGATATCGACCGGAGTCCCGCCGGCGTCGAGTTCGTCGAAGCGCTCGATGGCCTCGTGCCCGCTCAGGCAGGTTGCCGCCACGTCGAAACCGGGCACCCTGGCGACGAAGTCCGCGTGCGCCTGCGCCGTCAGCGGATCGTCTTCGACGATGAGCACCCGCAGCCGGTCGTCATCGCTCATCAGCGTCTCCTTCCTCGATGGGCAGCGTGACCGTGAAGATCGCCCCGCCGTCGGAATCGACCTCGACATCCCCGCCGAGGCGGCGCACCGCCTGCCGGACGAGCACGAGTCCGAATCCGCGCCCGCCCGGCTCCTCTGTCGCAGTCTTGGCCGAAGCGCCGAGGTGGAAGAGCGCCTCGACCTCTTCGGCGTCCACGCCCTGACCGGAATCGGCGATGGTGATGATCAGTTCTCCCTCGGCGGCGACGAAGTCCGCCCACACGTGCTTGTCCGCCGATTCGGCGGCCGCGTCGAGGGCGTTGTCGAGCAGGTTGCCGGCCACGGTGACCAGGTCGCGGGCGTCGAGGGCCCCGGGCGGCAGCTCGCCGGTGGCGGTGACCGTGAGTTCGATGCCGCGCTCATGGGCCTGGGCGGCCTTGCCGATCATCAGGGGGGTGATGAAGGGCTCGTCAAGCGAGCCGACGAAGGAGTCCGTCAGCCGCTGCGCCTCCTGCTTGTCGCGGACGGCGAAGTCGAGCGCCTCCTGAGTGCGCCCGAGTTCGATGAGCGTCGAGACCGTGTGCAGTCGGTTGGCATGCTCGTGCGTCTGCGCCCGCAGCGCCTCGGACAGCGTCGTCATCGTCGCGAGCTCCCCCGTGAGCTCCTGGATGTCGGTGCGATCGCGCAGGGTCGCCACGGTCCCACCGCGGCCGGAGCTGCGCCCGGAGTCACGGCCGCTGCTGCGCGGCTGGCTCGCCTGCTTCTGGCTGATGACGAGCACTCGGTCCTCGGTCAGGTGGATTTCGTCGACGGCGACCCGGCCGGTCGACAGGAGGTCACGCACGGATTCGGGCAGGGCCACCTCGGCGAGGGCGATGGGTTCGGACTCATCGGGCTCGGGCAGGCCGAGCAGAGCCGCGGCCTCGTCGTTGTAGAGGACGAGGCGACCGGAGCCGTCGACGAGGATGAGGCCCTCGCGCAGCGAATGCAGGGCCGAATCGTAGAACGCGAACAGCCGCTTGAGCTCCTCGGGCCCGTAGCCGAGCGTGACCCGGCGCAGATAGCGGGCCAGCAGCCAGGACCCCAGGCCGCCGAGGGCGATGGCGGCGAGCGCGACGATGATGATCTGCGGCAGGGACGCCGCCTGGGCCACGGACAGGGACTCAAGGGTCACGCCGACGGCGACCATCGCCGTGACCTCGCCGTTTGCATCGGTGATCGGCACGATCGCCCGCACCGAGGCACCCAGTGTGCCCACGTACTCCTCGGTCTGGCTGTGCCCGGTCAGCGCTTCGTCGATGCTGCCGATATAAGGCTTGCCCAGCTGCTCGGGATCCGGGTGGGTGTAGCGGGTGCGGTCGCGGTCCATGATCGTGACGAAGTCGACCTCGGCCGTGGAGATCACGGTCTGCGCGTACGGTTGGAGCTTCGCCGAGGGGTCGTCCTCGGTCACGGCGCTGGTCACGAACGGGTCGTGGGCGAGGGTCTCGGCGATGGACAGGACCCGATCGGCCGTGGCCTCTCGGATGTTATTCATCGTCGTGACGTAGCTGGTCACCGACAGTGCGATGCAGACGGCGACGATGAGGACGAGCTGGATGAGGAACAGCCGACGGGCCAGCGGCCCGCCTCGGGGCCGGAATCGGCGACGGTCTCGCCGAGGTGGGGCCGCCTGGCCGGGCTCATCGCCCGCGGGCGCTACCGGCACGGCGGGTCCGCCGATACCGGCGTCGCGGTCACTTCTTGGAACCGCCGGAGAGCACCAGTGCCAGGCCGATCGCGGCCAGCCACGTGTCCTTGGCCACGGCGGTGCCGTCCTCGGAGGGGCGGATGCCGTCGTCCTTGGTCATCGAGTCGATGGAGAAGTAGTTCGACACGAGTCCGGCGGCGAACGTCGTCAGTGCGGCACCGGCGATGCGAGTAGGCACGAAGGGCAGCAGCAGGGCGGATCCGACAGCGATCTCACCATAGGAGAGGAACTTCCCGAACTGAGACGCAGTGAGGTTCTCGACCATGGGCACACCATTGGCGGCCATCTGCTGGAGGCCGCCGGCGGTCTCCTCGTCCATGCCGAG
>DWZN01000032.1 GCA_019117545.1 Candidatus Brevibacterium intestinavium
GTGGTGCTGGCCGTGGCGGGTCGGACGATCGGCGCGGTTCCGGGCTTCTTCGACTTCGTCGCCCCGATCCTGCCGCTGACTCCGGCGATGAACGGGTTCGCGGCGATCGCGGCCGGCACGACCGGGCAGGCCGCGGCCTACGGGGGACTGCTGGCCTGGGCGGTGATCGGCATCGTGATGTCGCTGCTGGCGATCGTCCGCGCCCGAACCACGAAGCCCGAAGCCGCCCTCGCCATGGCCTGACGAGTGTGGGGAGGCGGCGCCTTTGCTCGAGAGCTCGGTCCACGACAGACAGCTTCGGTTGCACACCGAGCTCTCTGTCGTAGATAGGGCTCTCGGCGAAACCGCGGCTCAGAGGAGGTCGAGGATCGCCTCGGCGGCGGCGTGCGAGTCGTTGAGCGTGGCGGCGTCGACGCCCGGGTTCGCCGCGATCGCCAATCCCCACTGCATCGCGGACAGCTGGATCGACAGGGCGAATCGGCGCGGATGGACCGTGCCCTCGACATCGATCGTCCGGTAAGGGCGGGGAGTGAGGGCGAGCCCGTTGAGGGACTTCTCGCGCCCATCGTCCAAGGTCAGGCGGGCCGCAGTGAGCTGGCCGCGTTCGAGCATCCCGTGCAGCAGCACATCGGCGGCGCGGGCGACGGAGTTCGTCGGTGAGGCGGCGTCGATGACGACCCCGCCGGTGATCTCGCCGACGACCTGCGCCGAGGCGACCGTGAAGATCTCCGGGTGCGTCTCCTGCGCGTGTGGCCTCGGTTTCTCGGCATCGTCAGAAGCAGCCGTGTCGAGTGCGGCGGTGTTCTCCTCGATGCGCATATCGGGTCCGATGAAGGAGACGACGCCGGCTTCGGCGAGGGCGAGGAGTTCGGCGATCCGCTGTGGGGGAGGACCATCGCAGATGCCGGAGACGAAGCCCTCGAACCAGCCGCAGATCTCCATGTCGACGCTCACGCGATCGATGTGACCGGCGACGATGAGTTCCTTGAGCAGCAGCCGGGACTGCCACAGCACGGGGAACAGAGCCTTCTCCGGACTTCCGGTCGGGCCGGCCAGCGAATTGCGCAGGTCGGTGCGCAGGAAGTCGAGCATCCATTCGTGCAGCGAGTCGGGATCACCGGGCTCGCGGCTGGTGAAGAGTTCGCCCTCGAGCGGATTGAGCAGTGAGTGCAGGGACATCCGGTCGGCGGGGTCGGGGACCAGGGCCTCTTCGATCTCGGACCAGGCGAAGGCCTCACGAGTGACACGTCCCTGACGGGCGGAGTCCTCGGCTGCAGTGGCGCTTGCGGCAGCACTCGTGTCCGCGGCAGCAGTGGCCGTGCCAGTGGCAGCGCTCGGCTGCGAAGCTGTGTTCGCTCGTGCAGCCGGCTGCGGATTCTCAGAGGTCTCGCGGGCGGCCGCCTGCGGGTGGGTCTCGTGCCAGGTGCGCCGGGTCAGGTGCCGTGAGACCGCCTCGGCGATGGCCTCGCGCAGCTGACCGGGATCACCGGCGAACGCCTCGGGGCGGACCTGAGACAGGGTGTGATAGTACGCCAGGCGGAGGTCGGCGAGGATGAGCGGCCACAGCTGGTCGTTGAACCGGGCCTCAGCGAAGCGGTCGCCGTCGAGATCGTCGAGGCCGGCGAGCAGGGCGACGTTGTCCCGAGTGAAATAGCGCAGCGGCCAGTCCTGTTTCGGGTGCTCGTGGCAGATGGGTTTGCTGCGGTAGGGGATGCCGCGACGTGAGCCGAGTGCCAGATGGGGCTCGAGCCCGCTGGGCTCGTAGCGCAGCCGTCCTCCGCAACGGGCGTCCGTCCCGGCCAGCGGCAGGAACCGGCCACCGCGCTCGTGGGTGAACAGGGTCTGCAGGTCGAAGTAGTTCAGCCCCATGCCGCGGACGATGACACGGTCGCCGGGGGCCACCTCGGCGACGGGGGCCTCTGCCGGCAGACCCTGCGGCAGGTACAGGCCGCCGCGGCGTTCGGCGAACGCGGCCAGCCGGGCGCGCTCCTCGGGTTGGGCGCTGGGGATGTGGCCGACGGCCAGCACCACCGCCGAGGCGATGATCGTCGTCCCGTTCTGACAGCGCACGAGCTGTTCGGGAGCGGAAGCGAACGGGCCGGGAGACGTGCCGGGCGCGGCCGAGGCTGCGTCCTCCGCGGCCTGCTGCGTGCCCGGGCGGGCTTCGGGCAGGTCCATGGCGGGCAGGTCGATGACCGACTCGGCCATCGTCCGGTGTTCGACGATCTCGACGAAGTCCGGTGCGCTGCGGCGGACGCGGGCATAGGCCTCGCGCAGATAGCGGCCGTAGAGGGCACGGCTGGGGAAGGTCGAATCGAGCGGATCGGTGCCGCCGTTGGCTGAGTACCATTCGGCCATTGACGGACCGGTCGGCTCGTCGTCGGCGTCGAGGAAGGAGCAGCTGGCGTCGGGGAAGACGGTCTGCTCGGCGATGGTGGTGTTCATCAGCAGCGATTCCGGCTGATCGGTGCGCCACACGATGCCCGCTCCGGGCGGATACGGGTCGATGAGGTGGATGGTCAGCGCCGGCCCGGCCGACTCAGGCACCTGCCGGGCGAAGCGCTTCGCGGCCAGAGCCACGAGCCGCTCGAGGACGGTGAGACCGCGCGGGCCGACGCCGATGATCGCGACCGCGGGAGCATGTGTCCGAGCGGGCTCACTCACTCCTGCTCGCCGGTTCCCTGCTCGCCGGTTCCGCCGTCGGGGCCCGGGTAGCCGGGGAAGTCATCGCCCGGCTCATACCCCTTCGGGTAGCACTTGCCCTCGGCATTGGGCTCACCCGGCTTCTCGGAGGCACTCGCGTCCTCCTCGTCCTCGGTCTGATCCTCGGCGGCCTCATCGGAGGAGTCCGCGGGCTCGTCGTCCGAGGTCTCCGTCGAGGTGTCCGCGGACGAGTCCTGGGACTCGCTTCCGTCGTTGGTCGGCTTCGGCGTCTCCTCACCGTCCGAGGCTCCCCTGACCTCGCCGAGGATCCACTCGTGGAGGACATCGAAGTCCGGGCCGTAGGTGGGGGTGACATCGTTGTTGATCTGGACCGAGGTCACATCGCCCTTCTGCATCATGAGGGCGAGTTCGATGAAGGCCGGGATCTCGTTCTGCGGGATCGAGGTGGCGATGTTCCGCGTCGCCGAGTTCGCCAGCTTCGGATAGGCCGAGGCGATCTCCTGCGGGTCGATCTGCTCCAGGGTGGTCTTGAGCATGCGCTGCTGACGGCACATGCGATCGTAGTTGTCGCTGCCCTCACGGGAGCGGACGTACCACAGCGCATCCTTGCCCTTGAGCGTCTGCGGTCCCGGATCGACCCAGCCGTAGACTTCGTTCTTGACCCCGGACATCGACTTTCCGCCGCCCATCGGGATCGGGCGTTCGACGTCGATCTTGACCCCGCCGATGGCGTCGACGACGTCTTCGAATCCGGCCATGTCGACCGAGGCCCAATAGTCGAGGTCGAGGCCGAGCGAGCCCTCCACGGCCTGCATCGTCGCCCACATTCCGGGTTCGAGTCCGTGGGTGTTGCCGATTTCGTCCTCGTTCTGCTCGCCCCACTGCCACACGGCGTTGATGAGATCCTCGGAGGAATCGCCGGAGGGGCGGAATCCGTCGGGCCACTCCTCGGCGAGTTCGCTGCCCTCGGGGAAGACCGGGAAGGCGAGGTTGCGGGGCACGGAGATGAGCGCGGCATTGCCGGTCTTGGTGTCGATCGAGGCCACGAGCATCGTGTCCGGGCGGGTGCCCTCACGGTCGTCGCCGTTGTCGCGGCCCATGAGGAAGATGTTGATGTAGGGCTTGTCCGCCCACAGGTCCTCGGCGTTCTGGGACTCGCCGGTGCTGTCGCCGAAGAGGCTGGACACCGTCGACGACTGTACCCGGGCGAAGACCGATCCCACGCCGAGGGGGATGCCGATGATCAGAGCGAGGGAGACGACGAGGAGTCCCGCCATCTTGTTCTGCCAGGGCCGGTATCGGTGCCCGCGCCGCAGCCCGAGGTGGGACACGACCATCACGAGGATCCAGATCACGGCCACGAGCACGGCGCCGATGGCGAGGAAGTTGAGCAGGGTGGGGCTGGAGACGATGGTGGCGACCGCACGCACGGGCCCCTTGACGAGCAGATAGACGGCCCCGGTGAGCAGGGTGAGGACGAAGAGCCCGAACACCACGAGGCCGACAGGGCGGAAGCGCGTGCGCAGCAGTCCGACGCCCGGCAGCAGTGTGCTCAGCGAAGTCCAGCCGACGAGGCTGGGGAAGGTCTCGCCGAGGCGGGAGGAGTGACGTCGGGCCCGTGCCGGTTCGTGGGCCTCCGCTCGCTCCTCTTCGTTCCTCTGCCGGTCCCGTTTCCGGCTGCGCCCCCGGGCGCGTTCCTCGGCTGCGCGCCGTTCGCGCGCGTCTCGTCGAGTCGTCGGTCCCGCGTCCTCGCCGTCGGTCGGTCCGCCGGCGGAGCCGCCATCTGTCGCGGCGGATCCGCCGTCTGCCGCGTCCCTCGCCGAGGCGGCCGTGCCCTGGTCCGTGAATGTGCGCGGGGTGGTGTGGCCGGCTGAGTCCTCGGAGGTCTGCGGCCGGTCGGACCGCTCATCACGAGGCGTGTTCGAGCTTGCGGCGGCAGCCACACCGGCCGCCGATGCACCGCTGGCGGCTGCGGCCCGCAGCATGCGTGCCTCACGGCGTGTGCGGGGAGCCACGGGGCGAGGAGTCGGCGCCTTCGGAGAATCCGGCGAACCGGACGAGGAGCCGGCCGGTGAGCCCGACGACGAGCTGTCGGAGTTCGTCGGTTTTGCGGGTCGAGCCCTGGTGTAGGCGCCGCCTTGCCTGTCGGCCGAGGCTCGGTCGTCCGAACGTGTGGGCCGGGGCCGATCGGCACTCGACCGGTGCTGACCGGATGAGGAGGTGTGTGACTGGTCGGACTCGGGCGGCGTCGTCGAATCGCCGTCGCTGGCGGCGGTGTCGCCCCGGAATCTGGGGCGGGAGGAGGCGCGGAGTCGACGACCTGCGGCGGGAGAATCGGGGTCGCTCCCATTCGGTCCGCGCTTGTCAGGGGGAAACTCTGGCAAGTTGTCTACTCCTCAACGACTCTCTTCTCGTGCACAGCGGCCCGCTGCCGCTCTCGTTCGCCGGCACAGGACGCACCGGCAGATATCGGCAATCCTGACCGGTGGTCCCGAGGGGGAGACGAGAGCAGACCGCAAAGCACTTCATGCCGATTTTACGCCGCGACATTGATGAATGCTGGATTTCCGGTGTGGACGAGCAGGGGAGAGCCGGCGGTCGGCCCGGAAATTCGCCGATCGCGGGCTACCGAGACTATGACGAACGACACTTCGGAATATGACGCGGGACACTCTTGCGGCCCAAGCTTTGCCCTGGGTGGGCCCTGTCCCTTAGGCTGTTACCCGTAATGCTGGAAGGTCTGTCGCCGGACCGATGCGTCGGAGGCGATCACCGCATTGCGAATGGAGTCGTGGCTGAGCGGCCGAAAGCGTCACCCTGCTAAGGTGAAGTCCTCCGGACGGGGGACCGTGGGTTCAAATCCCACCGGCTCCGCGCACTGCTGAATCCCCGCGGTCCGATGACAGATCGGATTGCGGGGATTCTGTCATTTCGTCCCCGGCGTCGGGCAGGCCGGTTCATCGAAGATTCACCGACAGCGACAAGGTCTGTAGTGAAAGTTGAGCGATTTCGGGCTAGGGTGAAATGAGTCCGCCCGCAGAGCCGCCGGAGATCACCTGAACCGATCGGGTCCGGCGACATACGAGGAGAACTGAACTCACCATGCGCTCCATTCGCAGGACAGCACTGTCCGCAGCCGCCGTTGTTCTGGCCGTGACCCTGACCGCATGTTCGTCCGGAGACGACTCCGAGGCGTCGACGACCGAAGGTTCCGAATCCCAGGAGGCAGCCGAAGAATCGGGCGAATCCGACGGCTCCGATTCGAAGGGCGAAGCAGGATCCGCCGAGGCGGCCGGTCTCGACCTGAATGACCTGCCCGATCCGATCGCGAGCCAGGATATCCCCGCCGTCGTCGAGGGCGACGATGACGCTACGATGACCGTCGATCTCTTCGCGCTCAAACGTCAGGGTGAGACCGTCATCGGTCAGTTCGGATTCACCGTGAACTCGAGCTCGACCGAGGAAGACTGGCTGTATGGCTACCTCGGTGACTCGAGTTGGTCTCCATTTCTCGTCGACTCGCAGAACCTGCGGAAGCACTCGGTGCTGAAGAAGAGCATCAATCGGGCGCAGACGGCAGTTCAGGGCCCGAAGTTCACCCCCGGTGAAACCTATTACGCTTTCGCTGTCTTCGCCGCACCCCCGCCGGACGTCGATGAAGTCGAGGTCTCGGTCGTCGACGGCATGAACCTCGTGACCGGAGCGACGATCTCGTGAAGATCGCAGTCGCCTGCTCTGCAGCGGCGCTTGCCGTCGGAATCGTCATCGCAGGGCCGCCCGGATCCGCAGTCGCGAACTCCTTGACTCCGCAAGATGTCGCTGACAGGGACACTCCGACACCCGAAGATTTCACCGACCCCGACCAGTCGACGATCGACGAGAGCATCGTCGACCTCGATCAGGGAATCGATGAGCTCGACAAAGGTATCGAGGATCTCGAATCGACCGAAGTCAGCGGCGACTCCACCGTGGTCACCCTCGACACCGACATCCTCTTCGACTTCGACTCCGCCGAACTCAGCGACGCGGCGAAGAAGAAGGTCGCCGACCTCGTCAAGGACCTGCCGACGGATTCCGAGATCACCGTCGACGGCCACACGGATTCCAAGGGCGAGGACGACTACAATGAGAAGCTCTCCGAAGACCGCGCCGAGGCCGTCGCCGAGGTGCTCACCTCGGAGAGCTCAGACCTCGACGTGACGGCGAAGGGGCACGGGGAGTCCGAACCCGTCGCCGCGAACGAGAAGGGCGGCGAGGACTACCCCGAGGGCCGGGCGAAGAATCGCCGCGTCGAGATCCGCTACGAGAACTGATCCAACCACCGCGAGGGCTGGTCGGATGGGGACACATCCCCTAGACTCGGGATTGTCAGTCAATAAAGGAATGTCTGACAAAATCTTTCATCGTCCGAGCGGTCGATGCAGCGTTCGAACAGCGCAAGGAGGTCAGGATGAAGATTCTGCTGGTGGGATCAGGCGGACACGTCGGCGGTGTGGCGCGGGCCGAACTCGAGAAGCGCGGGCACGACGTCATCGGTGCCACTCGCTCGACCGACCCGGGCGTGGACACCTCGGACGCCGATTCGATCTCCAAGCTGCTCGAGGCGGTCGGCGTCGTCGACGCGATCGTCGTCGCCGTCGGCGCCGCCGCATTCAAGCCGGTCACCGAGCTCACTCGTGAGGACTACACCGAGGCCTTCGTCTCGAAGACGCTCGGGCAGATCGAGTTCGTCACCCAGGGGCTCGACCACCTCAGCGATGGTGGATCGATCACCTTCGTCACCGGAGTGCTCAGCCGCGAACCCGTGCCCACTGCCTCGGCCGCGGCCATGGCCAACGGCGCCGTCGAATCCTTCGTCGTCTCCGCCGCGCCCGAACTGCCGCGGGGCATCCGCATCAACGCGGTCAGCCCGAATGTGCTCGCGAACTCCCCGCACTTCCATGACGCCTTCGCCGGGATGATCCCGGTGACCGACGAGGAGGTGGCCAGCGCCTTCGTGCGCTCGGTCGAGGGCAACGTCACCGGTCGCATCCTCACGGTCTGAGACCCTTGCCCCGCCGCGGCCCTTCACGTGCAGGGGCCGCGCAGGGGCGGAGAAGCGACCCTCCGCCGGCACGGGGCTGATCAGTACAATGAGGAGAAGTCGGTCCGGATATGCGGATGAGGCCGTCCGTGAGCGTCAAGCCGGCCCCGGCCGCTCATGGGGGCCGTCCCGAGTGACATCGGGCCGGCAGCAGAGAGTCGTATCGAGAAGGCAGTCAGACAGTGGACCCGGTGGAGACAGCGCGCGGCGCAGCGGAACGGACGTCTGCGCGGACTCCGGTCTCGAACACCGAGCGCCGGCAGCGCGTCATCGACGAGATCAAGCGCCGTATCGTGCTCGGTGAGCTCAGGCCCGGGGAGCGGATCATCGAGGCGGATCTGACCTCATCGCTCGAGGTCAGCCGACCCACGGCTCGTGAGGCGCTCAACCAGATGGCCCGCGATGGCTTCCTTATCCAAGAGGCTTACCGCGGCCTGCGGGTGGCCGATATCGAAGTCGACTCGATGCTCGAGATCGCTCGCGTCCGCGTTGCTCTCGACACCGAGGCGATCGACGAGATCCTCGATGATTCCACCGGCGCGCGCATGGCCCGACTCGAAGAGAGCTGGGAGCGCTTCGAGAGCGAGAGCAATGCGGCCGATCCGCTCGCCGTCCACGAGGCTCATATCCGGTTCCATCGCGGAATCTGGGAAGCCGCGGGCAACTATCTGCTGATGCGCATCTGGCCCGTCGTCGAAGCGCAGATGACGATCATCCTCGCCTACGACCAGTTCACCAGACGCGATGCCGAGCGTGCCCATGCCATCCATGCGGCGCTCATGCGCGCCATCCGCAGCGGCGACCGCGCCCGGATCCGCACCGCCCTCGACGTCCACACGATGGACAGCGCCCAGGAGCTCGCGCTCCTCGTCTCCGGTTCCTCCGATCAGGACTGACGGTCCTTCCGCCCGGGACCGATCGCCGAGGCGTCCGGACGCCGGTCGAACCCGCCGCCCAGAGCCCATCCCGCCGATCAGAGCCGAACGCGCCGAGGCGCCCGTGCGCCCCTTCACTGCACGGCCGGTCCCGCGTGTGCTCCGCCCCCACGCGCATGGACATCACCCGAACAGTGCCCATCATTGACCACGGTGGAGGGGATTGACGCGCCTGCCAACAGTGCGTAACGTATTCAACAAGTGATTGTCATACAATAAACTCATGAGCTCGTGAGGCCGAATGACGGCCGAGGAGACCAATGGAGGTAACCGGATGAGGACTGTCGTAGTCGGCGGTGGCGTGGTCGGGCTGACCACGGCCTACGAGCTGGCCGTTCGGGGCCACGAGGTCACGGTCATCGAGGCCGAGCGCTGCGGCGCCGGCGCCTCACACGGAAACGCCGCGAAGATCGCGATCGCCGAGAGCAATCCGGTTCCGGCCCCCGGCGTCCTCCTCCAAGGCATCAAGTGGATGCTCCGGCCCGACAGCCCGCTGTCGATCAAACCCTCGCTGGCTCCCGGCTATCTCAAGTTCCTCCTGCGCATGGCCAGACACTGCAATGCGCGTGACTTCGAGTCCGGGCTCGACCTTCATCTGCGCCTCGGCGAGGATGCGAACGAGCTGTTCGACGAGTACCAGCGACAGGGCATCGATTTCGAGATGCACGATCGCGGAGTGCTGCTGGCCTTCGAGACCCGGAAACGGTTCGACGAGCACTGCGAGAGCCTGCCCGCCCTCGAATCCGCCGGTCACCACCCGCAGCACCTGCACGGTGACGAGGTGCAGGAGGCCGAACCGGCGCTCAGTGATCGGATCCGCCACGGACTCTTCTTCCCAGCCGATCGGCAGATCGAGCCGGATTCGCTGACCGCCGGCCTGCTGGCGAAGCTCGCCGAACTCGGCGTCGTCGTGCGCGAGCACACCCGCGTGAAGCGGTTCGTCCGCTCCGGCGAGACCGTCACCGCCGTCGTCACCGACGACGCCGAGGTGATTAGAACCGAGGCACTCGTCATCGCCGCCGGCGTCCCCTCCGGTGGCCTGCTGGGCGAACTCGGACAGAGGGTCCCGATCTACTCGGGCAAGGGCTACAGCATCGACTACTCGCCGGCGCCGTTCGAGCTGCGCACCTCACTGACCCTCGAAGACGCCCGAGTCGCCGTCACTCCGCTGAACGGAATGCTCCGCCTGGCCGGAACCATGGAGTTCGGCAGCACGGACGACAGCGTCAACGAGGTCAGAGTCGAGGCCATCCGCCGCGCCGGCCGCGAAGCCTTCCACGCCTGGAGGGACGGCGAGGGGGAGCGCACTCCGTGGGCGGGATCGCGTCCGATGACGCCCGACGGGCTGCCGGTCATCGGCCGCCTCGACTCCGTGGCCAATGCCTACGTCAATTCCGGCCACTCGATGCTCGGTCTGACCCTGGCACCGGGATCGGCCCGCCTGCTGGCCGAGCTGATGACCGACGGCAGCCCCAGCCTGCCGGCCGAGCAGCTGGCGAAGGTCTCACCGAACCGCTTCTGACGGGGTGCCTCGAGAGGACCGCACCCCGCGGGGTCCTGCCTCGGCAGGGCTGAACCTCGGCCCGACGGACCCGGCCATCGCCAGCCGGCCCGACGGACCCGACCACCGCCCACTGCACCGTCCCCACCCGCCCGCACGGGCCGGTTCGACCGCACCGCCCGGTTCGACCGCACCGGCCCGCCCACACCAACCGACTCTCAGAGACAAGCGACCCCGACAAGGAAGACAGATGACCACTGAGCAGTTCAGCGGCGTGCTCGCCGCCGTCGTCACCCCGTTCACCGCAGACGGTTCCGCCGTCGATGTCGAAGGCGTTCGCCGGCAGGCCGACCACATCATCTCCGGCGGCGTCAACGGGCTCGTGCCCGGAGGCTCGACCGGCGAGTTCACCGCCCTGACCGTCGAGGAGCGCAAGGCCTCGAACCGCGCGTACATCGAGGCCGCAGCCGGCCGCGCCCCGTCGTCGCAGGCACCGGAGCCCTGAGCACCGCCGAGACCATCGAACTGACCCGGGACGCCAAGGACGCCGGAGCCGATGCCGTGATGGTCGTCCCGCCCTTCTACGACGCCCCCGACTTCGATGCCCTGATCGCTCACTACTCGGCGATCACCGAGGCAGTCGACATCCCGATCATGTACTACAACATCCCGGCCGCCACCGGGGTGGAGCTGAGCTCGCAGCAGCTCGGCGAACTCGGCCGCAGAACCGGAGTGACCAGCTACAAGGACACCGGCGGCGACTTCCCGAAGTTCACCGAGGTCCACTTCGATGAAGCCGAGGACATCCAGGCCCTCAACGGCTGGGACACCCTGACCTTCGCCGCCTTCGCCCTCGGCGCCCGCGCCGGAGTGTGGGGCGCGGCCAGCGTCATCCCCGGCCTCTGCGCCGAGCTCTACCAGGCCGTCGCCGTCGACGGAGACCTCGCCCGCGGTCGCGAGCTGTGGGCGAAGATCAACCCGATCTGTGTCTTCCTCGAGTCACACAGCTATGCTGGCGCCATCAAGGCAGGAACGGCACTCGTCGGAGTCGACGCCGGTCCGACCCGTTCGCCGATCCTGCCGCTGGCCGAGGAGTTCGTCGACGAACTGCGCGGCCTGCTGCGCGATGCCGGCGTCTCGGTCGTCGGCTGATGAGCCGCGGAAGCGAGGAAGTGTGACAAACAGGCAGATCATCCAGGCGGTCGACGTCCATGCCGCCGGAGAGCCGGGCCGAGTGCTTCTCGGCTCGAACCTCAAGGTCAAGGGCTCGACCATGGTCGAGAAGCTGCGCTACTGCCAGGAGCACCTCGACGACTTCCGCACGCTCATCCTGCAGGAGCCGCGCGGCTATCCCGGAATGTGCTCGCCGATCGTCGTGTCCGCGCCCGATCCCAGCTGCGACTTCGGGATGATCGTGATGGAGCAGGGCGGGTTCAAGCCGATGTCCGGCTCGAACCTCATCTGCACCGTCACGGCCCTGGTGGAGACCGGTACCGTCGACGTCAGCGAACCCATCACGGAGCTGCGCATCGACACGGCGGCCGGCGTCGTCACCGCCCGCGCCGAGGTGGTCGACGGTCGAGCGAAGAACGTGACCTTCGACAATGTGCCGGCGTTCGTCCACGGACTCGACCTGCCGCTGACGGTCCCCGGCTACGGAACGATCCCCGTCGACATCGTCTTCGGCGGACAGTTCTACGTCCAGACCGCGGCGGACAACCTCGGCGTGGATCTCGAACCGGACAACGCCAAGGAGATCATCCGTGCGGCCAGCGTGATGCTGCAGGCGGCGAACGAGACCTTCGAGGTCAGCCACCCGCTCATCTCCGAGATCGATTCGATCGGCCTGCCGATGATCCACGGACCCGCCCGCACCGAAGGCACCGACGGACGCAACGCCGTCGTCCTGCCCAACGGTGCGGTCGATCTCAAAGATGCGAGCACCTGGTCGGGCACGCTCGACCGGTCGCCGTGCGGAACCGGCACCAGTGCACGTGTGGCCGCCAAGCACGCACGCGGCGAACTCGCCGTCGGTGAGAGGTTCGTCCACGAATCGATGATGGGAACGACCTTCACCGCCGAGGTGAGGGAGGAGACGACGCTGGGCGGGATCCCGGCCGTGGTCCCCTCGATCAGCGGGCGGGGCTGGATCACCGGATTCCAGCAGCTCGTCGTCGAAGCCGATGACCCGTTCCCCGTCGGCTACACCGTCGGCGACATCTGGGGACGGGGAATCGGACGGATGACCGCCGAAGGCGTGGACTGAGGGCCGTGCCGCGACCGCTGCGCGCGGCAGACTCTGCCAACAGGAGAGGACCAGCCATGGAACTGCAGTCCCGCACCATCATCGTCACCGGAGCCGCCGGCGGCATCGGATCGGCCATCACCGCGGCCTGCGCCCGGCAGGGTGCGCGGGTGGCCGCCGTCGACCGGGTCGAAGCGGTGGCACCGTCCGGTGAGGGCATCCCCGCCGAGGCGGTCACGCCCTTCCTCGCGGATCTGTCCGAATCCGCCGGATGCACCGATCTCCTCGCCGAGGTGACCGACCGCCTCGGCGCCGTCGACGGGCTCGTCAACTGCGCCGGGGTGATGCGTCGCGGCGATCTGCTCGAGATCGACGAGGACGACTGGGCGGCGACCTACGCCGTCAACGTCGACGCAGTCATGCGCCTGTGCCGGGCGGCGCTGCCCCTCCTCAAGGAGGCCGATTCGGCCGCCATCGTCAATATCGCCTCGCAGTGGGGGCTGCAGCCGGCCGGCGGACACATCGCGTACAACAGTTCGAAGGCCGCGGTGGTCTCGCTCACCCGCAGTCTGGCCCGGGACTTAGGGGGCCACGGGGTGCGCGCGAACTCGATCTGCCCCGGTGAGATCCTCACCCCCATGCTGCAGCAGAAGCTCGACGACGGCGGCATCGCCGAATCCGAGCTGGCCGCTTCGATTCCGCTCGGGCGGCTCGGCCGGCCCGCCGAGGTCGCGGAGCTGACGACCTTCCTGCTCAGCGACCGGGCTTCGTTCATCTCGGGCGCGGCCGTCGAGATCGCAGGAGCTCAGCAGGTGGGCTGAGTCGGCGCGGACTGCGCGCTGGGATGTGTCTGACAATCACGGGCCGGGCGTCCCTTCATGATCCGTCACGCTTGTGGAATGATGTGACAGAAGATGAGGGCGAGGTCAGCCCGTCCTGATTCTTGCCTGTAAGACAAAGATGTTCGAACGAGAGCGGCTGAGAGAGGCGAGTCGGATGAGCGGCAATGGTGCGGCGCGGGGCGACGGAGTGTCTTCGGCGGGAGAGCGCATCGGCTTCGACGAGCTGGCGGCGGCGATCGAATCGAAGCTGATCGCTGCCGGAGCATCCCCGGCGACGGCGCGCGTGCTGGCGAGCAACTGCGCCGCCTGCGAACGTGACGGCACCCTCAGCCACGGAGTCTTCCGGGTGGCCGGCTACCTCGATTCGCTCGAGCGCGGGTGGGCCAACGGATCCGCCGAGGCGACCGTCGATGTCGTCAGCTCCTCCTTCGTCCGCATCGACGGGGA
>DWZN01000216.1 GCA_019117545.1 Candidatus Brevibacterium intestinavium
CAGAAACCCTGTTCTTCGAACCATGTTCCCGGCGGGGCAACGAGATATAACTCTAGACCAGACCAGAAGCGTCGTGCAACTCCAACCGGGTCCACACGCCTGTGACAACGGTCACCGACACCGACCAGCCAGGACACCAACCCGAACCCCACCATCACAACCACGCGCAACCAACCACAAACACTGACCGAACCCAGCCCCGTCAACGGCTCAAATTCGGTCTCAACGCTCTTCTCCAGAGCAAGGGCTTCGCGCTCACCGGTGCGAGGGGCTCGCCCACTCGATGCTCGGCGACATCGCAGTCGAATCCCAGCTGTTCGCCCGGATGCGGAATTTACACTGGGCCAATGACTCAGAAGGAGCAGCGCGTGCGCCTGGGCAGGAACGACCTCGATCTGGAAGACGAGCTGGTCGATGAAGCGACTGCCACGGTCACGGAAGGCGCCAAACGGCTCAACCGGAAATGGCCGGAACTCATCGTCACCGGGCTGTTCGGCGGCATCGACGTCGGTCTCGGAATCTTGGCGATGATCCTCGTCAAACAGGCCACCGGTTCCGAGATCCTCGCCGGCATGGCCTTCGGCATCGGCCTGCTCGCTCTCAAGCTCGCGCACTCCGAACTGTTCACCGAGGAGTTCCTCCTCCCGCTCAACGCCGTCATCGCCGGACAGGCCACTTGGCTTCAGGTCGTCAGGCTCTGGGTCGTCACGCTTGTGACCAATCTGCTGGGCGGGGCGGCCTTCGCGTGGCTCATCGTCCTCGGCCTGCCCGATTACCATGTGGTGCTCGCAGACATGGCGGAGAGCTATGTCGACCAGCCCTCACTCAGTGTGATGATCGCTCTGTCCCTCCTCGCCGGGGCAGCCATCACGCTGGCCACCCGCATGCAGCAGGGCACATCGAACGATGTTGTCAAGGCGATCGTCTGCATGGTCACCGGACTGCTCGTCATCGGGTTCGGGATGCTGCACGGGGCGATCAACGCGATCATCATCTTCGCTGCCATGTTCGCAGGAGCCGACGTCTCGATCCTTCAGTTCCTGCAGTGGTTCGGCATCGTGATCGTGTTCAACATGCTCGGCGGTCTGCTCATCATCTCCCTGCCCCGGCTGCTGCGAACCAGGCGTGTGCTCTGGGGAGTGCGCAAGGGCCGGATCTCCCTCGAAGAGCTCCAGCAGCAGAGCGCTCAGGCACGTGCTCCGCGATAGCCGGGCATGAGGGAGTCGCTGCTGACGATCGTCTTGCCCAGGGGCATGAGCGAGACGGGGATGAGTTTGATGTTCGCCCAGCCGAGCGGAATGCCGATGATCGAGACGAACAGCGGAATCGACGTGACCACGTGTCCGATGGCCAGCCACACTCCCGCGACGACGAGCCAGATGATGTTGCCCACCGTCGTCACGATGCCGGCGGGCTTGGTTTCGATGACCTCGCGTCCGAACGGCCACAGTGCGTAGTTGCCGATTCGGAAGGAAGCGATGCCCCAGGGGATGGTGACGATGAGAATGCAGCAGATGATGCCGGCGGCCCAGTATCCCAGGGCGAGCCAGAGTCCGCTGAAGATGAACCAGATGATGTTGAGCAGTGTTCGCATATTCTCCTCGATTCGTCGGATCCGTCATTCCAGTCTGGTCCATCATGCCCGCGACCACCATGAGGCTTGCCGGAATCTTGGTGCCGATCTCTCCTTACCGTCTCCGCCACCCTCCGCCAAGAACCGTGAGATCCAGAGCCGGCTACAACCAGCCAGCTTGTACGCATCGAGAACAAGGCGATCGCGTGTACCGCGCACGAAGCTGCGGAGATACCGACGATCACGTCTGACCAATGGTGGTGAATGCGACGACACCGTGTCCCGCAGAGTGGATAGGACACGGTGTCGTCGGTGCAGATCGGGCTCGCTCAGCCGACGATGTCGACGGCTCCCAGGGTCTTCTTTCCCCGGCGCAGGAGGATCACTCCCCCGGCTTCGGTGGGGAGCACCTCGGCGGCGGTCAGGGCCTGGTCTTCGGCGGTGACCTTGACGTTGTTGACGTAGGCGCCTCCGTCCCTGATGGCACGGCGGGCCTCGCCCTTGGACTTGACGATGCCGGCGGTGACGAAGGCGTCGGCCACGGGCAGGCCGTCGGAGAGCTGGGTCGCGCTGACGTCACCGCGCGGCAGCTCGGCGGTGGCCGCGCCCAGGGTCGAGGCGTCGAGACCGGCGAGTTCTCCCCCACCGAAGAGCGCGGAGGCCGCGGCGATGGCCTGCTCGTATGCTTGGCGGCCGTGGACGAGGGTGGTGACATCCTCGGCGAGGGCCTTCTGCGCCACACGGGTGTGCGGGGCAGCATTGAATTCGGCGGCGATCGCGTCGATCTCTTCCAACGACCGCAGCGAGAACACCTTGAGGTACTTCACCACATCGCGGTCGTCGGCGTTGAGCCAGAACTGGCTGAAGGCGTACGGGCTGGTCAGGGTCGAGTCGAGCCATACCGTGCCGGATTCGGTCTTGCCGAACTTCGTGCCGTCGGCCTTCGTGATCAGCGGGGTGGCCAGTGCGTGCACGGACTCCTGCTCGACCCGGCGGATGAGGTCGACGCCGGAGGTGAGGTTGCCCCACTGGTCGGAGCCGCCGGTCTGCAGGGTGCAGCCGTAGCGACGGTAGAGCTCGAGGTAGTCATTGCCCTGCATGACCTGGTACGAGAACTCCGTGAAGGAGATCCCGGCCTCGCTGTTGAGACGAGCGGAAACGGATTCCTTGGCCAGCATCCGGTTGACCGGGAAGTGCTTTCCGATGTCGCGGAGGAAGTCGATCGCCGAGAGCTGCGAGGTCCAGTCGAGGTTGTTGACGATCTGGGCGGCATGGGGGCCGTCGAAGTCGAGGAACTTCTCGACCTGGACCCGGATCTTCGCCAGCCATTCCTCGACGACCTCGCGCGGATTGAGAGTCCGCTCCCCCGACATCCGCGGATCGCCGATGAGGCCGGTGGCGCCGCCGACGAGAGCGAGCGGATTGTGCCCGGCCTGCTGTAGGCGGGCGGCGGTCAGCAGCTGCACGAGGTTGCCCATGTGCAGGCTCGGCGCCGTCGGATCGAAACCGACATAATAGGTCAGCGACTCGGTGTCCAGTGCTTTCTGGAGGGCGGCCTCGTCGGTCGAAACCGCGACGAGCCCGCGGGCTTTGAGTTCGCTGAATATGTCGGTCACAGTATTCCTTTCGAGTCAGAACGACGGTTATGGCGAGAAGCCGCCGGCGTCGATTCCTGATTGTGAGCACCGATCCGTCATCGGCGCACGTTCAATCCTAATGGGTCACGGATGTGAACCGAGTGCCGGCAGGCCAGATGAAGCACCGGAGAAGCTGGATGACAGACTGTCGCTGACCCTCCATGCAACAGTTGAGACACACAGAGTATTCTATGTCGCACACGATGTACTCGTGCACAGGCGGCTCTCATTGCAGCACGGGCACACGATCCAGCCCACTCATCCAAGCTGGAGCTTCAGGGCCTGACTCAGGCCGAGACACAGGAA
>DWZN01000217.1 GCA_019117545.1 Candidatus Brevibacterium intestinavium
GTGGGGTCGTCGAAGTCGCCGGGGTACTTGAACACGTCCGTGCGGGCGTTGATGACGACATGGACCCTTTGGGCATCGGCGGCCCGGCGCAGACTCCAGATGTACTCGGCGTGCTCCTCGGGACTGCGCAAGCTGCCGCGGCTGTGGATCGTGTCCTCGATGTTCACCCCCACGGCGCCGGCCTCGAGGAGACCGGCGATGAGATCGGGGGCGGGGGTGTCGTACCCGGATTCGAGGTCCGCGGTGACCGGAACATTCACCGCCGAGGTGATGCGGGAGATCCCCTCGAGCGCCTGCTCGAGGGTCATCGCCTCCCAGTCGGCGTGCCCGAGCGAATCGGCCAGAGGGTGCGACCCGATGCTCAGGGCGTTGAACCCGACATCGACCATCGCACGAGCCGACCAGGCGTCCCAGACGGTCGGCAGCACGAGCGGCTCGTCCTGGTGATGGCCCTGCAGCAGGGTGAAGGCGCGTTCGGCGAGAACCGTGTAATCGACCATGGGCAATACTGTTCCACCCCGAGGGCGCGACACGCCAGAGCTCGGAGGCGTTCACCAGAAGGTCTCAGACTCAGGCGTTGATACCATGAACGTCAACCGAGGTTGTCGCAGGGAGGGACCGAGGTGGCCGGTGCGGGCACCATTCGCGTTTCGCCCAAGCCCGAGCGGGTCTGGGCACTTCTCGCTGTGCTCGCGGCCATGATCTGCCTGCTCATCGAGATCCCCGCGGCCCTGGCCGCCGAAGGCGACTATTCGTTCGTGCGGCAGTCGATCAGCCACCTCGGGATGACCGGATGCGGACAGTGGGGAGACTCCGAACCCCCGCTCGAGGTGTGTTCGCCGGCCCACCCGCTGGTGAACGGCGTCTTCATCCTCTCCGGTTCGATGCTCGCGGTGATCGCCTTCGTCTGGCACGACTGGATCTCCCCGACGGCCCTCGGTCGGTGCGGGTCCTTCCTGCTCGCCGCCGGCGGGATGCTCCTGGCCGGAACGGGCATGGTCCCGGCCGATATCGATCCCACCATGCACGCGGTGCTCGGCTTCGGCGGCGCCGTGGTGGAGAACATCGGCCTGCTCACCGTCGGCATCGCCATGACCGCATGGTCGAAAACGCGGCGGATCGGACGCGTTGAATTCGGTGGGCTCACCATCGGCCTGGGCGTGCTCGGGCTCGCCGGAACCGCGCTCATGGCGGTCCCTCCGGGATGGGGCCTGCCGGTCGGGATCATCGAACGTCTCGCGGTCTACCCGTTCCTCATCTGGTTCGTCCTCGCGGGGTGGATGCAGCTGCGCGATGCCGCGAGGCGCCGGCGGCAGCTGGAGGCGCGAAGCTGACTGAAGAGGCATCGCGCGTTTGTGTGATACCCTTAGTGAACAACGTTCACAAAGGAACTTCATGAAGATCCTCATCCTGGCACCGGGATCGCGCGGCGATGTCGAACCTGCCCTCCGCATCGCTTTGGGGCTCATCGCCGATGGGCATGAGACAACGATCGTCGCTCACGCCGACTACGAACATTCCGTCACTGCTCTCGGATGCTCGTTCGTGCCCTTCACAATGCCCCTCGAACCACCTGCTGCCCCCGATGGGAAGGCTCCGGGTGCCCGCGGCTACCTCGCGCACCTGAAGACCTATATGTCCGACCATGCACGGGCCGCGCTCGCAGCCGCGCAGGTCGGCGGATTCGGGGCGGTCATCACGAACCCGATCTCTCCATACGGTCATGACATCGCCGAGGCTCTGGGCGTCCCCTCGGCAGAGGCCCTGCTGCAGCCGTCCGTGCCGAGTCGCGCGTATCCGCCGATGATCGCCTCGAATCTCGACCTCGGGCCCGTACTCAACCGCGGCCTCGGGCGTCTGCTTGGGCGATTCCCCGCACCCGTCGACGCGGCTGTCGCGCATATCCGCAGTGAACTCGGTCTGCCGCGAGAGAGCCGTCACGCCGCTGTTCGTCGCCGGATGCGTGCCGGACTGCCCGCCCACCACGGCATCTCACCCGTGGTCCTGCCACGACCCAAAGACTGGCCGAGCAACCTCAGCCTCGACGGATTCTGGTGGCCCGTCGTCGATGAGGACTGGGCGCCCGAACCCGACCTCGCGGAGTTCCTCGCCGCCGGGCCGCCGCCCGTTCTCATCACTTTGGGCAGCGTCGACGTCCGGACCGGCGGTGATTCGGCCGTCGCCGACTTCGTGCGCACCACCGACCGTCGCGTCATCGTGCAGGGGGCGTCGGGTCTGGTCCTCGCCGAGGCGGCCCCGCACCGGGTCTTCGCCGCCGGTGATGTGCCCCATTCCTGGCTGCTGCCGCAGGCAGCAGCGGCTGTGCACCAGGCCGGCGCCGGGATCACCGCGGCGTGCCTGCGTGCCGGAACCCCGGGTCTGCCGATCCCACAGCACACCGACCAGTTCTACTGGGCGGGCCGGGCACACGCGCTCGGGGCCGCTGCGGCTCCGCTCAAAGGCAAGGCGAGCACTGCCGCAGGGATCGCCGCCGGGGTCGACCAGGTCATCGGAGACGCAGGGTTCGCCCGCCGGGCGGCACGGATCGGGGCGCGACTCGAGGACGGTGACAGCACGGCGCCGCTGCGCCGGTGGGCGGCCGAGCACGATGGCTGAGAGCACGGCGACTGAGGGCAGCGGTCGCGACGAAGGAAGGACAGGCCGTCCGGCGCGGCTGAGTCGGATCAGCATCGTCCGCACGGCGATCGGCCTCGCCGACCGCAGCGGCCTCGAAGCAGTGACCATGCGCGCCGTGGCCGCCGAACTCGACGGTGTCGCCGCCGCCCTGTACCGGCACGTGCGCGGCCGTGACGAACTCATCGACCTCATCCGAGACGAAGTACTGGCAGAACGGCGGGAGGTGATCGAGACAGGGGAGTGGAGGGCAGACCTGCGTGACTTTGTGCGCGGACTCCTGACCATCCACGAGGCCCACCCGTGGCTGGCGACCGGCGGCCTTCCCTCACGCCTTGGTCCGCGGGCGCTCGCCACCACGGAGACCGCAATGTCGCTGCTGTCCTCGCATCCGGCGGGCCGCGACCAGAAGTCTTCGGCCATTGCCGTGCTCTTCGAACTCATCTCCGGCTTCGCTCGCAGCGCCGCCGCGACCCGAGCGCTGACGGCTGACGTCACATCGGAATCCGACAGCGGCTCTATCGCAGCTCCGGGTGACCAACCGAGCCCCGTCGCGGCCGAGCGTGATCACGCGATCACCGTCGCGACTCGGCGCGACCATGCGATCGCCGTCATCCTCGCAGCTGTGACGGGGGTCCTCGACGATGAAGAGGTCGGTTCCTGCTCACCGCACTGATGCGCCGGTGGCCGAGAGGCCCCTACAGCCGCGGGGTTCGCGGCGGCACCTCGCGACGCTTGCCCGTGGCCTCGAAGGCCGCGGCGATCTCGATCAGGGCGGTGTCGTCCCAGCCGCGGCCGGCGATCGTCAGCCCCACCGGGATCCCGGTGTCGGCCATCGTGCCCATCGGCACCGTCACCGACGGGATCCCGAGGTGGCGGGGCACGAGGTTGCCGTTGGCCACCCAGGTGCCGTTGCGCCAGCCGAGGTCGGCCGAGGCTTCGTTGACGTCCATATCGGCCGGACCGACATCGGCCATGGCCGGGAAGATCACCGCGTCGAGGCCGAGCTCGTCCATCCACTCCTCGAGGTCGATCCGGCGGGTCTCCTCGAGTCCGCGGAGACCGGACTCGAGCAGCGGGATCTCGGTCGGAGACGAGTAGCCATTGGCTCGCACCTGCTCGGGATAGGTGGCGATGTCGTCCTCGAAGCCGGTGTAGCGGTCCGGCAGCGCGCCCGGCGGCTGCGGAAAGATCTTCGCACCGTCGACCTCGGCGAGCGAACTGAGCTGCGGGTCTCCGTTCGCTGAGAGGAAATCGTCCCAGGCCCAGGAGGAGAGGTCGTTGATCTCCCGGTCGAGGTACTCGGCGCTGACGAGACCGCGGGTGCGGATCGTCGGTGCCCCGGGGCGGTCGCCCTCGTAGTTGCTCACGACGGGGAAGTCCGTCTCGACCACCTCGGCGCCGGAGGTCTCGAGGTCACGTCGGGCGGCCTCCCACACCTGAATCACCGAGGCGCGGGTGTCGATCCGCTGTCCGGTGGGCCCGCCGATCCCTCCCTCGGGGTTCGTGCCGGCCTCGGGATCGGCGTTGATGTACATCCTCGGCACCCCGAGGCGCTTGCCCGCCAGCGTCGAGGCCGCCGCCCGAGCATCGACCGGCAGCAGCGCGGCATAGGAGTCCGGGCGCACGGCCGCTGCCCGGGGGACCTCGACCCACGGCTGCACACGCCAGAAGTCACCGCGGGTCTCATCATCGTCGGTGACGATGACGTCGAGGACCTCGCACAGATCGGCCATCGTGCGGGTGTGGGGGACGACGACGTCCATGGTCGGCACGAGCGGCCAGTTCCCGCGCACACTGATCACCCCGCGCGAGGGAGTGTAGGCGATGAGCGCATTGTGCGAGGCCGGAGCGCGACCGGACGACCAGGTCTCCTCACCGAGGCCGAAGGCCGCGAAGCTCGCCGTCGTGGCCGTGCCGGACCCGTTCGAGGAACCTGAGGCGAAGGCGCTGGTCAGCCAGTCCGCGTTGTACGGGCTCTCGGCGCGACCGTAGAGACCGCGCTGCATGCCGCCGTTGGCCATCGGCGGCATGTTCGTAAGCCCCAGGCAGATGGCGCCGCCGGCGCGCAGGCGCTCGATCGTGAATGCGTCCTTCTGGGCCACGAGATCGGCGAAGGCCGGCGAGCCCGAGGCGACGGTCAGCCCGGCCACCATGTAGCTGTCCTTCGCGGTGTAGGGGATTCCGTCGAGGGGGCCCAGCGTGCGACCGGCGGCGCGTCTGTCGTCGGCGGCGGCCGCCTCGGCCAGGGCCTGCGGGTTCTCGACGACCACGGAATTCAGTCGGGTCTCGGACTCCGGGCCGTCGAAGGCGCTGATCCGGTCCTGATAGGCCTCGACGAGTTCGACCGAGGTGGTGGTTCCGTCTTCGAGGGCCGTCCGCAGATCGGCGATGGACGCTTCGACGACATCGAACTTCGACATGTTCATCCTCCGGGCACTCGACGGACGTGGGTGTGTTCCTGCCCAGACTAGCCTCGATCCGCTCGAGGCGGGCTGCGGAATCCGTCGCCCCGAGGTCTGGACGCTGGTTCTACCAGCGGTAGAATGGCGGTGGAGATGGGCTCCACGTTGCTCCTCATCGAGCCGGTCGCAAGGAAGTGGTGACATGCCGCGAAGAGTGAACGATCTTCGAGGGCTGGCCGAGGTCAGCCGGGTACTGCTGCTGGGAGCTGTGCAGAAGCATCCGGGCAGTCGACTCAAGGAACTCGCCGCCGAGGTGGGTCTGCACATCAACACCGCCCGTGACCATCTGCACGTGCTCGTCGACGAGGGATTCATCTGCCAGCGGGCCGAATCGACGGGCACCCGAGGCAGGCCGCCGATGGTCTATCTGCCCGTCGACGATCCCGAGACGAACGCGGCCGCCGCCGAGCGCATCGCCCGCGCACGCGAACATCATGAGACGCTGCGCCGGATCGTCGCCGACGAGGATCTGCGGCCGGCCGCGCTCGAAGGCCTCGGGGACGTCGCCGGGGCCCAGTTCGATGTGCTCTACGAGCATCTCGACGACTCGGGGATGGAGCCCGAGCCCGATGACGAGGAGCTGCGGATCTCGTTGGCCCCGTGTCCGCACTACCGGATGGTCGGCGAGGACCGGGCGATCGCCTGCGGCGTCCACGCGAACCTCGTCCGGGACCTCCTCAAACAGGTGCCGGGTCCGCTCGAGCTCGATCGGCTCCACCCCTATGTCTCATCGGACAGATGCCAGATCCTGCTCCGCCAGCGCCGATGCCCGAACCCGACCGAGGCGGAGCGGACCGAGGCCGGGACCGATCCCGAGTCCGCGGCCTCGGCGGGAGACACCCACTCCGACGGCTCCGACCGGGACGCTCAGTAGTCGATGCGCTCCCAACCGCGGCGCTCGGGCTGGGTCTGCCGGTCCTTGGAGCGGTAGATGATGTACGGACGGGTGATGTAGCCCAGCGGTGCGGCGAAGACGTGGACGAGCCGGGTGAAGGGCCACAGCGCGAAGATGAGGATCGCGGACATGACGTGGATCTGGAATCCGAGCGGGGCCGAGGCCATGAGATTGACGTCGGGCTGGAACATCCAGAACTGGCGGAACCACACCGACACGCCCTCGCGGTAGTCGTAGTCGCTGAGTGCGGAGTCGAAGATCGTCGAATAGACCCCGGCGAGGATGACGACCGAGAGCATGAGGTACATGAGCTTGTCGAGCCGCGTCGTGGCGCCGAAGACGCGGTTGTTCGTGCGTCGGCGGTAGATGAGCAGCGCGAGCCCGCCGATCGTGGCCGCGGCGGCGCCCAACCCCACGGTGATGGCCATGAAGTGGTACATGTGGTCGGTGATCCCGACCGCCGATGTCCACGACTTCGGGATGCCGAGGCCGATGACGTGTCCCAGGAACACGAAGATGATCCCGTAGTGGAACAGCGGCGAGCCGATGCGCAGCAGCTTGGACTCGTAGATCTGCGAGGATCGGCTCGTCCATCCGAACCGGTCACGGCGGAAGCGCCAGATATGGCCGAGGACGAACACGGCCAACGCCATATAGGGGATGATCACCCACAGGAACGTTTCGAGTACTGTCGGCGAGGTCATGATCGCTCTCCTGTCACATCGCTCAGCGGAATGAAGGTGTGCTGCCCGCCGGCCGAGCAGCCGCCCGGGGCCGGTGCGGACGAGCCGTAGCCCGACATGTTCGGTGCCGCCGCCATCGCCGCGGTCATCTCGGCCGCGCTCGGCGGAGCATCGCCGTAGCCGCCGAGCCCGTCGAGGCCGACGGTCTCGGTGGCCGGTCCCTCGGCGGCCAAGCGCTGGACCGCGTGGACGTCGTCACCGTCGAGGGCCGGAAGAGTGGAGCAGACGGCGCGGATCGTGCCCGCCCAGGGGGAGTCGATCTCGGTCAGATGCAGGCGCAGCAGCTCGATGCCGGCCCGGTGGGTCAGCAGGATCCGCACCCCCGCGGCCAGGTCGTGCCCGGCCGCGAACTCGAGAACGTAGGTCAGATGGTCGGGCAGCTGCGATTCGTCCATGTCCAGACCCGCCGACCGGTAGATCTCCTTGATCTGCAGCAGCGCCTGCCCCCGCTTGCGCGTGTCCCCATTGGAGAAATAGGTCAGGAACAGGCAGCCGCGCCGCCGGGTGTCGAAGGTCTCGACATAGTCGGCGCGCATGCCGATGGGATCGACGGCGCCGAGGTGGCCGATCGTCTTGTCGAGATCCTCACGCAGGTGCGCGGGCACTCCGGCCCGGTCGAGGACTCCGGAGATCGCCGGCAGCCGCTCCAGCAGCTCGTCACCGGGATAGTCGATGAGCCACGAGGCGGCGGCGTAGACGGCCCGCAGCGCCTCATCGCTGATCCCCTGAGCGGTCTGCCCGCCGGACTCGGCATGCTCGGCGGCGCGCTTGGTCCATTTGGACAGGAACTTCAGCGGACGGTACATCTCAGGCTCCGGCCGGTCCGCCGGTGGTCGGGAACAGTCCGGCGGGCCGTCCCTTCCCGTCCCAGCCCAACAGGTTGAGCCGACCGCGCAGATGCGAGCGGTCGGCATTGCGCTCGGCCAGCGGATCCGACATCCCCGAGGTGCCGGCGAAGCCGACGTCGGGCATCTCGTTCATCCCGGGCCCGCCCTCGGCGTTGAGCGGGCAGTCGGTGCTGATGCCCTCGAGGCTGTGGGCCTGTTCGGAGTGCCCGGCGGGGATGACATAGCGCTCGTCGTACTTCGCGATCGCCAGCAGCCGGTACATGTCCTCCATCTCCTCCGGCTCCATCCCCACCGCGTGCGGGATGCGCTGATCGGGTTCGACGCCCATGTTGATATCGCGCATGAACGCGCGCATGGCCGCCATGCGCCGCAGCACATCGGCGACGATATCGGTGTCGCCGGCGGTGAAGAGGTTCGCCAGGTACTCGATGGGGATGCGCAGCTCGTCGATCGCGGCGAAGAGGTTCACCGCGTTCTCCGCGTCGTAGCCGGTGTCCTTGACCACGTCGACGACCGGAGACAGCGGCGGGATGTACCAGACCATCGGCATCGTCCGGTACTCCGGATGCAGCGGCAGGGCGAGGTCGTAGTCCTTGATCAGCTTGTACACCGGTGAGCGCTGGGCGGCCATGATCCAGTCGTGGGGGATGCCCGCGCGTTCGGCCGCATCCATCACCTCGGGATCGTGCGGATCGAGGATGAGGTCCTTCTGCGCGGCGAACAGGTCCTTCTCATCGGGCACCGAGGCCGCCTCGGTGACGCGATCGGCATCGTAGAAGACCAGCCCGATATAGCGCAGCCGACCCACGCAGGTCTCGGCGCACACGGTGGGTTCACCGTTCTCGATGCGCGGATAGCAGAACGTGCATTTCTCGGCCTTGCCGGTGCGGTGGTTGAAGTAGATCTTCTTGTACGGGCAGCCGGAGATGCACATCCGCCAGCCGCGGCAGGAGTCCTGATCGACCAGCACGATGCCGTCCTCCTCCCGCTTGTAGATCGCACCCGAGGGGCACGAGGCCACGCAGGAGGGGTTGAGGCAGTGCTCGCAGATGCGGGGCAGGTAGAACATGAAGGTCTGCTCGAACTCGAGCTTGACCTTGTCCGAGATCGATTTGAGCATCGGGTCGAGATCGGCCTTGGCATAGGTGCCGCCGAGGTCGTCGTCCCAGTTTCCCGACCATTTGATGTCCATGCGCTCGCCGGTGAGCAGGGATTTCGGCGGCGCCGTGGGGATGTGCTCCTGCTCCGGGGCCGAGAGCAGGTTGTCGTATTCGTAGCTCCAGGGCTCGTAGTAGTCCTCGATGCCCGGCAGCTTCGGGTTCGAGAAGATGGATGCGAGCTTCTTCAGCTTGCCGCCGGCCTTGAGCTTGAGCCGGCCGTTCTTGCTCAGCGCCCAGCCGCCCTGCCACTTCTCCTGGTCCTCGTAGCCGCGCGGGTAGCCTTGGCCGGGCCGGGTCTCGACATTGTTGAACCACACGTATTCGGTGCCCTTGCGGTTCGTCCACGCCTGTTTGCACGTGACCGAGCACGTGTGGCAGCCGATGCACTTGTCGAGGTTCATCACCATCGCCATCTGCGCCATGATTCTCATCGCCGTGCCTCCTGTTCCCGAGTCTGTGTCCGGTGCTGGTCGTGTGTGTGGGCCATGGCTTCAGTACTCCACGTTCTGATTGCTGCGGCGGCGGATCACGGTGACCTCGTCGCGCTGATTGCCTGTGGGCCCGTAGTAGTTGAACGCGAAGGACAGCTGCCCGTACCCGCCCACGAGGTGGGTCGGCTTGATCATGATCCGCGTCAGGGAGTTGTGGATGCCTCCGCGCTGCCCGGTCGTCTCCGTGAGCGGAACGTTGACCGTGCGCTCCTGGGCGTGGTGCATGAACGCCGTGCCCTTGGGCATGCGGTGGGAGACGACGGCGCGGGCGGCGACGACGCCGTTGCGATTGATCGCCTCGATCCAGTCGTTGTCGGCGATGCCCACGGCCTCGGCGTCCTCGACGCTCATCCAGATCGTCTGCCCGCCGCGGCCCAGGCTCATCATGAAGAAGTTCTCCTGGTACATCGAGTGGATCGCCCACTTGTTGTGCGGGGTCAGGTAGCGCACTGCGATCGAGGTGCCGTCCGAGTCCCCGATCTGCGGCTCACCGAACAGGGCGTTCATGTCCAACGGCGGCCGGAAGGTCGGCAGCCCGTCGCCCATCTCGAGGAACCAGTCGTGATCGATGTAGAACTGATAGCGACCGGTCAGCGTGTGCCAGGGCTTGAGTCTCTCCACGTTGATCGTGAAGGGGGAGTAGCGGCGCCCTCCGGCCTCGGACCCGGACCATTCGGGCGAGGTGATCACCGGCACCGGGGCCGCCTTCGCGTCCTCGAACGAGACCTGCTTGCCCTCGTGCTCGCCCGAGAGGTCGGCGAGCTTCTGCCCCGTGCGCTGCTCGAGCTTCTTGAACCCTTCGGTGGCCATGACGCCGTTCGTCGTCCCCGACAGGCCGAGGATGTAGTCCGCGGCCCGCCGGTCCGTGTCGAGACGGGGCTGGCCCTTGCCGGCGCCCTTGGTCGCGACTCCGTTGAGCCGACGCAGACGCTCGACGTGGTGGTCGACGTCGTAGCGGATGCCGCGGGCGTTCATCCCCTGGGACTCGAGCAGGGGCCCGATCGTCGTGTACTGGTCGTAGATCGCCGTGTAGTCGCGTTCGACCTCGACGAGCTTGGGCATCGTCCTGCCCGGGATCGGTTCGCATTCGCCGAACTTCCAGTCCTTGACCCGACCGTGCGGAGTGTTCAGCGCATCGGGGCTGTCGTGCTGCAGGGGTGCGGCCACGACGTCCGTGCGGGTGCCCAGGTGCGTGCGGGCGAGTTCGGAGAACTTCTCCGCGATCGTCGCCCAGGTCTCCCAATCGTTGCGGGACTGCCAGGGGGTCGAGATCGCCGGGTTGAAGGTGTTGACGAAGGGATGCATGTCCGTCGTCGACAGATCGTGCTTCTCGTACCAGGTCGCCGCCGGCAGCACGACGTCCGAATGCAGAGTCGTCGTGGTCATCCGGAAGTCGAGGGTCAGCAGCAGGTCGATCTTGCCTTCGGGGGCCTCTTCGCGCCAATCGACGTCGCGCGGCCGCAGGTGCTCAGGCGTCTGTTCGGCGGACACGGAGTTGTCCACGCCGAGGAGATGCTTGAGGAAGTACTGATCGCCCTTGGCCGAGGAGCCCAGCGTGTTCGCCCGCCACATCGACCAGATGCGCGGATAGTTGTTCTCCGCGTCCGGATCCTCGGCGGCGAACCGCAGGCGACCGCCCTTGAGCTCGTCGACGATGTGCTCGGCGCTGGTCTTGCCCGCGGCCTTCGCCTCCTCGGCGAGGTCGAGGGGATTGACGTCGAAGGTCGGATAGTAGGGCTGCCAGCCCAGTCGGGCCGACTGGGCGATCGCATCGGCGGTCGACATGCCCTTGAACTTCCCCTGCCCGGCCCGGGCCGAGAGCATATCGGCCCCGAACTGGTCGTAGCGCCACTGGTCGGTGTGCATGTACCAGTACGTCGTCTGCGTCATCTGCCGTGGTGGGCGCGCCCAGTCCAGGGCGTTGGCCAGGTGCAGCCATCCGGTGAACGGGCGGATCTTCTCCTGGCCGACGTAGTGGGCCCAGCCGCCGCCGTTGACGCCCTGGGTCCCGCACAGCGTGGTCAGGGTCAGAAACGTCCGATAGGTCTGGTCGGAATGGAACCAGTGGTTCGTGCCGGCGCCCATGATGATCATCGAACGCCCGCGCGAGTCGCGTGCGTTGGCCGCGAACTCGCGGCCGATGCGGGCGGCCGCCTGCCACGGCACACCCGTGATCGCCTCCTGCCAGGCAGGGGTGTTCGGGCACGTCGCGTCCTCGTAGTTCTCCGCCCAGGTCCCGGGCAGGCCCTGACGGCCGACGCCGTATTCGGCGAGCATGAGGTCGAAGACCGTGGTCACCACCCGATCGCCGATGCGGACGACGGGGACCCCGCGGGTGACCTCGTCGATCTCGCCCTGGGCGGCGGTGTCGAAGCGCGGCAGACGGATCTTCGCGGTCCGGTCCGCATCGATGGTGCCGCGGTCTCCGGCGGTCGCCTCGGCGATGGACAGGGCCGGGTCGATGTCCTCGAGGTCGAGGTTCCACTTGCCCTGACCGTCGGCGGCGAAGCGGTGGCCCAGGGTGCCGTTGGGGATCGTGGCCCGACCGGTGCGCTTGTCCCAGACGGCGGGCTTGAACTCGGCGTCGGCGGTGTCGGCCTCGGCGGTGACGGTGCTGCCGAGGTCGGAGGCGGTGACGAAGCGGCCGGGCCGGTAGCGGCCGTTGCCGTCGTCTTCGAGGTCGACGAGGAAGGGCAGGTCCGTGTAGGAGCGGACATAGGAGTCGAAGTAGTCGGTCTTCGCGTCGACGAAGAACTCCTTGAGGATGACGTGGCCCATCGCCATCGCCAGGGCCCCGTCGGTGCCGGTGGCAGGGGCCAGCCATTCGTCGGCGAACTTCACGTTCTCCGCATAGTCCGGGGCGATGGAGATGACCTTCTGCCCGTGGTAGCGGGCCTCGGCCATCCAGTGGGCGTCGGGGGTGCGGGTCAGGGGCACGTTCGAGCCCCACATCATCAGGTAGGAGGAGTTCCACCAGTCACCGGATTCGGGAACATCGGTCTGGTCGCCGAAGACCTGTGGGGATGCTGGGGGCAGGTCGGCGTACCAGTCGTAGAACGACAGCATCGAACCGCCGATGAGCTGGTGGAAGCGGGCACCCGAGGAGAACGAGACCGGACTCATCGCGGGGATGGGGGAGAATCCGGTGGTGCGGTCGGGTCCGAGGTACTTCACGGTGTAGACATAGGCGGCGGCGACGATCTCGACGGCCTCGGCCCAGGTCGCGCGCACGAGTCCGCCCTTGCCGCGAACCGATTTGTACCGGCGGGCCTTGACCGGGTCCTCGACGATGGACTTCCACGCCAGGACCGGGTCGTGTCCGTTGGCGGCCTTGGCCTCGCGGAACAGGCGCAGCAGGGCGCCTCTGACATAGGGATAGCGGACACGGGTGGGGGAGTAGGTGTACCACGAGAACGATGCGCCGCGGGGGCAGCCGCGCGGCTCGTACTCGGGCATATCGGGGCCCGGGCTGGGGTAGTCGGTGGCCTGGGACTCCCAGGTGATCAGTCCGTCCTTGACGTAGACGTGCCAGGAGCACGAACCGGTGCAGTTGACTCCGTGGGTGGAGCGGACGACCTTGTCGTGGGACCAGCGGTTGCGGTAGAAGGAGTCGCCCTGGCGCCCGCCCTTGAGGTGGAGCTCGCGCTTGTCGTCTGAGACCTCGGCCCGCGGGGTGAAGAACTTCCGGCTGCCGATGAGCGCATCCATGAGCGAATTGTCGGTGCCCGGGCGGTCGGTCCTGGGCACCGAGGACTCCGCAGACGTGTGCCCTGCGCTGCGCTGTGCCATGTTCTCGGTGGTCATGACCGTGTCTCCTTGTCGTCGTCGCTGGTCTGTGGCTGCGTGGGGCCGCCCTCGTCCGCGGTGTCGCGGGGCCTCGAGGCGGTGTCACCGGCGGCTGCGGCTTCGGGCGCCGGCGGGTTCGTGCCGATCCAGAGTGTGATCAGGAGCGCGATCACCGTGAAGCCGGCGAGCAGCAGCAGCCCCAGTGAGTAGTCCTGGGTCGCCGACCACATCGCGCCGAGCAGGATCGGTGGGACGAATCCGCCCAGTCCTCCGGCGGCACCGACGAAGCCGGTGATCGAGCCGACCCGGGCCGGATCAGAGCGTTGGGCGATGAGCGCGAAGGTCGCGCCCGAGGCCAGACCGAAGCCCGCCGACATGGCGATGAATTCGGAGGTGTAGACGATGAATGCCAAGGGGTGGAACGACAGGGCGATGGCGCAGATGGCGATGATCGAGTAGGCGACGCCGAGGGTCTTGACCGCACCGAGGCGGTCGGAGAGGACACCGCCGATGGGGCGGGTGGCGACGGCGACGATGACGAAGCCGGCCATGCGCAGGGAGGCATCGGTGGGTTCGAGATCGTAGGAGTTGTTGAGGAAGGTCGGCAGGTAGACGGAGAACGCGACGTAGCCGCCGAAGGCGAGCGCGTAGAGGTAGGCCGCCTGCCAGGTCAGCTTCACCGACATCGTCTGGCCCAGGGTGGAGATGAGGCTCTGGCGCACGGGCTGCCAGTCGGGCGGGTTGCGCATCATCGCGAAGGCCAGCACCGCGTAGACGATGAGGACGACGGCCGCGACGACGAAGGGCAGCTGCTCCCAGATGTTGTGCAGGGGCACGGTGGTGAAGGCCGCGATCGCGGTGCCGCCCATGCCCATTCCGTAGACGCCGATGGCCGATCCGCGCGATTCCTTGGGGAACCAGCGGTTGACATAGGGCACGCCGACGGCGAAGCTCGTGCCGGCCACGCCGAGGAAGAACCCGCCGACGATGAGTGTGGCGTAGTTGTACTGGCCGACGAAGCCGATGAAGAGCACGGGGATGACCGTGATCAGGGCGATGAATGACATCATGAAGCGCCCGCCGAGGCGGTCGGTCAGCGCTCCGACGACGATCCGCCCGAGCGATCCGACGAGGACGGGCACGGCCACGAGCAGTGCCGAGTCGTCGGTGAGCTCCTCGTTGACGAAGTGGGGGCCCAACGGGCTGATGATCGACCAGGCCCAGAACGTCACCGTGAACCCGAGGGTGGCGAAGATGAGTGCTCGGGTCCGCTGCGCGTTCGTCACCGGTGCTGATGACCCGGCCGTGCCGGTCTGTGATCGAGACATTTCAGGCTGTGACATCTTCCACCCTCCTGGACGAATGTGCCGTATGTCTTCGATGACAGCAGAGTTGGTCGGAAAGTGGAACTGTTTCCACCGTGTTTAATCCCCGAGGCCGACAGGTGCGCCCGAACAGGGGCTGAAACATCGCCTCACAAGGTCACGAAGTGATTTAGGATACACTTCCGTGATCGATTCTACAGTTCGTAGAAAAGCGTATGATCGAACCATGTCGATCACGGTGATGATTCTCAGCGGCGGCCGCTCCCGGCGGTTCGGCGGCGTCCACAAGCCCGGTGTCAGCCTCGGCGGGCAGACGGTGATCTCGAGGATTCTCGGCACCGTCCGTGCGGCCGTGCCGGACGCGGAGGTGTGGGTGGCAGGAACGCTCGAGGGGCTGAGCCCCGCCGAGGCGGAATCGGTCGGAAACGTCAGGGAGGAACCCGAGTTCTCGGGGCCGCTGGCCGGAATCGATGCCGCGGCCCAGGCGATGGGCGAGTCCGAGGTCACGCTGATCCTGGCCGGGGACATGCCGCTGGTGCCCGCGGTCCACCTCCGGGAGCTCATCGCGGCCTGCCGGGCCTCCGGCCTGCCCGCGGCCGGAGCCGACGACCGCGGCAAGCTCCAGTTCCTCTGCGCCGCCTGGCCCACCGCGCTGCTGCGCCGGCGCCTGGCCGAGATCGGTCGGACACAGGACCGGGCGGTCAAGCTCCTCTTCGACGGGCTCGAGGTGGCACCGGTCGACGTCGACCCGTCGACGATCGTCGACTTCGACACCCGTGAGGAGTACGAGCGCATCCGCGGGAAGCTCGAGTCGGCCGACCCGGACGCGGGCACGGAGTCCGTGGGGGCGGATGCTCCGCGAGGCGGCCGGCCCGTTCCCGATCAGGTGCTGCGGATGCGCGACCGTGCCGCGGCCGAACTGCCGGCGGGGGCGTCGATGAGCGATGCCGAGGTCGCCGCCGTGCTCGAATTCGCCTCGCACATCAAGCATTCGGACTCATCGCTGAGCCCGGTCGTCGCCGCGTTCCTCGCCGGCAGGCTCCATGCCGCCGGCTCGGACGGGGCGTCGGTGACAGAGGCTCTGGCCGAGGTCGAGAGGATCCTCACTCGGTCTCGCGACTGAGCCCGCCCACGAGGTCGTCGACGAAGGACAGCCCGCGGTCGTTGAGATCGATGCAGGCTGCGGAGTCTGTGCGGCTCGAGGGGTCTGCATCGGCGGCGCAGCCGGCGAGGAAGGTGCCGAAGGGCCCGGCCGCTCGGGTCCCCGTGTCGGCGGACCACCGTGCGCTGGCGCCCAGCAGGACTGTGACGAGTTCGCCGGCGCGGGTCTTCGTGAGTGGGATCCCCAGCTCTCGAGCGGCGTCGCAGAGCTCGTCCGTCATCGTCGCGATGCGCTCCGGTGAGTAGTCCTTGGCCATGTCGTCCTCCTTGGGCACCGAGACTAACGCAGTCGCAGCCGGCCAGGCGGCGGTTTCGACCGTGACTAATCCTCGGCGAAAGACTCGGTGAGACTCGTTACCATTGACGGGCGAGACGGCGGAACAGACGAGTGCGGGGGTGGTGCCATGGGCAAGCGCAGACTCAGGGAAGCGGTGCCGGTCATCCTGCTCACCGGCTACCTCGGCGCGGGGAAGACGAGCCTGCTCAACCACCTGCTGCGCCATCCCGACGCCCGCATCGGGGTCGTCGTCAACGATTTCGGCGAGCTCAACATCGATGCCGGCCTCGTCGTCGGTCAGGTCGACGAACCGTTCTCGATCTCCGGCGGGTGCATCTGCTGCCTGAGCGACGACTCCTCGCTGGAGGATGCGCTGGTGGCGATGACCGACCCGAGCCTGCGCCTGGACGCGATCATCGTCGAGGCCAGCGGGTTCGCCGAGCCCCTGACCCTGGCGCGGATGGTCACGCGCATGGGCCACCACCGATTCCACCTCGGCGGGGTCATCGATGTCGTCGACGCGCCCATGCACTTTCGCACCGTCGACACATCGGACCTGCCGCCGCTGCGCTATGCCGCCACGACGCTGGTGCTGGTCAACAAGCTCGACCAGCTCCCGGCCGGCGAACGCGAGACCGCAGTCGAGGCCGTCCGCGACCGCGTCCACCAGCGCAATCCGCGCGTGATCGTCATCGGCACTCATCACGCCCGACTCGACCCCGCCCTGATCTTCGACCCGGGGGCGGGGGAGCGCGACCACCGGCGCCGAGGTGCGGGCGAGCCCGACCCGGAACCGATCCAGCCCGAGCTGCCGATCCGCGAGCTGCTGCGTCAGGCCTATGCGGAGGCCGCGGGCGATCAGTCCGGCGAGGAGGCGATGCCGCACCGGCATGCGCAGTCGGTGACCGTCACCGGCACCGGACCGGCCGATCCGGATGCGGTGATGGACTTCGTCGAGGATCTGCCGGCCGGGGTGTACCGGGTCAAGGGGACTGTGCTGATCCGGGATCGCGGGCGCAGCCGGGCCTTCGGGGTGCAGGCCGTCGGCCCGAACGTCTACGTCGCCGATGACAGCCGCCTGCAGGCGCCGACCGGCGACGGCAGCGTGCTCGTCGTCATCGGCGAGGACTTCGATGAGGACGCGGTCCGCCGCCGTGCCGTCAGCGCCCTCGAACCGGCCGGAGACGCCGCGGCCCCGCGCGGTGCCGGAGTCGAACGACTGCTTCACCACGTACGACTTCACAGCTGAGTCCGCACGGTCGGGACGTGCGTCCCTCGAGCGTCGTCGTTCGGGCGGCCGCGCGGGCCGGCGGTGGCTCTCAGGCCTCGGACAGGCCGGGCAGCTGCGCGGCGGCGAAGCGGATGTGCTCTTCGGTCAGCTGCGCGGCGTCCTCGCTGCGCCCGGCGACGATGGCGGCCGTGATCTCACGGTGCTGCGCCTGCAGTCGGGACATCAGGGCCTGCTGGTCGTCGACCCTGTTGAAGGCCGCGAAGATCGATCCGCGCAGGGACGTGCGGATCGCGGCGGTGAGGTCGGAGAAGAGCTGGTTGCCCGCCGCCTGAGCGATGGCGACGTGGAACGCGGTGTCGGCGTCGTTGAAGACCTCGAGGCTGACGCCCGGTGTGTCCATCATCGCCAGCTGAGCGTTGATCGCGGCCACGGCATCCTCATCGGCCCGGGCGGCGGCGAGGACCGCGCTCGAGCGTTCGAGCTGGACGCGCGTGTCCAGCACATCGCTGATACTGAAGTTCGCCAAAGCGACGTGGAGGCGGAGGAAGCGGGTGAGCGCGGCCGAGGGCATGGCGGCGATGAAGGTGCCCGCACCCCGGCCCGAACCGCCGGCGGATCGGACCACGCCGAGGCTGTCGAGCACGCGCAGGGCCTCGCGGACGCTGGCGCGACTGACGCCGAGCTTGTCCGCGAGATCGCGTTCGGCCGGCAGGGGGTCGCCGACTGTCAGCGAGCCGGCCATGATCTGCTCCTCGACGGCGTCGATGACCAGCTCATAGGTGTTCGCCCGGGACACGGGCCTCCACATCGGACTCGCGGGCGCCTCGGCGCCGTCCGATCGCTGCTGCCGAGTCTCGTCCCTGTCTTCACTCACGGTCTCTCCCACCCGGCCATCATGTCATGCCCCTCCTCACGCCGCCTCCTGCGTTCTCGCGCTCCTCGCCTTCTCGCGCGCCTCCCGGCCCGACGGTGGGGAGCGGCCCGACGGTGGGAAGCGTCCGACGGTCGGAACCGCACGGCGGCGGCAGCCGTCCGCAGGACCATTTGACGCAGCTCACGTATCGGTTCTATTCTCACATTAATGGTCTGACCTCACTGAGGTCATGCTGAAAACGTTCATTCATTCGAGTTCGGAGCGCGTTCACAGGGGAACCGCCTCAACGTGGGCAAGCACCGGCTGTGTTGGAGAGTTGATGTACACACCCGAAATCGCGCCGGTCGCCGACAGTCTGCTGTGGTCTGCGCTGCTGGCGATCCTGCCCCTGCTGACGATCTTCATCACCCTCGGCGCCCTCAAGTGGAAGGCCCACTGGGCCGGGCTGACCTCTGTGGCCGTCGCTCTCATCGTCGCGATCGCCGCCTACGGCATGCCGGTCGGATTGGCCGGGCTGGCGGCGACTCAGGGCTTCGCCTTCGGCCTGTTCCCGATCATGTGGATCGTCATCACCGCGATCTGGCTCTACGAACTCACTGTGCGCTCGGGCCATTTCGAGGACCTGCGGCTGGTCATCAACGTCATCTCCGATGATCCGCGCATCCAGGCGATCATCATCGCCTTCTGCTTCGGCGGCCTCCTGGAAGCGCTCGCCGGCTTCGGCGCACCCGTGGCGATCACCGGCGTCATGCTCATTGCCGTGGGTTTCACCGCGATGCGCGCCGCCGTCGTCGTCCTCGTGGCCAACACCGCTCCCGTGGCGTTCGGGGCCATCGCCATCCCGATCATCACCGCCGGGACCCTGACCGGCATCGACTATCAGGACATCGGTGCCATGGTCGGTCACCAGACCCCGTTCCTGGCCGCGGTCGTCCCGCTCTTCCTCGTGATGCTCGTCGACGGACGGCGCGGACTGCGCCAGATCTGGCCCCTGGCGCTTGTCGTCGGCATCGTCTTCGCCATCACCCAGTACATCTCCTCGAACTTCCTCTCCGTCGAGCTCACCGACATCATCGCCTCGCTGGTCGGCCTCGCCGCCGTCGTCGTGATGCTGCGCTTCTGGAGTCCCCAGGGCGGAGGGCAGGCTCTCGACCGCATGGCAGACGAGCGCGAGCACGAGGACGCCGATGCCCCGGACGCCGGCGGTGCGGCCGCAGCGGTGGCGACCGACGTCGAGAAGCAGACCGCACCCCTGACGGGGTCCCGCGTCTTCCTCGCGCTCTTCCCCTACCTGCTCGTGATCGTGATCTTCTCCGTGGCCAAACTCGTGCCGGCCCTCAACGACTGGCTCGCCTCGACGGATGTCACGATCCCGTGGCCCGGTCTCGACGGGAACATCCTCGAGGCCGGCGGCGAGGCCTCGTCGAGCACGATCTTCAACTTCCAGTGGCTGTCGTCCCCGGGGACGCTGCTGCTCATCTCGGGCATCATCGTGGCCATCGTCTACAGGATGACGGCCAGGGACGCGATCGACGTCTTCATCGTCAACGTCGTCAAGATGCGGTTCTCGATCCTC
>DWZN01000033.1 GCA_019117545.1 Candidatus Brevibacterium intestinavium
GAATCTGGTCGGTCCCGGGCAGAAATTCGGCCGGGTGGAAGGGGAAAGACCACCCGGCCGGAACCGTGGAGCGGGACTCTCACCCGCAGAGGAGCTGCCGATCAGCTGGCTTCAGGCTGCGGCTTCCTTCCGCGCCTTGCGCAGTGCGCGGCGCTTCTTGAAGCCGAGGAAGCTCAAGCAGAAGAGGATGATCGCCAGGAGCACGAACACGCCTCCGCCGGCGATGCCGGCATCGACCCAGAACTGCGGCGGGAAGAGCCGGATGAGCGAATCATCGGCGTAGAACTCCCAAGTGCCGTCGCTGAAGAAGAGCTTGTGGAAGTTGCGGAAGAAGCTGTCCCAGCCGAGCACGGCCACAACGGCGACAGCACCCATGAAGATGATGCTGAAGATCGAGCCCAGGCGCACTCCGGTGTGGATGCCCATGCCGCCCTTGCGGCACATGTAGAGGCCGAAGAGGACCGCGCCGATGATGCCGATGAGCGCGACCAGATAGAGCAGCGAGATGAGCCCCTTGACGTCGGCCATATGGCTGAGCTCATCGGAGATGAAGATCGGCTCCCCATTGGGCATGACGACATCGGCGAGGTAGCGCCGGGAGTCGAAGTTGTGCAGATAGTCGATGACGTAGGTGGCGTAGTGCTCTCGGTCGGCGCCGTCGAAACCGAACTGATCGGCCGGGAATCCCGGGCGGAAGTACTCGAACTTGAGGAAGAGACCCGAGGCGACGAAACGCACGGACAGCGCCAACAGGACGAACGGGGTGGCGATCATGATCCAGATCGTGCCGATGACGTCGAGGACCGAACGGCGCTTCTCAGGCACTTCGGGCTCGCGGGCGTCGGTCGACGTCGCCGCCTTCGTCACAGCGGCCCAGTCCGCTTCACTCATCACCGAGGTCCGCGCATTCGCCGGCACCTCACTCATCTGACCGGTGTCGGTCGGTGAGGTCCGATCGGTGGCGCTCGTCGGCTGAGCGTGCGGATTCGTCGAATGGGCGGGCGCCACCCGGACCGGGCCCGTCGACGGGGTTTCGGTCGCGGAGTGCTTGGGGGCCTCCTCGGCGATGGGATCCGTGATCGGATCGAACGCCTCGGTGTCGGTCGAGGGGTCGTTGCCCGCCTCCAGAGGAGACGGCGACTGCTTCTCGGCAGCACTGGCAGACCCTGAACTCATCCGCCTGCTCAGGAGGTCTTCGGTCTCGTTCTTCTCGTCTCTGGACACACCCCCATTGTCAGCGACCACCATGCCCAAGCCGGGGAGGACACGCCACGGCCGCCGATTTCCCCGCCTGGCGCTTGCGCCGAGGAGGTCGGGCGGATCGGGGCTCCACGCGGCGGCGGGGACCGGGTCGGGCGGCCGCAGCGCTCAGGCGTCGGGGCGGATCAGCCGAGGAGGGCGGCGATGACGACGAGCGCAGGCACGGCGAGGACCGTGGTGATGAAGACCGCATCGCGCATCAGCGCCTCGGACTGCCGATACTGCATCGAATAGATGTAGACGTTCTGCGCCGTCGGCAGCGCCGAGGTGACGACGATGGCGAACAGGTCGAGACCGTCATAGCCCAGCAGAGGACCGCCGATGACCCAGGCCACGAGCGGTTGGACGACGAGCTTGGCGACCGTGATGTAGCTCAGCTGCGAACGGGTTCCCTTGACCGGCAGGGCCCAGCCGTCCTTGAGCGAGATGCCGAAGGCCAGCAGTGCGCCCGGGACCGCCGTCGCTCCGATCATATCGATGGGTTCGAGGATGAACCGGGGCAGTTCGAAACCCGTCGCCGAGGCCGCCACACCGGCGGCGGCACCGAGGACGATCGGGTTCTTCAGCACTTGGAGCACGGCCGAATACCAGTGCGAGTCGTGCCGTTTCCTGCCCGCACCGTCGAGGACGGCCATGCCGATGGGAGCGAGGACGAGCAGTTGGAACAGCAGGACGGGAGCGACATAGCCGATGTCGTGGAGGACATAGGCCGCGATCGGGATGCCGAGATTGCCGATGTTGACGTAGCTGGTCGCCCACGCCGAGAACAGGGCCTCACCGGTCGAGCGGCGGCGGATCCAACGGGTGAGGACGAAGAGGAGGGCACCGACGATCAGCGCCGAACCGCCGGTGGCGAACAGCGCGGTGTTGAAGATCAGCCCGAGATCGGTCTCGGACACGACGACGTAGAGCAGGGCCGGGGTGCCGGCATAGAAGACGAGCTTCGCGATGACCTGCTGTCCGTGGGGACCGAGCACCCCGGTGCGTCCGAGGACGAATCCGGTGAGGATGACTCCGGCGATGACGGCGAAGCCTTCGAACACGGCCAGCATGGGCTACTCGTGGTCCTCGCTTCCTGCGATGCGGTTATCGGTCGAGTCGGTCAGCGGATGTCGGCGGTCAGCGGATGTCGGCGGTCAGGCGCCGACTCACTTCGTGTCTGCGCTGTCGGAGACGACATAGGACGCGGCCGCGCTGACCGCACTGACGGCGAGGACTGCCGGCCAGGCGCCGATCTTCTTCGCCAGGGGGTGGGAGGCCCCGAACCCGCCGAGGTAGGTCAGGCTCAGCCCGGCAGCGGCAGGCCAGCCCTTCTTCGCATACCAGGACCGGGCGGCGTAGGCACCCGCCGCGGCGAGGACGGCTCCGCCGAGCGGGCGGATCCCGGTCTCCCGGGCGGTGAGGAAACCGCCGACGAGTCCGACGGCGACGAGCGGGGCGGTGGAGACTTCGTGTGCATCCTTCATGCGTCCAGTTTAGGCACGGGCCCGGGAGGTCCGGACGTCGGTCTCACAACGAGGAACGCCTGATCGGAGTCGGTCCGGTCAGCTCAGGCTGATCTTGATCACCGAAGCGATGCCCAGAGCCGCGATGAGGCACACGGAGGTGGAGAGGAAGAGCACGGCCCACGGGCTCGGGCGGCCCCGCTCGGCCTGAATCGAGACCGCGCCCAAACGGTAGCGTCTGACCTGCATGGCGATCGCAATGATCGCCAGTGCCAGGCAAGCGACGAAGATGCCGATCGACCAGCCGTGGAAGACATTGATCCAACGAATGCCGATGAGGCTGACGACCGTCATGGTCAGGCTCGTGCGCAGCCAGGACTGAGCGGTCCGCTCCGGCTGCAGCGCCGGATCAGGGTGCGGCTGCGGCCTGGGCGGCTGGGCCCGCAGCGGCCGGGACCTGGGTGTCCGCGGTCTGCGGGGCTCGCGTCCGAGAGGAGGGATCACAGGAGACCCGCGAACACCAGCACCAGCAGGCCGGCCCCCAGCGCCGAGGCGAGACTGACGATCGGGATGATCAGCGGCAGAGGCAGAGAGGTCTTGCGCCGCATCGCCGATTCGATCCGATGCCAGCGGAAGGCGGCGCCGGAGGCGAGGACGAAGCCGATGACCATGAGCACGATCGACAGTGTGGCCCGCAGTCCGGTCGAGAAGATCTCCGAAGTGAACGCCTCAACCGCGATGCCGCCGCCGATGAAGGCCAGCGCCGTGCGGATCCAGGACAGGAAAGTGCGCTCATTGGCCAGGGTGAATCGGGGATCCGGGTCGTCTCCGTCGGGGAAGATCCGACGGGCGATCCGGCCGCGGGGGTCCTCGGTGGAATCATGATCGCTCACACCTCGAGGATAGTCGCAGACAATGGACTGCCGATGTGGAGGTCAAACGGAAGCATCGAATACGATGACTGACTGAAGACGATTCCCGCCGCAGCGATGCTGTTTCGTGAACTCCGCCGTCGTGGACGCAGAAGCGACAGTCAAGAGCCGCGACCGCAGATGAGTGAGCGGCCGATGACGAAAGCGAAGCAGCATGAGCGAGAGCACTCACGGACCAGACGGTTCGGGTCCCGGCGACTCCGCCGATTCGGGAACCGTGTCCGGGATCGAAGAGGCCTCGGGCCCGGCCAAGTGGAAGGTCATCGGGCCCGGGCTGGTCGTCGCGGCCACGGGTGTCGGCGCCGCCGACATGGTCGCGACCCTGGTCGCCGGCAGCCAGTTCGGGTACGGGCTGCTGTGGGCGGTCATCGTCGGCGTCATCCTCAAGATCGTACTCGTCGAAGGCGCCGGCCGCTTCAGCCTGGCGACCGGAAAGACGATCTTCGAAGGCTGGCGGTCGCTGGGCCGCTGGACGACCTGGTACTTCGGGCCCTACATCATCATCTGGGGGTTCGTCTACGGGGCCACGGCCATGAGCTCGGCGGCGCTGCCTCTGGCCGCGCTCTTCCCAGGGCTCAACCTCACCGTGTGCTCGATGCTCATGGGCCTGGCCGGATTCGCGATGGTCTGGTTCGGACGCTACGCCGTGTTCGAGAAGATCACGGCCGCCCTCGTCGGCATCATGTTCATCACCGTCGTGGGTCTGGCGATCATCGCCGCACCGAACGTCCCCGACATGCTCACAGGCCTCGTCCCGATCATTCCCGAAGGCGGAGTGGTCTACACGCTCGCGCTCGCCGGAGGCGTCGGGGGAACCATCACCTTGGCCGCCTACGGCTACTGGCTGCGTGAGAAGGGCTGGCACACACCGAAGTGGATGCGCGTGATGCGCATCGACAATTCGATGGCCTATGTGATGACGGGGATCTTCGTCATCGCCATGCTCATCGTCGGCGCCGAGGTCGTCCGTGCCGCGGGCGTATCGATCTCCGCCGACGACAAGGGACTGCTCGACCTCGCCGACGTGCTCAAGGACCGCTACGGCGAGGTTGTGGGCGTTGGCTTCCTCATCGGCTTCTGGGCCGCGTCCTTCTCCTCGATCATCGGAGTCTGGAACGGCGTGTCCCTCATGTTCGCCGACTTCTGGGGCCATATGCGCAACAAGCCCGGAGGACACCCGGACACACTGACGGGCGGGAAGTACTTCAAGTTCTATGTGCTGTGGCTGACGTTCCCGCCGATGCTGCTGTTCTTCCTCGGCAAGCCGATCGGTCTGATCCTCGCCTACGGAGTCCTCGGTTCGCTGTTCATGCCGTTCCTGGCCGTCACCCTCCTCGGGCTGCTCAACGGCAAGAAGATCCCGAAGGAATGGGCGAACAAGCTGCACACGAACATCGCTCTGGCGATTACGGCAGGGCTGTTCATCATCCTCGGCGTCCAACAGCTCTACTCGGCTCTCGAGCCGCTGTGGGGCGGATGAGAGGAACACTGTGTTCATCCGGTCGTGATTGGGGCAGACTGAGAGCATGGACAGCGACGAGGCGATGAAGACTGTGCTGCGGAACTCCCTCAAGCGAACGCGAGAGACGCTGATGTGGAAGCTCGAGGGTCTGAGCGAACGAGAGCTGAGATGGCCGCGGACACCGACTGGGTTCAACCTCCTCGGCGTGGTCAAACATATGGCCAATGTCGAAACCGGATACTTCGGCGACACCTTCGACCGGCCCTGGCCACACCGGGACGAAGTGGTCTTCGATGAGGTCTTCGAAAACGATCCGCAGGCCGATTGGTACGCCACCGAGGCGGAATCCGCTGAGGACGTCCTCGACCTCTACCGGCGGGTCTGGGCCTTCGCGGACGAGACGTTCGACTCCCTGCCGCTCGACGCGCCGGGAAAGGTTCCGCATTGGCCGGCCCCGATGAAAGCGGTGACCCTAGGCCAGATCATGGTCCATGTCCTCGTCGACCTCACCCGCCACCTCGGGCAAGTCGATGTGGTCCGCGAAGGGATCGATGGGCAGGTAGGGCTGAGCGCGGCCAGTCCGAACATCCCGGAAAGCCAGGATTGGGAAGCCTACTCGGCGATGCTGCGGGAACTGGCGGAGAAAACCGGCCGGTAGACATTCCCTCCTCCTCGGCGCAGCTCGGTGACTCCGATTGCGCTTGCGGCTGCGGCTAAGCTTGTGACTGCAATGGCACAGGAGAACTCAGCATCGTCGACCCCGCGTACCGACGCGCACACGGATTCGTCGACTCCGCGGACGAAGCGCTCGCCTCGGCGGAAGAACCAGCGACGGAAGGCCACCGCAGCCCACCACCGGCAGCGTCGCGCCCGGCTCAAGGCCGCCCGCGCCGCCCATCCGGTCGCCGTGACCTACCCGGACGATCTGCCGGTCACCGCCGCGAAGGATGAGATCGCCGAGGCGATCCGGGACAACCAGGTCGTCATCATCGCCGGTGAGACGGGGTCGGGCAAGACTACGCAGCTGCCGAAGATCTGCCTGGAGCTCGGTCTCGGCGTCGACGGACTCATCGGTCACACTCAGCCCAGACGGATCGCGGCCCGGACCGTGGCCGAACGCATCGCCGACGAACTCGACGAGGACCTCGGAGACACCATCGGCTATCAGGTGCGCTTCACCGCGCAGGTCGCCGACACCACGCGGGTGAAGGTGATGACCGATGGCATCCTGCTGGCCGAACTCGCCCGCGACAAACTGCTGCGCGACTACGAAGTCATCATCATCGACGAGGCGCACGAACGCAGCCTCAACATCGATTTCCTCCTCGGCTACCTCAAACAGGTCCTCGGCCGTCGCCCGGACCTCAAGGTGATCATCACCTCGGCGACGATCGATCCCGAATCGTTCTCCTCTCACTTCGATAACGCCCCAGTGATCTCGGTCGAGGGTCGGACCTACCCGGTCGAGGTCCGCTACCGGCCGCTCGGGGACGAACCCGATGACGACGATGTCGACGGTCCCGGTGACTCGGGCAACTACGAGACGGGGGTGGAGGAGCAGACCGACGGCATCATCGCCGCCGTCGATGAGCTCGCCGCCGAGGAGCCCGGCGACATCCTCGTCTTCCTCTCCGGCGAACGCGAGATCCGCGACACCGCCGATGCGCTGACCGACCACCTGCGCAGACGTCCGCGGATGGGCGATTGGGAGGTCGTGCCGCTGTTCGCCAGGCTCTCGGCCGGTGAGCAGCAGAAGGTCTTCCGCCCGCACAGCCGCCCCCGCATCGTGCTGGCCACGAACGTGGCCGAGACCTCGCTGACCGTGCCCGGAATCAAGTACGTCATCGATGTCGGCACCGCCCGGATCTCGCGCTATTCCAACCGCACCCGGGTCCAGCGGCTGCCGATCGAGCGGATCTCCCAGGCGAGTGCGAACCAGCGCAAGGGTCGGTCGGGCCGCACCAGCGAAGGCATCTGCATCCGCCTGTACTCGGAGGAGGACTTCAAGACCCGACCCGAATTCACCGATCCCGAGATCCTCCGCACGAACCTCGCCAGCGTCATCCTGCAGATGGCCGACCTCGGCTTCGCCGCAAGCGATCAGGAGATCCTCGACTTCCCGTTCCTCACTCCGCCGGAGGCCAGAGCCGTGCGGGACGGACGAACGATGCTGACCGAACTCGGGGCCCTGACCGGTGACGGGGCCGGGAAGATCCGCGTCACCGAGATCGGACGGAAGCTCACCGTCCTCCCGATCGATCCGCGCCTGGCCAGGATGGTCATCGCCGGCGCGGAGGCGGGGTGCGGGGGAGAGGTCACCGTCATCGTCGCGGCGCTGTCCATCCAGGACCCGCGAGAGCGCCCGGCCGAGGTCCGTGCCGCCGCCGACGAGAAGCATGCCCGATTCACTCACCGAGGAAGCGACTTCCTGTCCTACCTCAACCTGTGGAACTACCTGCAGGACCTGCAGGCCGAAATGGGCTCGTCGAAGTTCCGGCGCCGGTGCAAGGCCGAGTTCCTCAATTTCGTGCGGATCAGAGAATGGCAGGACCTCGTCGGTCAGCTGCGCTCCCTGCTCGGCTCGGCCGGCATCCGGGTCGACAAGTCCGTGTGGCGGCCGAACACGGAACCGGATCAGGAACTGTCCTCACCCGAGACAGCCAGGCGCGGACGCTCCGGCAGCGATCAATCGACCGGCAAGGGGCACTCGGCCGG
>DWZN01000218.1 GCA_019117545.1 Candidatus Brevibacterium intestinavium
TACAAGTTCCTCGCGAGCTTCGCGACCAGCCTCCTCATCATTCCTGCCAGCACACTGGCCTCCGCCTCGGCGACGCTGTCGGCACGTCGGCAGGACGAACGGCTGTCGACGATGTCCCTGCTCGGAGCCAGGCGCTCGGCCATCGTGGCCCTCGCGGTGGCCGAACCTCTGGTCCCGGCCATCTGCGGAATCGTCCTCGGCGTGCTCGGATACCTGGGTCTGGCCTGGCCCGTGAGCTTCATCCACTTCATGGGTGAGCCCATCGGATATGCGAACATGCTCATGCCGGCCTGGCTCGTGGCCGCCGTCATCGTCTTCCTCATCCTCGTCTGCATCGCCTCGGCGCTCATCGGCCTGCGCAAGGTCGCGATCTCACCCTTGGGTGTGCGGACGAAGGCACTCGAGCGCAAGTTCCCGCTCGCACGAGTCATCATCGCCGTCCTGCTTATCCTCGCCCTGCCGGTGGCCCTGTCCGTCTCACAGGCCGGCGGCCTCGGCATCGGTATCGTTCTCTCCGCGATCGTCGTCGTCTTCGTCCTGGGACTTCTCGTCGTCGACCTCGTCGGCGGGCTGCTCATGCGATGGTTCGCCTACCTGAGCGGAAACCGTGCGGCGACACCCGCGAAGCTGATCGCCGCACGACTGGTCTCGGACGATCCGAAGCGCTTCTGGCGGCGGGTCTCCGGTGTGGCCATGACGGCCTTCGTCGCAGCGGTCGGCGGCACGGGCATCGCACTCATGCAGCTGGGAATGGACACCGCCGATGACCCCGAGGTCGCGATGGCGCCGGAGCAGATGCATCTGCTGCAGGACATCTTCACCGGAGTCCTGCTCGTCCTGGGCATCTCGATCCTGCTCATCGCGGTCTCCGCCCTGATCAACCAGGTCGCCGACATCTACGATCGGGCGGACACCTTCCAGGACCTCTATGCCGCAGGCATGGAGCCCGGCACCATGCACCGGGCCATGGTCCGCGCGGTGATCGGTCCCGTCATCTGGGTCTCGCTGCTGGCCGGCGGCCTCGGTCTCCTGCTCGTCCTGCCCTTGGCCGGAGCAGCGCTCGTGTTCAAGCCGGTCACCTTCCTCACGATCCTCGCCGCGGTCGTCCTCGGCGTCCTCATCATCCGACTCGGACTGCAGGTGGCGAAGCCGATCCTCGTCTCCGTGGCCACGGCGGGACGATCCCGGGACTGAGGGCGCCGATCGGCGCCCTGCCGGACCATCACCGAGGCGGCCCCGCAGATCCGCGGGGCCGCCTCGGCGGTGTCAGGAGCGTCTCCTATCCTTGTGTCGAAGACCCCGGCCCTGGTCCGGGTACAGTTGGAGGGCGCTGAAGGCGGATGACCGCGATCGCGGGTGAGTGCCGATGAGCTTGAAGGAAGAGGAACTTAAGTGAGCAACGATCAGGGCTATGACGGTCTGAGGACCCCGCCGCAGGACGTCGAGGCCGAGCAGAGCGTGCTCGGCGCGATGCTCCTGTCGAAGGACGCCATCGCCGACTGCGTCGAGTCGATGAAAGGCGATGACTTCTACAAGCCTGCTCACGAAACCATCTATGAGGCGATCCTCGACCTCTACTCCCGCGGTGAGCCCGCGGACTCGGTGACGGTGGCGAACTATCTGACGAAGACCGGCGACCTCGCCCGCATCGGCGGCGCCGCCTACCTGCACACCCTCATCTCCTCTGTGCCGACCGCGGCCAATGCCGGCTACTACGCCGCGATCGTCAGCGAGCAGGCGGTGCTGCGCCGCCTCGTCGAGGCCGGCACCCGCATCGTGCAGATGGGCTACGACGCCGAAGGCGACACCGACGATGTCGTGAATTCGGCACAGGCGGAGATCTACAAGGTCACCGAAACCCACACCACCGAGGACTACGTCGTCCTCTCTGACATCCTCGGCGAGGTGGCTCAGGAGATCGAACGCAACGGCAACATCGACGGCCAGACCGCGGGTGTGCCGACGGGGTTCATCGAATTCGACAACCTCACCAATGGTCTGCATCCGGGCACGATGATCGTCATCGCCGCCCGCCCGGGTGTGGGCAAGTCGACGCTGGCGCTGGACTTCATCCGTTCGGCGGCGATCCACAACGACAAGGCCGCCGTGTTCTTCTCCTTGGAGATGGGCAAGAACGAACTCGTCATGCGACTGCTGTCCGCCGAATCCGAGATCCCGCTGCAGAACCTGCGCCGGGGCGAGCTCAGCCCGCATGACTGGACGACTCTGGCGGCGACCGAGGCCCGCATCAACGGTGCCCCGCTGTTCGTCGACGATTCGCCGAACATGGCGCTGACGGAGATCCGTGCGAAGTGTCGCCGGCTCAAACAGCAGCACGATCTCAGCATGGTCTGCGTGGACTACCTGCAGCTGATGTCCTCGGGCAAGCGCGTCGAATCCCGTCAGCAGGAGGTCTCGGAGTTCTCCCGCTCGCTCAAGCTTCTGGCCAAGGAACTCGAGGTCCCGGTCATCGCCCTGTCCCAGCTCAACCGCGGCAGCGAGCAGCGCACGGACAAGCGTCCGATGATCTCCGACCTACGTGAGTCCGGTTCGATCGAGCAGGATGCGGACCTGGTCCTGCTCATCCATCGTGAGGACATGTACGACAAGGAGCACGAGCGCGCCGGCGAGGCCGACATCATCGTCGCCAAGCACCGTGCGGGACCGACCATGGACATTCCCGTGGCGTTCCAGGGCGCGAAGTCCCGGTTCGTCAACATGCCGCAGTGAGTCAGCGCCTCGGCGGAGTTGCTCAGCCGAGATCGCAGCATCAGGATGGGGTCATGGAGCCCTCTCGTGTCGAACTGACCGGCAAACTGTCCGGACGTCGCATCGTGCTGACAGCACAGCGGCGGGCCGAACAGCTCGCGTCCGCACTTCAACGGCACGGCGCGTCGATCGTGCATGCGCCGACTCTGTCCGTCATCCCGCACATCGATGACCCCGAACTCATTGCCCGCACCCGCGCACTCATCAAGCACAGGCCCGATATCGTCGTGGTCACGACCGGTGTCGGATTCACCGGCTGGGGCGAGGTGGCCGAGGCTGCGGGTCTGCGCGAGGAATGGCATGAGATGCTCACCGGCGCTCGGATCATCGCTCGTGGCCCCAAGGCGCGAGGAGCGATTCAGGCGGCCGGACTCGTGCCCGAGTGGGTCGCCGAATCCGAGACCAGCGCCGAGATCGAGGAGGCCCTCCTCGGCGAGGGAGTGCGCGACCTGCGGATCGCGGTGCAGCACCACGGTGCCGGCGCCGACGGCCTCGATGAGTCCTTCGCCGCCGCGGGTGCCGATGTCTGCTCGCTCGTGGTCTACCGGTGGACATCCGCTCCCGATCCGGAAGCTGTGGTCGCCGCGGTCCGCTCGGTTGCGGAACGTCGGTGCGACGCAGTGGCGTTCACTTCGGCTCCCGGGGCCGCCGCCTTCCTCGAGGCGGCTGCCGATGAGGATCTGCTGCCTCGGGTGATCGATGCGTTCACTGACGATGACGGCGGTGTGCTGGCGGCGGCGGTCGGCAGCGTCACGGCGAGGCCGCTGCAGGAGAAGGGGATCACTCCCGTGATCCCCGAACGGTTCCGCCTCGGTGCCCTTGCGCGCATTCTCATCCGTGAGCTGGAGACAGCGCAGCCGAGCAGAGTCGACGACTGAGGACTTCACCCGCAGTCGCGGCCTCAGGCAGGGGCACCCCTCGCCGTCTGTCGGGAACAGCACCGCGGAACATTCCCGGAATGCGGGAGAAACGTCAGCGAAACATCGTCTCGGTACTCTGACCGCATGACCGTGACGCCACCGACCACCGCAGACACCCCTCGAACCGAGGGCATGAACTTCTATACCCGCAAATGGGTGCGGCCCGAGGATCTCAACGCCAATGGCACGCTCTTCGGCGGCAGTCTGTTGCGCTGGATCGATGAGGAGGCCGCGATCTACGCGATCATCCAACTCGGCAACCACCGGGTCGTGACGAAACTGATCTCTGAGATCGACTTCCGGGCCTCGGCACGGGAAGGCGACCTCATCGAGATGGGGCTCATCGCCACTCATTTCGGGCGCACTTCGCTGACGATGAAGGCGGTGGTGCGCAATATGATCACGCGCAAGTCCATCCTCAGCATCGACCGGATCGTCTTCGTCGGAGTCGACGAAAACGGCTGTGCGATTCCCCATGGCTACTCGACGATCACCTACGATCGGGACCGCATGCCCCAGCCGCGCTCCGAAGAGTGCGGTGCCGGCGCGGACGCCTGAGCCGCCTCGGTGCCGAATCCATTCCCCTGTGCGCTCGCCTTGACGTGATAGCCGACTTCCAGATGTGGCCGGCCGTTGACGGTCTGCCAGGTCAGGCCGCAATCTGGCCCAAAGGGAACTGAGCACACGAACGGCACAGGCGAGACCGGGAGGCCAGCGGTATGGGACGAGTGATGCAGATCAGCGACAGTGTGGTCATCAAGGCGGACGCGCAGTCGATCTGGGAGCAGGTCGCCGACCCGCAGCAGATGCCGCGGTGGAGTCCGGAGAACACCTCGGCTCGCACCCAGTCACCGGTCCGACCGCTCGAAGTCGGAGAGGACTTCGAGGGCAGCAATCGTCGGGGACCTGCGACGTGGCTGACCGAGTGCGTGGTCATCGAGTCGGAGCCGGGCCGACGGTTCGCCTTCACCGTGCGCAGGATCGGACCGCGCTCGCCGGTGCTCCAGGGCAGCAATGCCACTTGGTCCTATGAGTTCGAAGGTCTCGGCTCGGCGACGCAAGTGACCGAGACCTGGACCGACGACCGCCGGAAGTGGCCCGATTGGACCGCGTGGGTCTTCGACCGCATCGTCACGAGGGGACACAGCTTCGCGGACTTCCAGCGCCTGAACGTCCACCGGACCCTGATGGCGATGAAGGACGACTTCGAAGCCGGACGGTGATGCGAGTCCTTCTACCGTGCGGCCACGCCTGGGCCCAAGGGAAGTCCCATGATGTACCACAGGATGAACAGCACGATCCAGACGACGAGGTTGACCACGGCGATCGGCAGCACGAGCGACATCAGCGTGCCGACGCCGGCATTGGGTCGGTGCTGACGGATGAACCCGAGGGCCAGGACGAAGTAGGGGCTCATGGGTGTGAGACTGTTCGTCGGGGCATCGGCGATGCGGAACATCGCCTGAGTGGTTTCGGGCGCGATGTCGAGGAGCATGAGCATCGGGACCAGGACCGGAGCTACGAACGCATACATAGCCGAGCCCGAGGTCAGCACCAGGTTGAGGCAGCTGATGAAGAGCACGGCGACGACGAAGATGACGATCGGGGCCGCACCGAGGCGGTCGAGCAGACCAGCCCCTTCGATCGCGATAACCTGGCCGATGTTCGTCCATTTGAAGTAGGCCAGGAACTGCGAGGCGGCGAAGAACAGCACCATGACCGGCACGAGGGCCGCAACGCCGGGAGCCATGAGCTCGGGAATGTCACTGAACTTCCTGATGGAACCGGCGATGACGCCGTAGACGACGCCGACGGTGGCGAAGAACAGCATCATGATGACGGCGATGTTGTTCATCAGCGGCGAGTCGAGGACGCTTCCGCCCTCTCCACGCAGAGGCGAACCTGCGGGCAGGACAGCGAGGACGAGCAGTCCGAAGAAGGCGACTGTGGCGATCCCCGCCCCGACCATGCCCCGCTGTTCGGCGGGCTTCAGCTTCATATCCGGCAGGGGCTCTGCATCGATCGAGGGTTCGGCGGCCTCGAGCGCCGCAACCCGCTTGGCGACGACCAGCTCGACGACCAGGGTGATCGACAGCGCCAGCACGATCGACGAAGAGGCCGAGAAGAAGTAATTCGACAGCGGGTTGACATTGTAGCTCGGGTCGATGGTGTGCGCGGCTGCGGTGGTCAGACCGGCGAAGACGGCATCGGAGCCGGTGGGGATGAGCCCCACGCTGCTGGCTCCGCCGACGGCGACATAGGCGACGACGGCACCGATGATCGGGCTGCGTCCGACTGCCCGGTAGGCGATCATCGCCAAGGGGATCATGACTGCGAAAGCCGCATCACCGGCGACCTGAGCAGCCATCGCGGTGATCGCGATCGTGAAGGTGACGTAGCGCGGATTGACCTGCGAGAGCATTCCCCGCATCAGCGAGGGCAGCAGACCGGTGGCATCGGCGACGGACACGCCGAGAGCGACTACGACGATGAGACCCAGCGGTGGGAAGTTCACGAAGTTCTCGATCGCGCCGTCGAGCATCATCTGCACGCCCTCGGTCGAGAGCAAGTTCTTGACCGCGACAGTCTCGCCGTTGGTCGGATTGACCGAGGACAGATCCCATCGGGAGAACAGCGCACTGAGCAGTGCAACGATGATGGCGAGTCCGACGAAGATCCAGAACGGGTGGGGCAGCTTGTTGCCCGCTCTGTCGACGGCTTCGAGGAGTTTCATCACTCCCCGGGACAAGCGGTTCTGCCTGCCCTCTTCCGGTGGTGCTTGAATCGACACGATTCTCCTTCTCAAGTGGTGGGCTCGGCGGTGCTCACGAGTTCCGTCGAGTCACACGTGGGTGTGCGAACCAGCGGAGCTGGCCGAGGCGTAGAACATGTCCCCGCTGTTGTAGGCGGCGAGTCCGGCTCCTTCGGCGGGAACGACGATGATGCCGCCCATTCCCTCACGTGCGGCGATGCGGTCGAGAACCTCGACGGTCGCCTCGTCGGCGTCCATCCCGGCCAACGCCACTCGAGCGTGCACGCTGTGGGCGGCGACCTCGGTGATGAATACCTCCCCGGTGCCGGTGCAGGAGACGGCAACCGTGCCGTCATCGGCGAAGGTTCCGGCGCCCACCAGGGGGGTGTCGCCGATCCGACCGGGCTGCTGGTTGACGATGCCGCCGGTCGATGTCCCCGCGGCCACGTGTCCAGCGGAATCGCGGGCCACGGCGCCGACGGTGCCGTGCTGGAATGCGGGATCAGGGCGGTCCTGGAACGCCGCGAGCTCACTGCGCCGCTTATCAGTCACGAAGTAGTCGGGATCGACGGTCTCGACACCCCACTCGACCAGCTGGGCGCCTGTCGGTGCCGCGAACAGGACGTGCTCGGACCGATCCATCACCGCCCGCGCGGCGGTGATGGGATTGCGCACCGTCGTCACGCCCGCGACCGCTCCGGAGGCTCCGTCACCGGTCATCAGCGAGGCGTCGAGTTCGGCCGCTCCCGCAGAGGTGAGAGCGGCCCCGTGACCGGCGTTGAAGTCCGGGGCGTCCTCGAGTTCGCGGACGGCGGCGATGACCGCGTCGCCTGCCGAACCGCCTTCTGCGAGCACTGCCCAGCCGGCAGCGAGGACCTTCTCCAAAGCCGCATGGGCGCTGGCAGCACCGTCCTCGGTCAGAGGAGTGGACCGATGACCCGCCCCACCATGGACGATGAGGAGCGGCTCGGTGCCCTGGCCGAAAGACCGGAGGACGGTTTCTGGCATGTGATGTTCCCTTCATTTGTGCTGAGCCAGAACATCTTGGCATACTCGTTTCATCGGTGCAATACATCTCACATTTGAAACAGACTTTTCAGGCTTGAGAGGAAAGGTCCATGGACACGGTCGCGGAGAAGGTCAATTCCTCCATCGACTCGCTCAGCCCCACGGAGCGCAGAATCGCTCGTGCCCTTCTTGCGGACTATCCGAGTGCGGGCCTGGGTACGACGTCGTCCCTGGCCAGTGCGGCCAATTCGAGTGCGGCCTCTGTCATCCGCTTCTGTGCGCGTCTGGGCTTCGACAGCTTCGGGCAGATGCAGGATCGTCTGCGAGACGAGCTGACGACGCGCTCGGCGAGCCCTTTGGACCGCGCCGAGGCTGAGACCGCGCATCGTGTCGATTCAGGCGGATTCGCCTCCAGCGGTGATGACCGGGCCGGTCTTATCACGCGGACGTTTCAGCAGATTCCGGCCTCGGAAGTCGAGCGCCTGATCAGACTGCTGTCGCGGACGTCGAATCGTGTGGTGGTCGCCGGCGGCCACTACAGCGGGCTGGTCGGCCGGGTGGCTCAGCTGCAGCTGGCGAAGGTGCGACCGGACGTGGTCTTCCTGGAGGATCCGATGGGCCGCGACCTACCCGCGGTGACCGATTTGCGCAGACACGATGTGCTGCTGGTCCTCGATGTGCGGCGCTATCAGCGCCACCTGCTCCTGGCCGCTGAGGCGGCCAAGCGGAATTCCGCCTCGGTCGCCCTGATCACGGACCAATGGCTGTCGCCGATCGCGGGCATCGCCGATGTCGTTCTGCCCGCCGCCGTCGACGTCTCGTTCTTCGACAGTCAGGTCGGGTGTCTGGCGCTCGTCGAGACGATCGTCCATGAGACCGCGACCCGCATCGATGGAGCGCTCGATCGTCTGCGCGCGCTTGAGGATCTGCGTCCCGCGCAGAAGGCGAACTGATTCCCGCTCGGTTGCTGTCGACTATCCCCCGAGCAGACCGAGGTCCCGGAGATCGCCGCGCAGCCTCGGCGCATCGGTGAAGACCAGTCCGAGGAAGCCGAGGGACCGAGCGGCCTCGACGTTTGCGGGCAGATCGTCGATGAAGACGGTCCGGACGGGATCGAGGCCGAAGCGTTCGCGAAGGATCTCGAAGATCGCGGGATCGGGTTTGATGAGCCCTTCACGCCCGGAGACGACGACATCCTCGAGCTGTGTGATCGCCGGTGCGACCTGCGGCGCATGGTGGAAGGTCTCGGCCGACCAGTTCGACAGGCCCAGCAGTCGCGTTCCGGAGTCCTTGAGGTCGGTGACGACCTCGGCCATGCCCTCGATCGGGCCGGTCAGCGATTTCTCGAAGCGTTCGAAGTAGAGGGAGACGATCTCTGCGTGCCGGGGATCGGTCGCGCCGGCCCGGGAGACCACCTCGGCGACGGGAACACCGCTGTCGGAGGCGGAATTGAGGGCGGCGAAATCGGCCTCCTCGGCGAAGGCGCGCCACTGTTCGGGACTCATGCGGTCGGCCAAGGGCCTCGTCTGGTCCCAGCCGATGAGGACGTTGCCGAGGTCGAAGACGACTGTCGTGGGGATGTCACCGGTGTGTGCGGTCATGGCACCTGCTTCTCTGAGGGGCGGATCGGTCAGAACCCACGCTACCTGGGCAATCGGCTTCCGGGCATGGAAACAGCGACCCTCCGCTGCGCACAGCCGGAGAGTCCGAAGTCTCGGACGCTGCCGGTGCGGAGCGAAGGGTCGCTGTGATTCTCAGAGGTCTCGGGTGAGACTCACCGAGGTCTCAGAGGCCGCGGACGCGAGTCGCCTGCAGTCCCTTAGCACCCATCTCGGAGTCGAATTCGACATTCTGACCCTCGGTGAGCTCGCGGTAGCCGGTGGCTTCGATCGCGGAGAAGTGGGTGAAGACATCTGCCGAACCGTCGTCAGGCTGGATGAATCCGAAACCCTTTTCCGCGTTGAACCACTTCACGGTACCTGTAGCCATAATCTTTGTATCCTTATTTTTCAACTGACGACCGCATCAGCGGTCTTGATGGTCGGATCCGTGACCGGATCCGGCTTTCCCGTTGGATGGACTGAATCCTGGGACGCAGGTCCAACGAAAATCTGTGGGGGCACCGAGGCTGCCCGGACTTGAGCCGAGCACAGCGTGTGCTGGCGGGGAATCCATGGCGGAAGTGAAGACGGGAAACTCTCGGTATCGATGATGCACGCCGAGGTGCGGGATGGAGGTCGATGGGGAATTGGATGAAGAGAACGTGAGGGGCGCGGACGGTAGACACACACCAGTCGGGCAACAGCACAGCACCGAGCGAATCTACCTACGCCGTCGGCACCACGTGTTCGTTGATGATCAGAGGCACTGATCTCATGCACGAACACGATCAAGTCTAACAGAGCCTCGGGAGCTTCGGTGACCAGTCGAGAGGCCGGACGGGGTGACCGCGCACGGATCGGGCGAGTCGTCGTCGCGCCGCGTCGGGTGGAAGGCTCGCGATCTGAGCGTCTAGGATTGTATGCAATCTGCCCACGGCCCCGGATTCAGGAGCGAAGGAAGTTGGAGCACTCCCACGGCACAAAGCCGATCGGCCCGAGGCGGCGACGTCGGCTGGCAGCGAAGTACCGCAGGCGACGCACGGTCGTGGCCACCCTGGCGATCCTCGTCATCGCCGTGCCGGTGACCATCGTCGCGGCCGTCGACAACCTTAGCTCGAACATCTCCTCGGCCCCTCTGCGGGCCGGCACCGGCAGCGGTGTGCCCGAGAAGCTCACGGACGAGACCAACGTGCTCATCCTCGGCTCCGACACCAGGGACCTCGATTCCGGCGAGGACGAGGACACCGCTGAAGGTGCGAGCCCTGCCGAGGGCGATGGCTCCGCCGAGGGCACGGATGCCGGGCCCGGCTACGGCAGTGCCGAAGGTGCGCGCAGCGATGCGATGATCCTCGCCCACGTCGCCGCCGACACCTCACGCATCGATGCCGTCCAGATCCCGCGTGACACGATCACGGACGTCCCGGCCTGCGACGACACCGGCCACGGGGCCTCGTCGGCGTTCCACGGCATGATCAACTCCGCTCTCAACGCCGGCCCGGCCTGTTCCGTCTCAGCCGTCGAGGAGCTCACCGGAGTGAGGCTCGACCACTTCATCGAGGTCGACTTCGACGGGTTCGCCACGATCGTCGACGCCCTCGACGGCATCCCCGTCGACCTCGACGAACCCCTTCACGACGACAAGGCGCAACTCGACCTCCCGGCCGGTGAGCAGGTACTCGACGGCACGGACGCCCTCGCGCTGGCCAGAACCCGCCATGCCGTCGGCGACGGCAGCGACATCTCCCGCATGGACAACCAGCAGATGGTCATGGAAGCCATCATCGACCGGGCGAAGAGCACCCGGACGCTGACCCGACCCGACAGGCTCTACGGCTTCCTCGACGCCGTCACCTCCTCACTGCGCGTCGACGAGGACCTCGACTCGGTCTCGGCGCTCGCCTCCTTGGCCTCGACGGCCTCCTCGGTGCCCGAAGACGAGATCAACTTCGAGATCATGCCCTGGGCTCCGGCGCCGGAGAACCCCAACCGCGTCGTCAGCGCCCCGGAGGCCGAGGACGTGTTCACCGCCATCATCGACGACGAGCCGATCGCCGACCTCGTAGACTGACCGGGTGACGGTCGACGAACTTATGCACTTCCTCCTCGGCGTCGTCGTGCTCGTGACTGCCGCCGTTGTCATCCTCAGGCTCGCCGAGGTGGGGCTCGGCTGGCTGC
>DWZN01000219.1 GCA_019117545.1 Candidatus Brevibacterium intestinavium
TTACGCCCACAGGGGCCGTTGCCGACGCATCGACAACGGCCCCTGTGCTGAGGGATTGAGCGATCAGCGACCGAAGAGCTTGGAGAACAGCCCCTTCTTCTTCGGCTTCTCAGCCGGCGTCTCCTCCTCAACCGGTGCGGCCTGCTCGGAATCCGCATCCGAGGGCGCCGACTCGCCCGCGGTTTCGTCGATGGCGCTCGGCGCCGAATCAGTGCTGCCCGCTGCGGCACCCGATGCCGCTGCGTCACCTGAAACGGACGGTTCCGGGGTGCCCGCGGGCTCTGCCTGCTCCGGCACCTCCTCGTCCCGGTCCCCTGAGACCGGGCTCTCGGCGGAGCCCGCAGTCGTCTCGGCCGCCTCGGCGGGCTGCTGAACCGGTTCATCACCGGCCCCGGCCGGCGGTGCAGTCGTTGCGGCGGCCGCGGGGCCTGAGCCCGCGGTGCTCGGCTCCGCGCCCACTTCTGCGCTTGTGCTGGCATCGGCCCACTGTTCGGCGGCCTCGCCCTCAAGCGGTGTATTCATATCGCAGTTGGAGATCCGGCGTTCGTCATCGAAGGACAGATCCGCCGAGCCATCGGCGAAGAGCATCCGGAGACCGCCCTCGGGCAGCTCCCGGACGGGGATTCCCCGCTTGCTCACGTACCAGTCGATGGCTGCGCGATGATCGCTGACCGTCGTCTGCGTCAGTCCCTGCATGAGAGCACGCACCGAGACCTTGACCTGCGGCTCGGGCAGGACCACCTCGGCGGCGTCGACGAGCAGCCACACCGTGGTGCCGGCGCCGGCCTCCGCGGGATAATGCACCCATCTGCCCGTGGCTTCCTTCGCGGCCAGGGTCAGCCGCAGCGCGAGCTCCTCATCGAGGTCGAGTTCCGGGGTCGTCAGCTCCGTGACCTCCTCGGCGGCACCGAACTTCCGGACGTCATGGGACAGACCGATCACGGCATCGGGGAAGTCGTTGACGTTCTCCCAGCCCCACAGCCAGGTCTTGTCCCGGCTCGACTCGGAGCCGATCAGGTGCGGACGGCCGCGCAGCACGACACCGTCGGCCGAGCTGAACGTCAGGTGCGGGTCTGAGGTGAAGTCGACCTCCCATTCGGCGTCGGCGATCAGCCCACCGAAATGCGTCTGCACCTCGGTGGAGTAGAAGACGGCGCGGTCGACCAGGTCCTGCAAAGTTGTGCTCATGATCTCAAGCCTAAGCGGCAGCGCTCGAGATTCGAAGAGGCACGCGGTGCGAGGGTCCACGTCAGGCCCGTGTGGTGAAGTGGAGAGGTCAGGGATTGCCCGATCGGACTTCCGCGGAAAGGTGAGAGCATGTAGGCTTGTCTGTCGCGCTTCTCACGACTCATTCATCAGCTCACTCTTCACTCAGGACGTACACTGTGGCCCTACTCCGCCTGTCCCTGAAATACGCCGGGAACTACTGGCCGTTCATCATCCTGGTCGTCATCCTGCAGCTGACATCGACGATCGCCGCACTCTACCTGCCCAGCCTCAACGCACGCATCATCGACGAAGGCGTGGCCGAAGGCGATACCGACTTCATCTGGTCGACCGGTATGACGATGCTGCTGGTCTGCCTCGTCCAGGTCATCACCGCGATCACCGCGATCTTCTTCGGCGCCCGCACCGGCATGGGCGTCGGACGGGACCTCCGCCGCGCCATCTACCGGCAGGTCGACGACCTGTCGATGCTCGAAGTCGGAAAGTTCGGCTCCGCGACCCTGATCACGCGCAACACCAATGACGTCCAACAGGTTCAGATGCTCGTGCTCATGACCCTGAACTTCATGGTCTCGACCCCGATCATGTGCATCGGCGGCATCATCATGGCCCTGCGCGAGGACATCGGCCTGTCCTGGCTCGTGTGGGTCTCCGTGCCCGTCCTGTTCGTCGTGGTCGCCATCCTCGTCTACCTCCTCATGCCGCTGTTCCGCCGCATGCAGGACCAGGTCGACGACATCAACGGAGTCCTCCGCGAGCAGATCACCGGCATCCGCGTCATCCGTGCGTTCGTGCGCGAACCCTTCGAAACTGACCGCTACGCCGACGCCAACAGGGCCCTGACCGAGACCTCGGTCAAGGTCGGCAACCTCTTCGTCCTCATGTTCCCGGCGATCATGATGGTCCTCCACCTGGCGACCGCGGCGGTGCTGTGGTTCGGCGGCCACCGCGTCGACGCAGGGCAGATGGAAGTGGGCTCGCTGACGGCCTTCCTGCAGTATCTCCTGCAGATCCTCGTGGCCGTGATGATGGGCGTGTTCATGATGATGATGATTCCGCGTGCCGTCGTCTGCGCCGAACGCATCGCAGAGGTGCTCGACTCCCGCACCAGTATGAGAATCCCGGCAGGCGTCGACGAGATCCCCCGCCGAGGCGAGCTCGAGTTCCGCAACGTCACCTTCGGATACCCCGGCGCCGAGGTCCCCGTCCTCGAAGACCTGAACTTCACCGCCCGACCGGGCACGACGACCGCGATCATCGGTTCGACCGGTTCCGGCAAGTCGACGAT
>DWZN01000220.1 GCA_019117545.1 Candidatus Brevibacterium intestinavium
CGGCGAGCTCGACACCAGCGATCGTGGCGAAGTCGCGCCACGCGTCGAGACCCAGCGCGGTCGTCATCACCGTGTGGTGCGCGGCGCCGGCCGAGAGCCAGCAGGTCGCCGAGGTCGCGAAGTCCGGCGCCGGCTGCCAGACGGCACGGGCCACCGGCAGATTGGGCAGCGGCTCGTCCGGCTCGACGACCTCGACGACATTGGCCGTGAGGCGGAACCGGTCGCGGATGTCGGACAGGGCCAGGACCACGGCATCACCCGGATCGGCGTCGAAGACGAGACGGACCGGGTCCTCGCGGTCGCCGATGCCGAGCGGATGGATCTCCAGCCGGGGCCGACCCGCGGTCAGCGAGGGGCAGACCTCGAGCATGTGCGCACCGAGGATCTTCTCCGCGCCCTGTTCGAGGTTGTAGCTGTAGTCCTCCATCAGGCTGGCGCCGCCGTCGAGGCCGTAGCCCATCACCTTGGCGATGCGGATGAGCATGCCGGTCTTCCAGTCGCCCTCGGCGCCGAAGCCGTAGCCGTCGGCCATGAGCCGCTGCACGGCCAGACCGGGCAGCTGCTTGAGCGCGCCGAGGTCTTCGAAGGTGTCGGTGAACGCCGTGGCGTTGTGGGCCTCGAGGAATCCGCGGATCGCGGCTTCCTGCCGGGCCGCGTACCGCAGCGACTCGTGGCGGTCGGCGCCCGGACGCAGTTCGTCGGCGATGTCGTAGAGTTCGCCGTACTCCTTGACGAGGGCGTCGACCTCGGAGTCGGGAACCGCGTCGATAGCGGCGGCCAGTTCATTGACGCTCCAGGTGTTGACGGACACGCCGAAGCGGATCTCGGCCTCGGTCTTGTCGCCTTCGGTCACGGCCACATTGCGCATGTTGTCGCCGAAGCGGACCATCCGCATGTGCTGTGCCTCGTTCCAGCCGGCCGCGGCCCTGGCCCACACGCCGATGCGGCCGGTCACCTTCGCATGGTCGACGTGTCCGACGACGGTGACGCGGGGAACACCCAAGCGGGTGAGGATGTAGCCGAACTCGCGGTCGCCGTGGGCGGCCTGATTGAGATTCATGAAGTCCATGTCGATCTCGGACCATGGCATGCGCTCATGCACCTGCGTGTGCAGGTGCAGCAGGGGCTTGCGCAGCGCCTCCAGGCCGCGGATCCACATCTTGGCCGGTGAGAACGTGTGCATCCAGGCGATGACGCCGAGGACGCGGTCGTTGGCCCCGGCCTCGATGAGGGTGCGTTCGATCGACTCCGAGTCGGTCAAGACTGGCTTCCAGACGATCCTGACGGGAATGTCCTCGGCTGCGTCGAGTGTGCCGGCCAACTGCTGTGACTGCTCGGCGACCTGGTCGAGGGTCTCCGGGCCGTAGAGACCCTGGCTGCCGGTGAGGAACCAGATCTCCTTGCCCTCGAATGGATTGCGCATGTCAACTGCTCCTTCGCGATGTCGGTGTTCGGGGAGTTTCGGGTCCGCGGATCACTGTCCGTAGACGTTCTGGTAGCGGTCGTAGAGCCGGTCGATCGTCCCCTGCTCGATCGGCAGCGGCTCACCGAGCTGCTTGGAGACGTGGACGGTCTTGGCGACCTCTTCGACCATGACGGCTGCCTTGACCGCCTCGGCGCCGGTGGCACCGATGGTGAACGGGCCGTGATTGCGCATGAGCACCGCCGGGCTGCGCGAATCGGACAGCGTGTCGACGATGCCGCGCCCGATGGAGTCGTCGCCGATGATCGCGAACGGTCCCACGGGCACGGGCCCGCCGAACTCATCGGCCATCATCGTCAGCACGCACGGAATCTCCTCGCCGCGGGCGGCCCAAGCGGTGGCATAGGTCGAGTGCGTGTGCACGACCCCTCCGACCTGCGGCATCTGCTGGTAGACGTAGGCGTGGGCGGCGGTGTCCGATGACGGGGTCAGACCGCCGGTCGACAGCTCCTCGACGAGGTTGCCCTCGAGGTCGCACACGACCATCTTGTCTCCCGACAGCTCGTCGTAGCGAACTCCCGACGGCTTGATCACGAGCAGGTCATCCGGCCCGGGTGTGCCCGAGGGGTCGACGACGACGCGTTCGGAGACGTTGCCCGCCGTCCAGACCACCAGGCCCCAGAACGGCAGCTGAGCATGCAGCTCGCTCACCCGCTCCTGGGTTTCGCTGATGAGTGCGCGGATGCGCTGATCGATTGTCACGATGATCCTCCGATCGTCGATGGGTGGGTTGCCGGCGGTGGGGCCGTCCGGCTCAGGGGAGGTGGTCGACAGCTGCGGCCTCGACGGCCAGCGCCTTGCGGTAGCGGTCGAGGAATGCGCGGAACCCGGCCGCGTCCTTGGGCGTCGGGGTGACCGAATGGGTCCACGTGCCGGAGAAGATCTCTTCGTCGAGGAAGCGGTCGAGCGGTTTCTCCGAGTGGTCGAGATAGGCCGCCAGCAGGGCGATGCCCCATGCCCCTCCCTCGCCGGCGCTCTCGGCGACGACGGTGGGCGTGCCCGTGGCGGCGGCGAGGAAGCGCTGGGCGACTCCGGCGGTTCTGAACAGTCCGCCGTGGGCGTTGAGGAACTCGAGTCCCACACCCTCCTCGGCGAGGACGTCGAGGCCGATGGCCAAGGTGGCGAAGATCGAATAGACATGGGCGCGCATGATGCTGCCCAGCCGCAGCTCCGAGTCGGGGGCCCGGACCAGCAGGGGACGGCCCTGTTCGAGTCCGGTGATCGGTTCGCCCGAGATGTTGTTGAACACGACGATGCCGTCGGTGTCGGCGGCACCGTCCTCGGCGGCGGTGAGCAGGGCGGCGAAGGCCTCATCGGGGGCGACCTGACGGTCTCCGCCCAGCACCGAGGCGGCCTCCTTGAACAGCGAGACCCAGCGGTTGAGCTCATCGGCGCCGTTGTTGCAGTGGACCATCGCCACCGTCGGCCCGGCCGGGGTTGCGACGAGGTCGATCTCGGTGTGGACGTCATCCAGCGGAGTGTCGAGGACGACCATCGCGAAGATCGAGGTGCCGACGCTGACGTTGCCGGTGCGCGGCCGCACCGAGTTCGTCGCCACCATGCCGGTGCCGGCATCGCCCTCGGGCGGGCACATCGGGCTTCCGGGGCGCAGGGTGCCGGTGGGATCGAGGAGTCCGGCCCCGCGTTCGGTGAGCTCACCGGCCGGGCGGCCGGCGGCGATGACCTGCGGCAGCAGGGACCGCAGGCCCCCGTCCGGCAGCGCCTCGCCGAGGTGGTCATCGAAGGTGCTCAGTCTGGCCGCGTCGTAGTCGAGGGTGTCGGGGTCGACGGGGAACATGCCCGAAGCGTCGCCGATGCCCAGCACCTTCTGCCCGGTCAGCTGCCAGTGGACGTACCCGGCCAAGGTGGTCAGGAAGGAGACGCGGCCGACGTGGTCCTCGCCGTCGAGGACGGCCTGGTGCAGATGGGCCACGGACCAGCGCATCGGGATGTTGATCTCGAGCAGTTCGGTCAGCTCGGCGGCGGCGCGCGCCGTTGTGGTGTCGCGCCAGGTGCGGAATGGCACGAGCAGCTCGTCATCGGAGTCGAAGGCCAGGTAGCCGTGCATCATGGCCGAGACTCCCAGGGCGGCCAGAGACGTCAGCTCGCAGCCGTAGGTCTGACGGACCCGGTCGCGCAGATCGGCGAAGGCCGCTGCCATGCCGTCCCACACCTCGTCGAGGCCGTACGTCCAGTGTCCGTCGCTCCACCGGTTCTCCCATTCGGAGCTTCCGGTGGCCAGGCTGACTCCGTCCGGGGCGATGAGGCAGGCCTTGATCCGTGTGGATCCGAGTTCGATGCCGAGCACGGCCGCTCCGGTCTCGATGATCTTCGCCGATTTCGCGCGGGCCCTGCCACCCGCTGTGTGCTCTGGTTCCATGTTCCTGGCTCTCTGCGTCTTCGCGTTCGCGGGGCGGGCAGCATCGCCCGCCGAATGTTAGCGTTAACATTCATGTATTCCGTCTCATCATGCCGCACGGACACGGCGCGTGCAAGGGGCGGACGCGCGTGCCGCGCCCTTACTGAGTCGGTAGCCTTGTCCGTGACGAGGGGCGGGACGGCAGGACCGGGCAGGTGAAGCAGATCGACAGAGCTGTCCGCATCAACGGCAGCCGCGAACGGAATGAGCGCTCAATGACGAACGGAATGACAGGGCCGAACGCGATGGCCGACATGAACAGAACCGCGGGCACGAACGGTGGTGCCGGCGCGAATGGTGCCGGTACGAATGGTGCCGACGCTGGCGCGCACGCGAGGGCGGGCAGCGGGCGGCAGGTCCGCATCAGCGGCGGCGGCTACACGGCCGAGATCGCCTCGGTGGGAGCGACGCTGCGCTCACTGTCCCACCGGGACAGACCGCTGACGGCGACCTTCGGGGCCGATGAGGTCCGCCCGGCGGCCCTGGGCACGGGCCTGCTGCCATGGCCCAACCGGATCGCCGGAGGAGCATACGAGTTCGCCGGTCGGTCCGAGCAGCTGCCGATCACCGAGCCCGAGCGCGGAAACGCCATCCACGGTCTCGCCTCCTGGCTCGACTGGGACGTCGTCGGCGTCGCAGCCGATCGGGTCGAGCTGGCCACGCGCATCGCGGCCCAGCCGGGCTATCCGCATTCGCTCGAGGCCATGGCCTGGTTCCGCCTCGGCGCCGGTGGGCTGCGGTGGTCGATCACCACGACGAACGTCGGGTCCGCTCCGGCCCCCTACGGGGTGGCCACCCATCCCTATCTCAGGCTGCCGACGGGGCGGGCCGATCAGTGGCGGCTGCGGGTGCCCGCGCATGAGGTGCTCGACGTCGATGAGGACACGAAGCTGCCTCGGCGCCTGCATCCGGTGGCCGAGTTCGCCGACGGGGCCTTCGACTTCACCTCGGCGCGTCCGATCGGCCCGCAGCGAATCGACCACGCGATGACCGGCATCGAGGCGGAAGGAGGGGTGGCCGGAGTCGAGCTCTTCGGCCCCGATGCCGCGGACTCGGGGGCGGATTCTGGGGTGTCGCTGAGCTGGGACCCGGAGGCGCTGCCCTGGGTGCAGATCTTCACCGCCGACGTCCCCGACCATCCCGAACTCGATCGGCGCGCGGTCGCCGTCGAAGCGATGACCTGCCCGCCCGACGCTTTCAACTCCGGCACCGACCTCCTTGTCCTCGACCCCGGCGAAACGCACGAGGCGACATGGACGATCGCAGCGATCGGCGAAGCGTCGTGAGCCGGGCCCAGAGTCCGGACGGGCGGCCGAGCATGGCCCAGGTCGCCGCCCACGCGAAGGTGTCCCACCAGACCGTATCGCGGGTCGTCAACGGTGCGACCGGAGTCAAACCGGCCACCCGGGAGCGGGTCGAGGCCGCCATCCGCGAACTCGGCTACCGTCGCAACAATGCCGCACGGACCTTGGTCACGAGCCGGTCCGGACTCATCGGAGTGATCGCGGTCGGGTCCTTCCTCTACGGGCCCACGCGGACGCTGGCCGGCATCGAGGAGGCCGCCCGCAGCCACGACTTCACCACCCTGCTCGCGACGATCCGATCCGGCGGCGACGGCGAGCTGTCCGAGCAGTTCGAGCGCGCCATCGACACCTGCCTCGATCGCTCGGTCGAGGCGATCATCGTCATCGCCGCGCAGGAGGACGTGGTCCGGCAGGTGCCGATGTTCGCCGTCGACGTCCCGCTCATCGTCGTCGGGCCCCCGCAGTCGCATCTGCCGGGGCTGTCGACGTTCAGCGTCGACCAGCGGCAGGGCGCGAAGGACGCGATCGCCCACCTCGGCGAGCTCGGCCACCGTCGGATCCTCGTGCTCACCGGGCCCGGGCGGTGGATCGACGCGCAGGAGCGGCGGACGGGAGCCCTCGACGAGTGCGAGGCGCGGGGGATCGCCGCCGAGGTCGTCGCCGGGGACTGGAGCCCGGCCAGCGGATACGAGGCGGGCCGGGCGCTGGCGGACCGGGCCGACGGCGTTCCGACCGCGATCTTCTCGGCCAATGACGCAATGGCCTTAGGACTGCTGGCGGCGTTCAACGAAGCCGGGGTGACGGTGCCCGACGACGTCTCGCTCATCGGCTTCGACGACATCCCGGAGGCGGCCTACTTCAGTCCCGCCCTCACGACCGTCCATCAGGACTTCACCACGCTCGGGCATCGGGTGCTCGAGGCCGCGGCGGCGCTGATCGGCGGTCAGGAACCGGATATGTCCGCGGTGCCGCCGGTCCTGTTGGTGCGCAGCTCGACAGCGCAGCCTCCTGAGCAGGCGCGGGAAAAGAAGCGTTGACAGCCCCGAGCGGGTAGATTAACGTTTCGAGCGACAGAAATGTTAGCGCTCACTTTTTGAAGTGAACGGCAGAGTTGCTTTTCGGACGAACGGCAGTGGTGCCGGTTTCGACTCTCCGAAATGCGCTGACCATCCATCCAGAAAGGGATGTTGTCATCGTGGACAATGACAAGAAGATCTCCGGCGCGTTCATCTATTTCTTCGGCGCGTTCGGCGGAATTCTCTTCGGCTATGACATCGGAGTGATGACCGGCGCGCTGCCGTTCCTCCAGAACGACTGGGGGCTGCGCGACGAGGCGAGCGTGATCGGCTGGATCACCTCGGGAGTGATGTTCGGCGCCATCTTCGGCGGCGCCATCGCCGGTCAGCTCTCGGACCGCTTCGGTCGGCGGCGCATGATCCTCGCCGCCGCCGTCGTCTTCGTGCTCGGCTCACTGCTCTGTGCGGTGGCGCCGTCGGGCGGGACGCTGTTCCTCGTCTTCGTGAGAATCTTCCTCGGACTGGCCGTCGGTGCGGCCAGCGCGCTCGTTCCCGCCTATATGTCGGAGCTGGCTCCGGCGCGACTGCGCGGACGTCTCTCCGGACTCAACCAGACGATGATCGTGTCTGGCATGCTCATCTCCTACATCGTCGACTTCCTCCTGCGCGATCTGCCCGAAGCCTGGGCATGGAGGGCGATGCTCGGAGCCGCTGCCGTTCCCGCCATCATCCTCTTTCTCGGAGTGCTCCGCCTTCCGGAGTCCCCGCGCTACCTCGTCAAACACGGCCACGAGGAGCAGGCGCGGCGGGTCCTCAGCTACATCCGCCGTCCCGATGAGCTCGACTCCGAGATCGAACTGATCAGGAACACCGCCGAGCAGGAGAAGAAGAACGCCCTCGTGACCACGTGGGCGACGCTGATGGCCAGCCGATACCGCTATCTCGTCATCGCCGGCGTCGGCGTGGCGGCGTTCCAGCAGTTCCAGGGCGCGAACGCGATCTTCTACTACATTCCGCTCATCGTCGAGACCGCCACGGGCAACGCCGCGGAATCGGCGCTCATGTGGCCGATCATCCAGGGCGTCATCCTCGTGCTCGGTTCACTGCTCTACATGGCGATCGCCGAGCGGTTCAACCGTCGGCTGCTGCTCATCGTCGGCGGACTCGTCATGGGTGCTTCGTTCCTGCTGCCGGCGATCATCAACTCGGTGATGCCGAATGCCGATCCGATGATGATCGTCGTGTTCCTCAGCATCTACGTCGCGTTCTACTCCTTCACCTGGGCGCCGCTGACCTGGGTGATCGTCGGAGAGATCTTCCCGCTGGCGATTCGCGGACGTGCTTCGGGACTGGCCAGCTCGTTCAACTGGATCGGATCGTTCCTCGTCGGTCTGCTGTTCCCGATCATGACGGCGACCATGAGCCAGGACGCGGTGTTCGCGATCTTCGGCGTCATCTGCGTCCTCGGCGTCCTGTTCGTCACCCTCCGGGTGCCCGAGACCCGCGGCCGCACCCTCGAGGACATCGAGGCGAACACCATCCGGCGGCGGTCTGAGAAGAAGCAGGAGAAGGCCGCTCACCACAGCTGATCACCTGCCCGAACGCCCGAACGCCCGGATTTCCTGATGGAAGGGGTCCGGGCGTTCGTGTGTCTGCGCGGGGTTTGCGGTGGGAGCGGGGTTCGTGGTGGGGATGGGGCCACTGGTGGGAATGGGGTGATGGTGGGGGTGGGGTTCGTGGTGGGATGGGGTCACTAGTGGGCCGCTGCTGTCCACGCTCACCTTCATCGCCGAGACCACGCTGGAGCGCCGAGACCACGCTGGCGTGCCGACCGCATGTGTGCTTAAAACCGCGTGCAGCGCCGAAACTACGCTGGCGTTCCGAGCCCACGGTGCAGGCACAGTGGTGTCGGCGCGCAGGAGTGGTTTCGACGTCGCAGGTTCGACCGGCGGGCAGTTTCCAACGCCGAGACCACGTCTCTTTGCCGA
>DWZN01000221.1 GCA_019117545.1 Candidatus Brevibacterium intestinavium
CCTTCGATCGTCGTGGCGTCGAGGCCGTACTCGGCGAGCAGGGCGATCATGGCGTCCTCGAGCTGAGAGACGAAGAGGCGGACCTCCTTGGGATCGTTGAGGCGGTAGATGAAGTAGGCGACGAGCTGACCCGGTCCGTGCCAGGTGATCTTTCCGCCCCGGTCGACGTCGATGACGTCGGTGCCGTCGTTCGGCCGCTCGTCGTCCTCGGTGCGTTTGCCGGCCGTGTAGACCGGGGAATGCTCGAGCAGCAGGATCGTGGAGCAGCGTTGTCCTGCGAGCACTTCTTCGTGGTATCTCTTCTGCAAATCCCAGGTCTGCTGGTAGTCCGAGAGGACCGGAGCGAACCCGAGCGTTTCTGTGGCCAGGGGCATGTCCCCACACTATGACTCTTGTCGCGCCGGTTCAATTTGCCTTGGGTGACACTCGACACCTCGGTTCAGAGGGCACCCATTGACTTAGCGAATCGTTGCAATCATTATTAAATGACATCAAACGACATGGCTCGCATCGACGGAGATGACGAATGATGACATGGAAGTTCCAGTCGACGATCGCAGACGAGATCCACCGTGTGGTCTCCTCCGACGGTGAGACCGTGTGGGGGATCGACCATCGTGGCTTCGATGCCGACAGTTCGCGCGCCCTGGGCACCGCCGAGGTGGAGATCCCGTCCGGCCGGCGGACACTGCTGCTGGTTCCCGCCCTGCCCGGCGGCCTGGTGCTCGATGCCGTGCGCGCCTATCAGGGGCTCAACGACGGCGAACTGTGCACCCTCTTCCTCGGCATCGTGGCCGAGCTCCGGGACTGTTCCGCCCCGGAGGACCGACTGGCTCTCAGAGCCTTCGGTCTCGACGCCCGGGGCCGGCCGACTCTCATCCCCGGCGTCGGCGCATCCTTGGCAACCACACCGCGACGAGCGGTGGGGGAGATGCTCTATCACGCCGGACACGGACGTCCGTGGTCCGAATGCCTGCTTCCGGTCGATCTCGCACTGGCCGAGGCCTCGGCCGCGCTGCGAACCACCGTCGGCGGATTCCTCGGGGACTCCGTTCCTGACTCAGGCCTGCGGCCGGCCCTCGCCGAGGTGGCCGATTCGATGCGGAGTCTGGCCCGTCCGGCGCCGCTGCCGCTCGTCCCCGCCGAGCGAGACGTCGACCCTGAGGCCGCGCTGACGGCTCGGCTGCGCGCGACCGCTGGGCATCCGCCCAGCCGCGGCCGCGGTGAATCGGCCGTCCCCGGTGCGGTTGCCGACGGAAGAAGGCTCCAGCCTGCGACCGGAGACGCCACGGCTGGGAGGCCGCGTCCCGGGGGAGAAGGAGAAGCCGAGAACTCGAGGGCGAGGTCCTCCTCTGCAGCGGAGACCCTGCGGGCGGCCAGCCGCCGACGGCGGCGGCGCAGGAGAACCCCCTCCCGTGTCCTCCGATGGCCGGCGATCGGGCGTGCGATGAGGGCCGGGGCCGACCGGCTGGCAGGGTTTCGCACCCGCACAGCGCTGATCACAGCAGGCGCATGCGTGACGCTGATCGGCGGTGGGCTGGTCTGGGGAATGTGGCCGGAGGCCGAGGCCACGAGCGAGGAATCCGCGGACGGGCAGGCGGCAGAGCACGAGGCACGCCGGCAGGGCGACGACGTGGGTGGGCCGGACGAGACGAGCGAGTCCGACGACACGGGCCGGGCCGGTGATGTGCTCGCGGATGAGAGTGAGGTGGCCCGCGTGCTCGAGGACCTCTGCTCGGCCAGGGCACGAGCGCTCAGCGACGGTGACGAAGCGGGCCTGCAGGCGCTGACAGTGCCGGGCTCGGCTGCGGCCGCGGCCGACGAACTCATCGACCATTCGGCCTTCACAGGCTTCGACTACACGATCACCGTCGACGATATCGGGATCGTCGACACGGCCACCGACCGCATTGTGGCCAGTGCTCGGATGCATTCGTCTGCCGCCGACGAAGGGGCCGCCGAGCAGTTCGAGACACTCATGGTCGAGTTCGAACTCAAACGACACGAGGGCCGGTGGAAGGTCGAACAGGTCACGGAGACGGGGCCGTGAATGACCCGAGGGGCCGACCGGCAACGCGGTCGACCCCTCGACGGGTGTGGCAGCGAGTGAGACTCAGAGGTCGAGATCGGCCTCGAAGTTGCCCTCTTCCAGACGCGACTTGATCGTCTGCAGGAAGCGTCCCGCATCCGCGCCGTCGACCAGCTGGTGATTGTAGGTCAGCGGCAGGTAGACCATGTCGCGGATGGCGATCGACTCGTCCCCATCGGCCGTCTTCACAACGATGGGGCGACGGACGATGGCGCCCGTGCCGATGATGCCCATCTGCGGCTGGTTGATGATCGGCGTATCGAACAGGGCGCCGACCGAACCGATGTTGGTCACGGTGAAGGTGCCGCCGGACAGCTCGTCCGGGCCGATCTTGTTGTTGCGGGTGCGGTCAGCGACATCGTCGATGGCCTTGGCCAGACCCGCGACGCTCAAGTCACCGGCGTCCTTGACCACCGGCACCACCAGTCCGCGCGGAGTGTCCACGGCGACGGCGAGGTGCTCGTGATCGAAGTAGGTGATCTGCTGCGATTCGAGGTCGTACTGGGCGTTGACCTTCGGGTGCACCTGCAGGGCTTCGACGATGGCCTTGGCGAAGAACGGCAGGTAGGTCAGCTTCGAACCGTGCTTGGCCTGGAATGCTTCCTTGTTGGCCTTGCGCAGCTTGACCACGCGGGACATATCGACCTCGATGACCTGCGTCAGCTGAGCCGAGACGTCGAGGGATTCGCTCATCCGCTTCGCGATGGTCTGGCGGATGCGCGAGGCCTTCTCCGTGGTGCCGCGCAGCTTGGCGACTTCCTCGGGGATCTCGACCTTGAACGGAGCCTTCGAAGCACCGGACGGTGCGCCAGCGGCGGGCGCGGATGCCGGTGCGTTCTCGGCCGCGGTCTCGACGTCCTGCTTGCGGATGCGACCGCCGACGCCGGTACCGGTCACCTGCGAGAGGTCGACGCCCTTCTCGCGGGCCAGACGGCGCACGAGCGGGGTGACATACGCGGCGTTCTCGCCCACGGTCTCAGCGGCGGGTGCCGGAGCAGTCGCTGCTTCGACAGTCTCTCCGGCCTGAGCCGCCGAAGCCGACTGAGCGGACACCGTCTCGTCAGACTTCGGTGCGGACTCCTGCTTGGGCGCTTCCTGCTTCGGAGCCTCCTCGGCGGGTGCCTCCTGTGTCGGAGTCTCCTGCTTCGGAGCCTCTTCGGCGGGTGCCTCCTGCTTCGGGGCCTCCTCCTTGGGGGCCTCTTCAGCTGCCGGGGCCTGCCCGGCCGCGGGTGCTGATTCAGCCGGAGCACCGGAGCCGATGCGAGCCAGGGGCGCGCCGACCTCGACGGTCTCGTCCTCTTCGGCCAGGTGAGCCTGGACGGTTCCGGCGACGGGCGAGGGCACCTCGGTGTCGACCTTGTCGGTGGAGACCTCGAGAAGCGGTTCGTCGACCTCGATCTCTTCGCCGACGTCCTTGAGCCAGCGGGTCACGGTGCCTTCGGTCACGGATTCGCCGAGAGCGGGCATCGTGACCTCGGTGCCCTCTCCGGAGGACTCGGAGCCGGAAGCCGACTCGGCAGGAGCGGGCTCCTGGGTGGAAGCGGGCTCCTCGGACGCGGCGGTCTCCTCGGACGCGCCGGTCTCCTCAGCGGGTTCGGCCGCGGGCGCGGAGTCCTCGGAATCCGGTCCGCTGCCGTCGCCGATGTAGGCGAGATCTCCGCCGACTTCGACGACATCGTCTTCGTCGGCCAGGATCTTCTCGAGAGTTCCCGCATAGGGGCTGGGGATCTCCGTGTCGACCTTGTCGGTGGAGACCTCGAGCAGCGGTTCGTCTACCTCGACTTCATCGCCGACGGATTTGAGCCAGCGAGTGACCGTGCCCTCGGTGACCGACTCTCCGAGAGCCGGCATCTGAACGGAATTCGACATGAGTATTCGTCTCCTCGGATCTTATGAGTGGAAGTGCAGGGGTTTTCCGGCCAAAGCCAGGTGGGCCTCGCCGATGGCTTCATTCTGCGTCGGGTGGGCGTGAATGAGCTGCGCCACTTCCTCGGGGAATGCCTCCCAATTGACGATGAGCTGGGCTTCGCCGGCCTGCTCGGACAGGCGGGCACCGATGCCGTGCACACCGACGACGGGTCCGTCCTTCTCACGGACGACCTTGATCAGTCCGCTCGTGTTGAGGATCACCGACTTGCCGTTGCCGCCGAGGTTGTACTCCAGCGATTCGACCTTGTCCTTGCCGTACTTCTCCTCCGCCTGTGCGGAGGAGAGTCCGACGGAGAAGATCTCCGGCTCGCAGTAGGTCACACGGGGAATGCCGGATTCCAGCACGGGAACCGGGTTCAGTCCGGCGATCTCCTCGGCGATGAAGATGCCCTGCCCGAAGGCGCGGTGGGCGAGCTGGAGGCCGGGGACGATGTCGCCGCAGGCGTAGATGTTGCCGACTCCGGTGTGGAGCCGTTCGTTGGCCAGCACGAATCCGCGGTCCATCGGGATGCCCTGCTCTTCGAAGCCGAAGCCTTCGGTGACCGGGCCGCGGCCCACGGCCACGAGCAGGTACTCGGCCTCGAGGGTCGAACCGTCCTCCAGGGTGACCTTCACGCCGTCGGCGGTTTCCTCGACGCCCTTGAACATCACACCGAGCTTGAAGCCGATCTTGCGCTTCTTGAAGGCGCGCTCGAGGTTCTTCGAGATCGTCTCGTCCTCGTTCGCGACCAGGTGCTTGAGGCCTTCGACGATGGTGACGTCGGCTCCGAAGGAGCTCCAGACGCTGGCGAACTCGACGCCGATGACACCGCCGCCGAGGACGATCGCCGAGCCGGGGACCTTGTCCAGCTGGAGCGCCTCGGTGCTGGTGATGACGCGATCGGTGACCTCGAGACCGATGGTCTTCGAGGTCGAACCGGTCGACAGCAGCACGTTCGTGCCGGTGACGGTGTGGTTGCCGTCCTCACCGGAGACCTCGACGGTGTCCTTGCCGGTGAGCTTTCCGGTTCCGAAGTAGGTGTCGATCCCGCGAGCCTTGACCAGTCCCTGCAGACCCTTGTAGTTGCGGGTGATGACCCCGTCCTTGTACTCGAGCACCTTCTTGATGTCGATGCCCTTGAACTCGGCTTCGACGCCGAAGGTCTCGGAGCTCTTGGCGGAGTCGGCGACCTCGGCCGCGTGCAGAAGAGCCTTCGTCGGCACGCAGCCGCGGTGCAGGCAGGTGCCGCCAACCTTGTCGCGTTCGATCAAAGCGACCTTCATGTCGAGTTCTGCGGCTCGCAGAGCAGCGGCATAGCCACCGGTTCCGCCTCCCAGAACGACAAGGTCGTAGGTCAATGAGTCACTCACGGATTACTCCTCGTAGCTGTGAATAAGCTGGCGGTACGCAGCTTTCTGTCTTATCTTTCCACTTTTCTCGCCCGGGGCGAAAGGAAACACTGTCTGATTGGCCACAGGTGGCAATGATCACGTTCACCTCGACAGCGTGTAGAACCTGTTTCTCAGCCCGCGGCCTTCGCGATCTGGATGAGGGTGCGCACCGCGGCGCCGGTGGCCGCCTTCGGGGTGTAGCCGAAGGGTGAGGACGAGTTGAAGCTCGGTCCGGCGATGTCGATGTGTGCCCAGTTCGTGTCCTCGCCGACGAACTCGCGCAGAAAAGCGGCCGCGGCGAGCATCCCGCCGGAGCGCGGCCCCGAGTTCGTCAGGTCCGCCGCGGTCGAGTCGAAGCCTGCGAGCATCTCCTCCGGGATCGGCATCGCCCACATGCTCTCCCCGGCCGCGGTCGCCGAGGAGACGACCTCCTCGCGTGCGGTCTCGGCGCCCATGACGCCGCTGGTGCGTTCACCGAGGGCGACGATCTGAGCCCCGGTGAGCGTGGCCACGTCGATGAGCAGATCGGGCTTGTCCGAGTCGGCGTCGGACAGGGCATCGGCGAGCACCAGGCGGCCCTCGGCGTCGGTGTTCGTGACCTCGACCCGCTTGCCGCTGCGCATCGTGAGCACGTCGCTGGGACGCTGCGCCGACGACCCGGGCATGTTCTCGGCCAGCGGCAGCCAGGCGGTGACCCGGACCGGCAGACCGAGATCGGCGATGCCGAAGAGAGCCTGGATGACAGCGGCGGATCCGGCCATATCGGACTTCATGTCCTCCATGCTCTTGGCCGGTTTGAGGGAGATGCCACCGGAATCGAAGGTGATTCCCTTGCCGACGAAGCTCAGGTGGCGCTTGGCGCCCTTGGGGGCATACTCGACCTTGACCAGCCGCGGGCCACGGGTCGAGCCCTGTCCGACTCCGATGATGCCGCCGTATCCGCCGGCCTGAAGCTCCTTCTCCCCGAGGACGGTGACTTTGAGCTTGCGGGTCTTGGCCTGGGTCCGCACGATCTCGGCATAGGACTCGGGGTAGAGGTCGAGCGGGGGAGTGTTGACCAGGTCGCGGGCCCGGTTCGTCGCCGCGGCGATGACGGCCCCGGAGTCGTGAGCGGCCTTGAAGGACTTCCCCTTGGGGCCGATGACGGTCAGTTCGCCCGGAGTCTTGCCCTCGCTGCGGTAGTCGAGGAAGCGGTAGGCGCCGAGGCCGGCGCCCACGGTCACCGCTTCGACCTCGGCGGCGGTGGCGGTCGGAAGCGCCAGCGCGATGGTCTCGACCCCGTCGAGGGCACGCAGGGCGGCCCCGGCCGCACGGCGCAGGGCCTCATGGGTGGCGGCGACGTCCTCGGAGGCGGCATCGAAGTCTCCGAGTCCCACAAGCATGACCGATTCGGCGGCGACGCCCTTCGGAGCGGGAACGCGGGCGGTGGTCCCGGCCGATCCGGTGAACCCGATGGCCTCTGCCGCGTCGTTGAGCGCGGTCCTGGCCGCCTTCGCCCCCTCGAGCCCGAGCACGGTCGAATCCGCTGCTCCCAGCACCAGAACGGAGGCG
>DWZN01000222.1 GCA_019117545.1 Candidatus Brevibacterium intestinavium
TGGGTCAGTCAGAAGTCGTCTCGAAGGAGCGCCATGTCCCGCCCGCAGAACCCCCAGAACTTCCCGTTCCCGCCCCAACCCCAGTCCTCGCAGCATCCCTATCCCCAGACCCAGCAGCATCCCCAAAGCCCACAGCAGTGGACGCCCCAGCAGCAGACCCCCTCGCCCGGATACCCCGGCGGTCCCCACCCGCCGCAGAACCGATCCGGTGGTTATGGGCAGAAGCCGCCGAAGCAGAAGAAGCCGCTGCTCAAACGCTGGTGGTTCTGGCTGATCGTCGTCATCGTCGTGATCGCCGTCTTCAGCGCGATCGGCGGTGAGGCAGACGAGGCCGGCACCGATTCGGCGGAGACGAACTCAGCCGATGGCCAGCAGTCGGAGGGTTCGGCGGAGGACGAGAGCGCCGAGGACTCGGCCGAAACGAGCCATGGCATCGGCGACACCGTGGCCGCCGACGACTGGGAGATCACCGTCGAGTCGGTCGAGGACGGTGTCTCGTCGGTCGGCGACGACTTCCTCGGTGCAGAGGCCCAAGGACAGTTCGTGCAGGTGGCCATGTCGGTGAAGAACACCGGTTCGGACCCGAACTTCTTCTTCGAGGACGACATCAAGCTCGCCGACGATGAGGGCAACACCTATTCGGCGGACTCCGAAGCCGGCATCTACGCTGTCGAGGACAACATCCTCTTCCTCGAGGAGATCAATCCCGGGAACACGGCTGAGGGCGTGCTCGTCTTCGATGTGCCCGATGACGTCGACCCGAACCAGCTCACCTTCGCAGGCGGGCTGTTCTCCGACCCGGTGGAGATCTCGCTGAAGTAGAGACACTCACCGTTCAGGCCGGTGGGCGCTGACGGCTCGGTCCTCGCGGCGAGGACCGAGCCGCCGGCGGTCACCGGCGCAAGGCATCGGCTCGAGCAGTGATCGCACCGGCCGCACTCAGGGTCTGGCCCAAGAAGCCGCGGCCGAAGATCCGGACATGGGCGAGCAGAGCGAAGAAGCTGTGGACCGGCAGATCGTGCCGCCAGTCCTCGGGCATCGGATGAGTCTGCTCGTAGCCGGAGAAGATCTCGTCGAGGAACGGGGTGCCGAAGAGGGCGAGCAGAGCGAGATCCTCCAGGCGGTGCCCGCCGTGCGCGGCCGGATCGATGAGCGTGCACCCATCGGAGGTCCACATGAGGTTACCCGCCCACAGATCACCATGCACGCGAGCCGGAGCCTCCACACCTTCACCGCTGATTCCGTCGAACGCACCGTCCGCGATCGCCTCCACCGCCGAGGCGATGGTGGCTGTCTCCTCGGTCGAGAGGTCACCCTCGACGGCAGACAGCAGCGGTGACAAGCGCCCAGCGGTCCAGAACTCGGAGAAGGACGTCTCCGACTCGGTCGAGACCTCGAACGGGGCATCGAGGGGACCGAAGAACGCCGGAGCGGCCGGGGACCAGCCGAAACCGGAGGCCCCGGCATCGTGCAGACGCGCCAGCCGGCGACCGAAGTCGACGGCGGCAGCGGCATCGGGCCCCGTCTCATCCAGCCGTCGCAGCCGCAGGAAGTCCTCGCCGTGGTCGACGACCTCGACGACGGGGACGGCATCGGGGTCTGCCAGCCACTGCAGACCTGCGGCTTCGGCTGCGAAGAATCCCTCGGGCGCGGCTTGTCGCTGTTTGACGAAATCTGAACTCATGCCCTCAGAGTAGTGGGCCATCCGGTGATGGTCGTAAGGTGGTGCGACAGTGGGAATCGAGGCAAGGGGTGCACACGTGAATGGATCGGTCGACGGATCTCAGGGCCACCTCGGCGATCGTGGGCACGCCTGCTGTGCGCCCGCCGGGACGGGAACGGCCGAAGCCGCGGGCACGGCGGCCCACACGCTTGCCCGTGGCGGACAGCGAACGCCGCAGGCCGAGGACTTCAGCTTCGACTTCGTCACCGTCGGCGGCACCTTCGATATGGGCGATCCCTTCGGGGACGGGCATCCGGGCGATGGCGAAGGACCTCGCCACCGCGTGAGCCTGTCCGACTTCGAGATCGCGACGACGAGCGTGACGAACGACGACTTCGCCGCCTTCGTCGACGCCACGGGATTCGTCACCACCGCCGAGCGTCTGGGCACCTCGGCGGTGTTCGCCATGCTTCTGGAGTCGAACCCGCAGGCGCGGGCCCACGTGCTCGGACGGGCACCGGGTGCGCCCTGGTGGGCCGAAGTGTCCGGGGCGAACTGGCGGGCACCCGAAGGACCGGGTTCCGACGTCTCCTCCCGCCAGGGCCACCCCGTCGTCCACATCAGCTGGGACGACGCCCAGGCGTACTGCTCGTGGGCGGGGGCCCGACTGCCCAGCGAAGCCGAATGGGAGTGCGCCGCCCGCGGCGGACTCAAGGGACGACGCTACCCGTGGGGCAATCGACTGCTCGTCGACGGGGAGTGGAACTGCAACATCTGGCAGGGGGACTTCCCGCACGCGAACACCCTCGATGACGGGTTCATCGGCACCGCCCCGGCCCGGCACTTCACCCCCAACGGGTGGGGACTGTTCAACACCGTCGGCAACGTCTGGGAATGGTGCTCCGATTACTTCGACCGCGACTACTATCGGCGCTCGCCACAGGTCGATCCGCGCGGGCCCGACACGGGACGGACGCGGATCATGCGAGGCGGTTCGTTCCTCTGCCACGACTCCTACTGCAACCGGTACCGAGTGGCCGCGAGATCGTCGAACACACCGGACTCCTCGGCCTCGAACATCGGGTTCCGCATCGTGCGGGATCCGCAGTGACCACCGCGTTCAGCCGGTCAGGTCGTGTTCGAATCGGCCCATCAGCCGCTGCGCCTCTTCGGCCAGGGTCTCGAGCGTGAAGCGAACGGTCTCACGGGTGTCCGCGCCGGCTCGCGTGACGGCGGCGACGTGACGCGACGGTGAGTTGTCGCCGCTGAGCGGGATGCGGCGGACCGGATGGAGATCCTGGGACCGGGACAGACGGGAGGCGACGCAGACTCCGAAGCCCGCGGACACGAGCGCGGTGCCCGTGTTCCAGTCATTGGCGAAGTGCCCGATGCGAGGTTTGAACCCGGCCGCCGCGCAGCTGGCCATGAGCAGCTGATGATACGTGGTGCCGGGGCGGCCCAGGATCCAGGTCTCGTCGACGGTGTCGCCGATCGAGACGGAGTCGCGATCGGCCAGGGGATGGTCGAGGGGAACCATGAGGTCGAGCGGATCATCGATGAGGAAGTGCTGGCTGAACCGATCGTCCCCACCGGCGGGGATGTCGGGAGCGGCCACGATGATGCCGATGTCGGCATCGCCGGAGAGCAGGAAATCGAAGCATTCACTGGGCTCGGCCTCGATCGTCTGCGTGTGCAGATGAGGGAACTTCGCATTGAGCGCGCGCATGGTCGGCGGCAGGAGCAGGCCCGCCGCCGTGGAGAACCCGCACAGGCCCAGTGTGCCCGAGACCGTTTCGGAGAAGCGCCCGAGATCGGCCAGGGCCGATTCCCACTCCGCGGACATCGCCTCGACATGGCCCAGCAGCGAGGCGGCTGCCGGGGTGAGTCTGACATTGCGTCCATGCTGCTCGAGCAGGGTCACACCGAGCTCTGCCGACAGCTGCCTGACCTGGTGCGACACGGTCGACGGCGAATACCTGAGCGCGTGGGCGGCCGCTGTGACGGTGCCGTGGCGTTGGATCATGCTCAACATGGTGAGCCGACTGTCGATCATGCGTTCCTATCGAATGGTTGTGTATCTGTTCTTGCGATAGACAACAATACTCCTTCGAGTCCATCCTGGAACAGCGGTCACGCAGCCGAACGACAGTCAGCCATGCTCACGTTTCGAGAGCATGGCTGAGGCCAAGGGAACGGTCGCCGAGGCTTCTCATGCGGTCTGCGTCCGCGGGAACCCAGGCGAAGCGATGAGACGAAGGAGGTCCGAATGCCCGAGTACGCACGAATCAGAGGCTCGAGGAGGCAGCTGTGGTTCGGCGGGCTGGTCCTGCTGGTGCTCTCGGCCGCCGCGAACATGGCCAGCCCGCTGTACCCGCTGCTGCAGGAGACCTACGGGATGTCCGAGACGACCATGACCGGGCTCTATGCCACCTATGTGCTCAGCTGCCTGCCCTCACTGCTGCTGTTCGGATCGGCTGCCGACGCCTTCGGCCGCAAACCGGTCCTGTTGGCAGCGATCGGTTTGGTCGTCCTCGGCACCGCAGGCTTCGGCCTCAACACGCTGGGAACCGCGGGACTCTTCGCCGGCCGGGCGCTGGTGGGCATCGGACTCGGCCTGGGCACGGGTGCCGGAATCGCCCTGATGGTCGAGGCCTCGCCGGCGCGCAGAGTCTGGCTGGGTTCGACCTTCGCCACGATCTCGTTCGTTCTGGGCTCGGGCCTGGGACCGATTCTGGCCGGCGTCCTCGCAGAGTTCAGCGCCGTGCCTCTGATCCTTCCCTTCATCATCATGGTCGCAGCGATGGCGATCGTAATGCTGCTGATCGCTCTGATGCCGCTGCATCGGCCCTTCACCCGGCAGCGGTGGCGGCCGACGTGGCCGTCCGTGCCCGGCCCCATGCGCACGAGCTTCAACATCGCGGCTCTGACCGGGTTCGTCGGCTGGACGGCGCTCGGCCTCTTCCTGGCGCTGCTGCCATCGATGGCGCAGTCGGTCCTGCCGAAGTCGGGGACCCTGTCCGCGGGCGTCATCGTGGGATCGGTCCTCGTGGTCTCGGCCGCGAGCCAGCTGGCGGCACCGAAGCTGCGTCCCCGGGCCGCGCAGACACTGGGTCTGACGCTCATGGGGCTCGGAGCGGCGCTGCTGCTGAGCTCGAATCTGCCGAGCATCGGTCCGCACGCGGTGACCGCGCTGCTGGTGATCGCCGCCGTGGCCACCGGGACCGGACACGGTCTGAGCTACTGGGGAGCCAACCGTGAGATCGACCTGCTGACTCCGCCGAAGAACCGCGCCGGGATCTCAGCGGCACTGTATCTGGCCTTCTATGCCGGCGCGGGCGCACCGGCGGTCGTCGTCGGACTCCTGGCCCTGAGCATGCCCCTGGTCACGGCCGCGATGATCTTCACCCTGGCGCTGCTGCTGGCCACGATCGTCTCCATTCCCGTGCCCAGCCTCGCCGAGACCGTAGTGCGGCAGTCGCGGGCGGAATCCGAGGCACCGACCGAGGTCGGCAGGCGGCCGGTTCCCATGGTCGATCGGTACGGCACCCCGGTGAGTTCGGGTCAGGCGGTGCCTCGGGGCGGGGCCGCCTCGGTGGTGGAGACACAGCGCCCGATAGACTTCGGACCATGTCGAGAATCACGTGCCCGGAGCTGAGAGAGAAGACCGTTTCCGCCGATGAGGCGGCCCGTCACATCGACCATGGGCATCGGGTGGCCATGAGCGGTTTCACCGGTTCGGGATACCCGAAAGCGGTGCCGGGAGCGGTGGCGACGCGGGCACGTGCCGCTCATGCGCGGGGAGACGACTTCAGCATCGAGCTGTGGACCGGCGCGTCGACGGCTCCGGAACTCGACGGAGTGCTGGCCGAGGCGCAGGCGGTGAGCAAGCGGCTGCCGTTCCAATCCGATCCCGACATGCGCGCGTCGATCAACTCCGGCGGCACCGAGTACGTCGACACCCATCTCAGCCATTCCGCACAGCAGGCCTGGTTCGGGTTCTACGGCAATCTCGATGTCGCCGTCGTCGAGGTCGCGGCGATCCTGCCCAACGGCTTTCTGGTCCCCGGCAGCTCGGTCGGCAACTCGAAGACCTGGCTCGATCTGGCCGACAAGGTCATCCTCGAGGTCAATGAGTGGCACCCGCGTGCCTACGAGGGATTCCACGATGTCTACTACGGCACCCGCAGGCCGCCCGAGCGTCTGCCGATCCAGCTGCTCGAACCCATGCAGCGCATCGGCGATCCCTACCTGCGGGTCGACCCGGCCAAGGTCGTGGCCGTGGTCGAGACCGATGCTCCTGATCGGAATCTTCCGTTCAAACCCGCCGATGAGGACTCGAAGGCGATTGCCGGCCACCTCGTCGATTTCCTCCGTCATGAGATCCGCGCCGATCGGCTGCCTGCCGAGCTGCTGCCGCTGCAGTCGGGCGTCGGGAACGTCGCCAACGCCGTCATGGGCAACCTCGCCGACAGCGAATTCGAGGGTCTGACCGCATACACCGAGGTCATCCAGGACGGGATGCTCGACCTGCTCGACACCGGCAAGCTCGCTTCGGTCTCGGCCACCGCGTTCTCACTGTCGGCCGAACGGGCGGCCCATTTCAACGAGAACATCGAGTCCTACAAGGGTCGGATCCTGCTGCGGACGCAGGAGATGTCGAACCATCCCGAAGCCATCCGCCGCCTCGGCGTCATCGCGATCAACGGAATGGTCGAGGCCGATATCTACGGCAACGTCAACTCCACCCATGTGATGGGTTCGTCGATCATCAACGGCATCGGCGGCTCCGGGGATTTCGCGCGCAACGCCTACCTGGACTTCTTCGTGTCGAACTCGGTGGCCAAGAACGGTGCGATCTCCACGATCGTGCCCTTCGCCAGCCACATCGACCACACCGAGCACGACACCCAGATCCTCGTCACCGAACAGGGACTGGCCGATCTGCGCGGACTCTCACCCGTGGCGCGGGCGAGGAGGATCATCGACCGGTGCGCCCACCCCGACTACCGCGAACGGCTGACCGACTACCTCGAGCGGGCGATCGCGGCGAACCCGCACGGCCGGCACACTCCGCACCTGCTGGGCGAGGCTCTGTCCTGGCACGAGAACTTCACGACCACCGGCCGGATGTAGCCGACCGGGGGACGAGGACTCAGCCGGCGAGCCAGGTAGGCACTGCGGCCACCACCCAGGCCAGGCCGGGACCGATGAGGCACATCAGACCGGCATAGCCGATCATCTGCCGGTAGTAGCGGTCACGGATCGCGGGATGGACGTTGGCCAGCAGCATCGCGCCGTTGGTCGAGAACGGGCTGATGTCGACGATGGTCGCGGCGATCGCCAGGGCCGCGACGAAGCCGCCGACATGGACATCCCCGGATTCGAGGAAGGGAACGGCCAGGGCGATGACCACGCCGATGATCGCCAGTGACGAGGCCAGCGCCGAGATCAGCCCGGACATGTAGAACAGCAGCAGCGCGGCGAGCAGAGGAATGCCGATCGCCGAGATCCCGGCGGAGACCCATTCGACGGTGCCGGCCTCCTGCAGCACGGCGATGTAGGTCAGGACACCGGAGATGAGGACGACGACCGACCATGAGACCTTCGACATCGCTGCCCTGCCCGCCTCCGGGTCGATTGCGGCCAGCACTGCCGAGATCGTGATGGTCACGACGCCGACGTCCCAACCGAAGACGATCACTGACAGGGCCATCGCGATCAGTCCGATCAGCGTCGGGATCTGGGACCGTTCCAGCCTCACCGTCGCTTCCGCGGTGACGGAGGCACCCGATCGAACCGCCGAGGCGGCTCCACCCTCGGGTGCGGGCACGGCAGCATCCGGTGAGAGCTCGTCATCGGCCTCGGCGCGCAGACCGGGGCGGCGGTGCAGGACGAGGTAGACGGCGATCGCGAACACGAGATTGAAGACCAGTGGCGCGAAGAACAGCGACACCGGAGTCGGGGTGAGCCCGTTCTTCGCCAGGTAGTCGTTGATGAAGATGCCGTAGACACTGATCGGCGAGAACGCGCCGGCCAGTGCCCCGTGGACGACGAGCAGGCCGGTCATGAACTGGTTGATCCGGTGCCTGCGGGCGAAGGACAGCGCCAACGGCGCGATGATGGCCACGGCGAAGAGCGCGCCGAGGGCGATGAGGATCGCGGTCAGTGCGAAGAATATCCACGGCATCAGGCCAGTGCGTCCGCCGACGATGCGCACACACCAGCGCACGATGACATCGATGACGCCGTTGTTCTGCGCGAAGCCGAACAGGTAGGTGAGGCCGACGAGAGTGAGGAAGAGATCGACGGGGAATCCCGCCAGGAACTCCTCGGGCGCCTGGTCGAGCACGAGCCCTCCGACACCGGCCGCGGCGATGAAGCCGAGAAGCCCCATATTGAGGTCTCTCCACGTTCCGATGACGAACATCAGACCGAGGACGATCACGCAGATCAGCTCGGCACTCATTCCTTCTCCTCCGTTCAGGGACTACTCTCGCACGGTCGGCGGTGCTGACCGAGCACCGGACCAAATTAGCGCATGTCTCACCCGCGTCTCGTCGCTTCCCGAGATCCGAGCATCGGCGTGTACGGGTCCGAGGCAGGGCACTTGGCGGAAACGAGGGACTGAGTCCCGCTCCCGCGGCGGAGGCCGCCGTCTGGGCATTGCCCGAGTCCGCGCCGGTCGGCTGTTTGCTACTGTCGATGCAAGCAGCGGCGAGGTTCGATGATCACATCAGTCGGCCGAGCGCACGGAAGGGAGCCGGTTCCTGTGGTGGTCAATCAGGTGTTCGGCAGATTCCTGCCCGCCGATCGCAGACTCAATCCCACTGCTCTGGCATGGATCGTCGTGGTCATCGCGGCGATCGGCATGCTGGCTGTCCAATCCTCGATCGCCGCGGGAGTCTACGATGCTCCTGTGGCTTTGGCCTTCGGCCTCACCGTCATCCACGCCGGAACGATGCCGCTGTCCATGCTGCGCCCGCTCTTCGGCGCGATCCTCTCGTCCTTCGTCTGCGCCGTGCTGCCGCTGATCGTGGCAGAGGTCTCCGTCGAGCCTTGGCCGTGGATGGTCCCGGCGATGATCACCGAGGTCTTGGTCATCGCCGTTCTCGGTCTCCGCGCCCACTGGGGCATCGCGCTCTCGGCCCTGCTCGGCAGCATCGGCGGGTCCTCGATCGCTGCTGTGATCGGCCACTTCGCCCTCGACCGCGCACCCTCGGACGCGGCGATCATCAACATCATGATCTACGCCTGCATCGCCGGCGGCGTCTATGTCGCCGCAGTCATCGTCCAGCAGTGGCAGCTCATCCGCTCCCAGCTTCTGCAGGAGAAGGAGAACACTGCCGAAGAGCATTCGAAGCGCGTGACCATCGAGGAGAAGGCCCGAATCGCACGCGAACTGCACGATATCGTCGCCCACAGCATGTCGATCATCAATATCCAAGCCTCCAGCGCACCGGTCCGCCATGCCGGGCTCGACGTCGAGGTGGCGAAGGAATTCGAAGACATCTCGACCTCCGCGCGTGCCGCGCTGACGGAGATGCGCGGTCTGCTCAGCGTGCTGCGCAACGACGACTCGACGCACGAACTGGCCCCGCAGCCGAAGCTGTCCGATGTCGAGACGCTCGTCGACAAGACCCGACAGGCGGGAGTGAGAGTCACCTTCGAGCGCAGCGGAGAGGCGATCGACGCCGGTCTGCGCGAGAGCATCGGGTTGGCCGGATACCGCATCGTCCAAGAGGCACTGAGCAACGCGATCCGGCACGCCCGGAACTCGGACATCGCGATCAGGATCAGCAGCGGCGGCGGCACGGTCCGGATCTCGGTGACCAATACCGCCGGGGAAGGGCCCACCGAGTCCGCCCTGAACGAATCGCACCGCGGACAGGGGCTGGTGGGCATGCGCGAACGCGCCGGATCCGTCGGCGGCGAGATCCGCAGCCGCCGGACGGCTGCGGGCGGATTCGAAGTCGAAGCCGTGCTGCCGCTGAGCCTGGCAAAGCCCCTGACCGGGGACAGACAGGAGCGGGCATGATTCGCATCGTCATCGCCGATGACCAGGCCATGGTCCGGGCCGGCTTCGCCGCCCTGCTCGACGCCCATCCCGATCTCGAAATCATCGGACAGGCCCAGGACGGCGAGGAATGCGTGAGAATGGTGGCCGACTGCGAGCCCGATATCGTCCTCATGGATGTGCGCATGCCGACGATGGACGGCATCGAGGCGACACGGACGATCGTCGCGAACGCGCGATCCGCCTCGGCGACGGGGCCGCGGATCATCATGCTCACCACCTTCGACATCGATGACTACGTCTTCGATGCGATCCGAGCCGGGGCCAGCGGATTCCTCCTCAAGGACGCTCCTCCCAATGAGCTCGCCGAGGCGGTGCGCGTCGTGGCCTCGGGGGACGGACTGCTGGCCCCGAGCGTGACCAAACGGGTCATCGAGCACTTCGCCGCGACTCCCGCTGCGTCTGAGACCTCGACGCCTTCCACGCTGCCGGACCTGACGGACCGCGAACGGGAGATCCTCGTGCTCGTCGCTCGCGGCGAATCCAATTCGGAGATCGCGGCCCGGCTGGTCATCGCCGTGCAGACGGTGAAGACGCACGTCTCCCGCATCCTGTACAAACTCGACGCCAGGGATCGGGCCCAAGCCGTCATCGCCGCCTACGAATCGGGACTGATCGTGCCCGGCACCCAGGGCTGAGCGATTCTGCGGCCACGTGACCCGCTCCGGCTTCTGCTGCGTCGCCGCGACCCCTACCAGGGTAGGGGGTCGAAAACCGCTCCACAGGGTGACGCGCAATGGGCGCCGGCACCCTAGCGTTGAGGGTATGAACCCGACCGAAGTGCGCAGCACCCCCTTGCCGACTCCCGCCCCGGATCCCGCCACCCGCACCGAGGTGCTCGAACGCAGGCGTGCCAGCCGGGGCACCAAGCAGCAGGAGTTCACAAGCGACTTCAGCGCCCTCATGGCACAGGTCAAGGAAGCCGGTCTCCTCGCCAGGCGTCCGGGATGGAATCTGCTGCGGTTCTGCCTCCTCGGCCTCGGTTATGCGGCGGCGTTGACGATGCTCTTCCTCATCGGACAGAGCTGGTGGCAGTTGGCCACCGCAGTCGTCTTCGGTGCGCTGTTCACCCAGACGGCCTATGTCGCCCACGATGCGGCCCACCGACAGATCTTCTCCAGTCGAAAGGCGGGGGAGTGGGTGTCGACGGTCATCGGCGACCTGTTCATCGGCCTCAGCTACGGATGGTGGCTGAAGAAGCACAACGCGCTGCACCACGCCAACCCGAACAAGGCCGGCGTCGACGGTGACATCGCGCCCGGCGCACTCGTCTTCGTCGCCGAGGACGCCCGTGAGCGGACCGGTTTCGCCAAATGGTTCGCCGCCAGACAGGGATGGTTCTTCCTGCCTCTGCTGACGCTGGCCGGACTGCAGCTGCATGTGAACTCGGTGGCGGCGATCATCCGCGGCCAGTCGTCGATCAAACGGCGATGGGTCGAAGGCGTGCTCATCGCGATCCGGCTCCTCGGGTTCCCCGTGCTTGCGATCTGGGCCGCGGGACCGCTGATCGGCTGTGTCTTCCTCATCGTCCAGGTCGCCGTGTTCGGGGTCCATATGGGCGGTTCCTTCGCCCCCAACCACAAGGGACAGCCGATCGTGCCCAAAGACGTCAAGATCGACTTCCTGCGACGTCAGACGCTGATGTCGCGCAATATCTCGGGCGGACGCCCGATGGGGTTCCTCATGGGCGGGCTCAACTACCAGATCGAGCACCACCTGTTCCCGAGCATGCCGAGCGTCAACCTGCACAAGGTCCAGCCGATGGTGCGCGAGTACTGCCGACAGAAGGACATCGCGTACACGGAGACGACGCTCCTCGAGTCCTATCGGATCATCATCCGCTACCTCAACCGGGTGGGGCTCGGCGAGGCCGATCCCTTCGACTGCCCGATCACCGCACAGTTCCGATCCCGCTGAGCCGGCCATCCGTGCGGACAGTCGGCGCCTCAGGTGAGGTGATCGTATTCGCCGGAGACCCATTCGGCGTAGCGTTCGGCCGAGGTCTGCACGGCGCGATGGGCACCGTGTGGGATGTGCTGACCGAAGTTGCCGTACATCCGATCGAACTCGAGATCGTCCACTGAGGCGGCGATGCGTCTGACCACAGCGGCCGAGAGCGGCAGATAGTTCGGGAAGCTGCGCATGAAGGTCACCCAGCCGTCCCGAGCCACCGGTCCGATGGAATCACCGCTGAGCATGACTCCGGCTCCGTCCTCACCCGGCCACACGGCCACAGCACTGCCCGCGAAGTGTCCGCCGGTGCGGCGCAGCTGGACATCGGGCAGCGGGGCCGCTTCATGGAAGTAGGTGGTGATGCCGGGACTCGTCCTCTGCACCCAGTCGGCATCGGCGCGGCAGACGAAGACCGCGGCACCGTCGAACGCCGCACTCCACTCCAGCTGAGTTCCGAACATATGCGGATGACTGGCCGCGATGGCGGTGATGCCGCCGAGTTCGCGGACCCGGGCGATGGCCTCGTCGTCGATGTAGGCGGGGACGTCGAACAGCAGATTTCCCGCCTCCGTGCACACCAGATAGCAGGTCTGGCCGATCCCGAGCCGCGGAGTGACCCTGAGGGCGAAGATCCCCGGTTCCCTGTTCTCGATGACGAGGCGGTGGCCCTCGTCCTCGAGCTCCTGCCTCGTCGTCCACTGCTGGCCGGTCGTCGGCACCCACTGCCGCTCGTCGTCGCAGATCGGGCACAGCGCCGGAGGCGGTGTCGTCGTCTCCACACCGCAGGTGCGGCAGATCGTGACATCACCTGGTCGTCCCAACCGTCCAGCGACGGCGGAGTCCGGTTCCACACTTGTCGGAGCGCTGTTCGGGTTCTGCACGACGACCTCCTCTTGAGTCTCGACGGCTGAGACCACTGTCTGCCATCGAGCCTAGTCCTCGGGCGAAACGATGACCAGGGTCGTCTGGGACCGACCGGGTCGTCGTCGACGGATGCCGGTCGTCTCTGCGGTCGGTCTCAGTGAGCCGAGGTCGTCGTCCTTCTGTGTGCGATGAGATGGCCGATGAGGATGAGAGCGATGCCGACGACGAACCAGGCGATAAGCACCCACCACTGCAGTCCCACGGCGGCATCGGGGAAGTAGGACAGGTCGCGCAGCAGAGTGCCCGCCGCACCGGGGACGAAGAACTGTCCGATATCGCCCCAGGCCCCGACGAGGAACTCCTTGGGCTGGTTGAGCGAGGCGATCGGGTTGCCGATGAACATCGTGAGCACCGCCCCGATGCCGATGCCGGCGGGCCCGATGAGGGAGACGAATCCATTGATGAGCCCGGCTGTGGCCGCGATGGACAATCCGATCGCGAGCGCGTTGAGCCCGAAGTCGCCCTGGAGGATGCCGAACCAGGTCTGCATGATCAGTCCCAGAGCCACACCGCCGACGGCGCCGTAGACGAGCGTGCCGACCGCGCGCATCCGCCGGGAGCGGATGCCCATGCTGGTGAGCACACCACCGACGATTCCGCCGATGGTCAGGGGCAGACCGGCGATCGCCAGACCCGCGCCGGAGGGATCGTCATCCGACAGCGGCACGACCTCGGTGATCTTCACCTGCGGCGCCTCCATCGCCGAGGCGTCCGCGCCGGCGTCCTCACCAGCGCCGTCTGCCTGGGACGGGGCCCGGCCGGCCGCGGCGGCGGTGACTGCCTTCTCCATCTGCTTCTGCATCTTCTCGGTGCCCTCCTGCAGACCGGAGATGACCTGATCGTCGATCTTCTGCTGCATCGCCGAGCCGATGGTCGAAAGCTGCTGAGCCACGGCGGTCGAGGCCGCCTCGGCCGTGAGGATCTCCGGATCGTCCTTGTCGACGACGAAGGCGCCATAGACCTCACGCTCGCGGATGAGCTGCACCGCCTCCTGCCTCGAATCGACCCGGTGGACATCGAGCATCCCCTCGGGTGCGTGGTCCGTGATCTGGTCGATCTGCTCTTGGTCGCCGACGGCGGCGACCGGCAGGTCCTCGGGGTCGGACGTCACACTCGGCCAGCTGAAGGCCAGGAGGATGAGGCTGACGATTGCGGCAGCGACCACAGCGATCGTGATCGCTCGCCCGAGCTGCGGGGAGGCGGGCTGCTTCGACGCCGAGTCCGGTGCTTCGCGCTGTCGGCGTGCGCTCGCGTCTCGGCTGAGGATCTTCGTGGTCATGTCCGTCCAATCATAGAAAACGAATACTCGTTCATTATGAAACCATGGACTAGGATTGATCAAGAACAGTCATTCGTTTTCAGGAGGTCGGGTGCCGAAGGTCACCGAGGAGCACAAGCAGTCGATGCGTCGGCGGATCCAAGACGCCGCGCTGTCGTGCTTTGCGCGCAAGGGCTTCAGCGGGGCCTCGATGGCCGATATCGTCAAAGAGGCGGGACTGTCGGCGGGTGCGGTCTACGTCTACTACGCGTCGAAGTCCGAACTCATGGTCGACGTCGGTCGCCGGGTGATGGAGCCGCGCATCGCCGTGCTCGAGACGGCCAGGGCGGGAAGCGAGGTGACACCTCCGTCGGAGGTGTTCATCGAGCTGCTCGACTCCCTGCTGATCGACAACCCGTTCTCATCGATCCTCGTCCAGGTCTGGGCTGAGGCCTCCTTCGACGAGGAGTTCGCGGGCTTCGCCGCCACGATCTTCGAGTCCCTGGTCGAGGAGTTCAGCGTCTACCTCGCCAGCTACCTGCATGAGGCCCGCGGCGCGGGGCTCGAATCCGCGCGGGACCGGGCCGAGGAGCTGGTGCCGGCGATCCTCGCAATGATCCAGGGGGCCGTGGTGCAGTCAGCGATCTTCGGCGATCGATCGCGCCAACGCGTCCGCGCCGGCATCGAGGGCCTGCTCTCGCGCATCGACTACTGAGGGCGGGGGCGACTGCAGAGCCTGGTCCGATCCTTGGGAGGCGGTGGTCCGGACTCAGACCGAATCGCCGTCGTCGTCGACCGAATGGACTCGATCCTCGCGCATGCTGACCGTGTCGACTCCGGTCACATCCATGAGCGGGGCGACGAGCAGGTGCAGCGGACGCTTGCCCTCGAACTTCACGTCGATCCTGACCATGCGCACCCCGTCGTCGGCCTCGAACTTCCGTGAATCGACGATCGTGTTGGCGAACCCCATCCGGCTCGCCAGCCCCAGGATGTCGCGCAGAACTCCTTCCCCGTCCCGATAGGTGATGCGCAGAAGTCGGCCGTGGTCGCTGTTGGGCAGTTTGCGGATCAGCGGTGCGATGACGAAGAGCGTGAACAGGTGCAGTCCGGTCAGAGCGGTCGCCAGAGAAAGCATCCCCGCTCCGCAGGCCATGCCGACGGCGGCGGTGACCCAGATCGTTGCCGCCGTGGTCAGCCCCCGGACCATATTGCGGCCCTTGAAGATGACTCCGGCGCCGAGGAAGCCGATGCCGGACACGATCTGGGCGGCGATCCGGGACGGGTCGAGCCGGATGTCGCTGTCGAGCACCCCGGCGAAGCCGTAGGCCGAGACCAGCGTGAACGCGCAGGTGCCGATGCCCACGAGCACGTGCGTGCGGTAGCCGGCGGCCTTCTGCCGGAACTGACGCTCGAAGCCGATGAGCGAGCACAGCACGAAGCTGGCCAGAAGCAGTTCGACCTCGAGGGCACTGCTGCTGCTGAGGAAGCCGCTGAGCGAGACCGATGAACTGTCCATAGTCACTTCACCTTAGCCGTCAGTGCCGAGGCGTGGAAGAACTGCGGTCGCCGGTGCGTGTCCGCTGTGGCCGCGCGCCGGGCCACCGGGCGGAGGTTCAGACAGTGGCAGGGATCGCCTCGCCTCGTTCGAGGTGGCGATGTCCGAGATCATGCTGAGTGCGCGGTGGCCTGATCGGCGTCGACGGCGCCGTGGGGCATCCGAATGCTGCCCTGATGTGTTCCGCTGCTGACCGAGTGTGCTGATCTGCGGAGGCGACCGCAGGCTTCAGTCGCAGGCGCGGGCTTCAGTCGCAGCCGTCGGGGCCGCAGACCGCGCCTTCGCCGCTTTCCCGGCTGTCATCGCTGCCGCCGCCGGCGAGCACGGCGATCTTCTGATTCTCGCTCCAGGCGGTCTCGAGGGCTTCGGCGAAGACGGCCGTCGGCTGGGCCCCGGAGATCGCGTATCTGCGGTCGATGACGAAGAACGGGACGCCGGTGGCGCCCAGAGCCCTGGCCTCACTGATATCGGCCCTGACCTCGGCTGTGAACTCCTCGGACTCGAGGACCCGGCGGATCTGTGCGGCATCGAGGCCGAGTGAGGCGCCCACTTCGGCGAGGTAGGCGATGTCGCCGATGTCCCGGCCCTTCTCGAAATGCCCCGACAGGAGAGCCTCCTTCGCTTCGGGCATGAGCCCGTGAGCGCGGGCGAAGTGCAGGAACCGGTGGGCGATGAAGCTGTTGGCGACGACTATCGCATCGAAGTCGTAGTCGAGGCCTTCCTCGGCCGCCTGGCGGCTGACCTGGTCGAACATCTGTCGCACCTGATCGGCCGGCATGCCCTTGGTCTGGCTGAGGTACTCGGTCTCGGTCCCGTCGAAGTGATCGGGCAGGCTCGGATCGAGCTGGAAGCTGCGCCAGATCACCTCGACCTCGTCCCGGTGGGCGAAGCCGTCGAGGGCTGTTTCGAAGCGACGTTTGCCGATATAGCACCAGGGACAGGCGATGTCCGACCAGATCTCGATCCTCATGACAGGAGCAACTGCGATCTTGCCGAGGTTATTCCGCCCGCCCGTGTCCGCAGGCAGACCGTGGTGCCTGTTCGCAGGGAATCGAGCCTGGCCGTCCTCGGTTCAGAACAGGGCCTGTTGGGCAGGTGGGGACAGTCCCGCGGCAGGGGAGTCAACGGTCGTCGCGGACTCCGGGCGACTGCGTCCTCGTCGGCGGGATTCGGACGGAGGGGCCCCATCACCCGATCCGCGCAGCCCATAGCGGTCGATGAGGGGATCGATGCGCTCGGCGAGCCAACGACGGTACTCCTTCGAGGCATAGGACGAAGTGGCGTACATCCTGCGATAGCGGGGCAGGAGCTCTGGGTGTTCGTGTTCGAGCCAGGTGAAGAACCACTCTCGTGCTCCCGGCCGCAGATGCAGCGGACCGTAGACGACTCGGGCGGCCCCGGCCTCCCTGATCGCACAAAGTGCCGAATCGAGGTGCTCGTGGGAATCGGTGAGCTTCGGCAGGATCGGCATCATGAACACCGTGACGTCGAAGCCGAGTTCGGCGGCGGCGCGCACGGTGGCCAGTCGCGCCTTCGTCGTCGGGGTGCCGGGTTCGATGCCCTGCTGCAGAGCGTCGTCATGGACGGCGATCGACATGCTGATCTCGACCGGAGTGTCCTCGGCGACCCGCGACAGAAGAGGCAGATCGCGACGCAGGAGGGTGCCCTTGGTCAGGATCGACAGCGGCGTCGACCGTTCGGCCAGGGCGGTGATGATCCCGGGCATGAGGCCATAGCGTCCCTCTGCCCGCTGATAGGGATCGGTGTTCGTGCCCAGTGCGACATGCTCGTGGGCCCATTTCGGCCGCGCCAGCTCCGCGGCGAGCACCTCGGCGATGTTGACCTTGACGATGACCTGGCGATCGAAGTCGGTGCCGGCGTCGAGGTCGAGGTAGCGATGGGTGCTGCGGGCGAAGCAGTAGACGCAGGCGTGTGAGCAGCCGCGGTAGGGATTGATCGTCCAGGTGAAGGGCATCGAGCTCGATCGGGGGACCTTGTTGAGCGCCGATTTCGCAAGCACCTCGTGGAAGGTGACCGCTGAGAACTCCGGTGTTCGGACCGTGCGGATGAGTCCTTTGACCCCGAACAGGTCGGGGGTCGACGGGCCCGATTCGCCGGTCAGCTCGTTCCACCTCATGGCTCAATTCGAACACGTCTTCGAATCCAGGTCAAGGGTGGAGGGCACCCGTCGGCGGTGACGAAGGTGAGCGGTCCGAGGTGCGCCTGTGACGAGGTCAGGACACACGCAGACCCTTGAACTGACTGCGATGGAACACGAGGGCTTCGGGCCCTTCCTCGCTGCGGGTGCCGAGGATCTCCAGCAGGGCCACGGTGTGATCGCCGGCTGCGAACTCGCTGTAGTGCCGGGTCCACAGCAGGGTCGAACTGCCCGGGATGGTCAGGGCGCCATCGGCGCTGACCTCGGGGTCGACGCCGCTGAAGCGTCGGGCGTGGTCCTTCGACGCGAGCTGCCTGGCCAGCGTCTGCTGTTCCGTGCTCAGCAGTGAGATGCCCAGTTCGGTCGCCCGGCGCAGTGCGGGCCAGGTGGTCGAGGAATTCTGGATCGCGACGCTGACCAGCGGAGGGGCGAGGGAGACCCCGGCGGTCAGTGTGGAGGCCACGAGGCCGACCGGGGCTCCGTCGACCTCGGCGGCGATGAGAGCGACTCCCTGGGGAAAGCGGGAGAACGTCTCCCGGAGGGCTTCCGGCGAGGCTGGGTCCACCGCCGCAGGGCACATGTCTGCCACTGTCGTCACTCCTTCACCGCAGATGATGTGTTGAGCGATCCGGATCACAATCCGCCTGTCACGGGATCGGAGGATCGCTACAGCTGATGTTCGTCGTTGCCGCCGATCTTTGCAAGCCGCAAGCCCGGCCTGGAGTCTCAGGCGTCACAAGGCGGCACCGTGTGACACGAAGTGACCGACGGAGGCGAGTCGTGACGCGGTGCGTCTCCGGGCTCGGCGTCGGCGCACGGATTGTTCAGCGAAACAGGTCACCTCGGCGCGTCCGGATCGCAGGCGCGGTCGTCTGCACGATTCGGTCACAGGTGCCGTGGTGGCCGCCCGGCGACGCCGTTGCCTCGGGCCGGTGACGAGGCCGCCCGCCGGTGACGAACTGTGACGGTCGTGCGAGCCCGCTCCTGGTGCCGAGAGCATACTGGTCGACTGTGACTTCGACAGACGACCGCGCCGATTCGGCGCAGACATCACCCGCCCCCGCGCACGCACCGTCTGGGTCCGCTCCGTCGGGAACGGCCGACCCGCAGTCCCCGCGGGTTGTGCGCACGGCCTCGGACATCCACGCGGTGCTCGCCGAATTCGGCTCCCAGGGAACGAAGACGACGGCTGTGATCATCCTCGCCCTCGGCGGAATCTTCATGGACGCCTATGACTTCTCCTCGTTGGCCTTCGGCATCACGGCCATCCAGGAGCAGTTCGGCCTCAGCGGGTTCATGACCGGACTCGTCAATGCCTCGATCATGGTCGGCGCGGTCATCGGCGCCCTCTTCGGCGGCTACCTCGTCGACCGGTTCGGCCGTTACCGGCTGTTCATGGCCGATATGGTCTTCTTCGTCGTGGCGGCGCTCGGCTGCGCCGTGGCCCCGAACGAATGGGTGCTCATCGTCTTCCGCTTCGTCATGGGCATCGGCGTCGGACTCGATCTCCCGGTGGCCATGGCCTTCCTCGCCGAATTCTCCAAGCTCAAGGGCAGAGGCAACCGCTCGCAGCGTGTCAATGCCTGGTCACCGGCCTGGTACTTCGCCACCGGTGTCGGTTACCTCGTCGTCCTCATCATCTTCGTCACCCTGCCCTATGAGCAGCACGCGATCCTGTGGCGCATCGTCGTCGGATTCGGTGCCGTTCCCGCACTCATCGTGCTCCTCGTGCGCCGTCGCTACCTCGCAGAATCTCCCGAATGGCTGGCCAACCAGGGGGATCTGCGGGCCGCCGTCGATGTCATGCGCTCCCACCACAACCTCGATGTCGAACTGGCACCGGTCGAGGATCGGGACCCGACCGCAGCTTCGGCCGAGCCGGTCAAGGGCGGAAGGTGGAGCGGGTTCGCCGAACTCTTCGCACCGCGTTACCGAGTGCGCACCATCGTGGCCCTCTGCGTGTCCGTGTTCTCGACCTTCGGCTACAACGCCGTCGCCTACGGCACACCGCTGATCATCACCACCCTGTTCCACCAGACACCGCTGATCACGATCGTGTCCTCGCTGATCATCAACCTCGGCTTCGGCACCATCGGAGGCCTGCTCGGGATGAGCATCGTCAACCGCTTCGGCACTCGACGGCTCACCCTGTACGGTTTCGCGATCCAGGCGCTGTCGCTGGGGCTGCTGGCGATCGTCGGCATCCCGAACGGGGCCCTCGTCCTCGTCTCCGTGGCCATGCTCTCGGCCTTCGTCTTCGCCCAGGCCGGCGGTCCGGGTGCGAACCTCATGAACTACGCGACACTGTCCTATCCGACGAGGCTGCGCGGAATCGGCATCGGGTTCAATCAGTCCGTGCTCCGGGCCTTCTCGATCGTCTCGCTCATCATGTTCCCGATCCTCGCGGCCTCCTTGGGCACGGGCGTGTTCTGGATCGTGGCCTGCGCCCCGCTGGCCGGGGCCATCGCAGTGGGCATCGTGAAATGGGATCCGACGGCCCAGGACGTCGAAGCCGAGAGCTGAGGTTCAGTCGCCCTCGCCCTGAGCCTCATCTTCGGCGAGCCGGGCCAGCCGTCTCGAGTGCTTCTCGTGCTGGTCCTGACTCGTCCTCAGATGACTGGCGGCCAGGGCTCCCGCCTGCGCCTGGTCGCGTCGGGCGATCGCCTCGAAGAGCTCAGCGTGCTCGGCGGCGACGACATCGAGATCATCGTGCTGGCTCAGCTGCCAGCGCATCCGCGAGTCGAGCAGCGCTCCGATCTCGGCCAGCAGCTCATTGCCCGAGAGCTCGGTGACGATGGCGTGGAACTCGGCCGCGCACCTGTGAGCGCCGACGACCTCTCCGGCCTCCGACAGCTGTCGGCCCTTGAGCATCGTGGCCTCGAGGCGGGCCAGCCCCTCACGGGTGTGCCGCTGGGCCGCCAGCTCGAAGGCGAGCACGTCGAAGACCGTGCGCACCTCGTTGAGGTCGGCGATGTCGCTGGGGGAGAACACCCGGACCGTGGACCAGGTGTTCGGGCGGTTCGTCACCAATCCTTCGGAAGCGAGCTTCTTCAGCGCCTCCCGGATGGGCACGCGGGAGACACCGAGCTCGGTCGCGAGATTGCGCTCGACGAGCTTCTCTCCCGGCTGCCGGTGGCCATCGATGATCTCGTTGCGCAGCACCTCGGTGACCCGCACGGTCTCCGAACGCGGAGCCTCATCTGTCATCTCGGGAACCTCGCTTCACTGCGCGCGCCGCATCGCGGCACCGAGCGTGTCGAGCCCGACCGATCCGAGGTTCAGAGCCCGGGTGTGGAAGGCCTTGAGATCGAAGTCGGCCCCGGCGGAGGCCTTCGCCTCGTCGCGGAACTGCTCCCACAGGCGCTGACCGATCTTGTAGCTCGGAGCCTGACCGGGCCATCCGAGGTAGCGGTCGAGTTCGAAGGCCAGGAAGGACCGATCCATGGCCACGTTGTCGGTGAGGAACTGCCAGGCCTTCTGCCGATCCCAGATCCCGCCGCCGAGGCCGGTCGGGGCCTTCAGCCCGAGGTGGAAGCCGATGTCGAGGACCACGCGGGCCGCTCGCAGGCGCTGCGAATCGAGCATGCCCAGGTAGTCGCCGGGGTCGTCGAGGAACCCGAGATCGGCCATGAGCCTCTCCGCGTACAGCGCCCAGCCCTCACCGTGCCCGGACACCCAGCACATGAGGCGGCGCCAGCGATTGAGGGTGTCGGAGACATAGGTGGCCTGACCGATCTGCAGGTGATGGCCGGGCACTCCCTCGTGGTAGACCGTCGTCTTCTCCTGCCAGGTGGCGAACTCGCTCACGCCCTCCGGCACCGACCACCACATGCGACCCGGGCGGGAGAAGTCATCGGTCGGGCCCGTGTAGTAGATGCCGCCGGTGGCCGAGGGCGCGATCATGCATTCGATCGTCCGCACGGGTTCGGGGATGTCGAAGTGGGACCGGCCGAGCTCGGTGATCGCCTCGTCGGCGGCCTGCTGCATCCACCTCCGCAGGGCCTCGGTGCCGTGCAGGCTGCGCTCGGGATCGTTGTTCAGGGCCTCCATGACCTCGAACAGATCGGCTCCGGGCATGATCCTGGCGGCCACCTCACGCTGTTCGGCATCGATGCGGGCGAGCTCCTCGAGCCCCCATTCGTAGGTCTCGTCGAAGTCCACCTCGGCGCCGAGGAAGTCCCGTGAGTGGAGACCATAGTCCTCCCGGCCGCAGGCCTCGTTCTCACCGGCGGCGGGCAGCAGCTGCGAACCGAGGAAATCGGCCAGGTCCGATGCGGACTCACGCGCGGCCTCGGCACGGGCGCTCAGATCCGAGCGCAGAGGCGCAGGGGCCTCGGTGGCGTCGGCGACGAGCCGGTCGAAGCTGCTGCCGGGTGCCGCCAGTGCGCGAGCCTGTTCGATGACCTTCTCGATCTGGAGCCGGGCGGCGACCCGGCCGTTCTCCCGCGCCAGCGTCAGGGACTCCTGGTAGCCGGCCAGCGAGGTCGGAATCGCGGCCAGAGTGGTCGAGATGGTCTCCCAGTCCGCGACCGTCGAGGTCGGCATCAGGTCGAAGGCGTCGCGGGCCTGCTGCAGCGGGGACTCGATGACATTGAGGCTGGCATGCTTGATCCCGGCGTCGAAGGAGTCCCGGTCGACTCCGAGGCGATCGCGCATCGCATCGACGGTGACGAGATCGACCTCATCGAGCTCGGATCCCGCCGCGGCCTCGTCCAAGCGTGAGAGCGTGTCCACGGTGAGATCGTTGAGTGCTGAGAGACCGGCGGGGGAGAAGTCATCGAAGCCGGTCGCGCCGTCGAGGCCCAGATAGAGGGCGAGAGAGGGGGAGAGGGCGAGCATGTCGTCGACGTAGTCCTCGGCGACGGCGTCGACGGCGGAAGGGATTCTCTTCTGGGTCATGGGACCCACCCTATCGCGATCTGCGTCACGTTCGAGATGGACCGGAGCCCGTCCTCGGCCCGGACCGGTTAGTCTGTCTCTGTTCCCGACACGCAGCAGAAAGTGAGACCGATCTCCAGTGGCAAGAGCGAAGCTGTGGACGAAGGATTTCATCGTCGGAATCGGTCTCAACCTGTCGATGTCGATGGTGTTCTACCTGCTGATGACGTCCATGGCCGGCTATGCCGTGGCCCGGTTCTCCGCCGGCGAGGCGGCCGCCGGATTCGCATCATCGGCGTTCGTCCTCGGCGCCGTGGTCGCCAGGGTGATCACCGGTAAGTACCTCGATTTCATCGGCCGTCGCAGACTGCTCATCATCACGATGGCGGTCTCGGTGCTCGCCTCGTTGGCGTACCTGGTCGCCGACAGCCTCACCGTCCTCATCGGTCTGCGGATCGTCCACGGGATCGCCTTCGGGGCCGGCAACACCGCGATCATGACGGCCATCCAGAGCATCATCCCCGCTCCCAGGCGGGGTGAGGGCACGGGCTACTTCGGAACCGCCACGACACTGTCGACGGCGCTCGGGCCCTATCTGGGGGTGGTCCTTCCCCGCGAGTTCGACTTCGCGATGCTCTTCCTCGCCTCGGCGTTCATGTCCGTCATCGCCCTTCTGGCCTGCATCCTCATCCGACTCCCGGCTCAGGAGATCAGCGACTACCAGCGGCGGACGAAATGGCATCTCAAGCTCGCCACCCTCGTCGATCGGGACGGATTGCGGATCGGTTCGGTCATGCTGCTGGCCGGCACCGCCTATGCCGCCGCTCTCGTGTTCCTCGCCGGCTATGCCGCCGAGCACGGTGTCGCACCCGCTGCCTCTCTGTTCTTCGTCGCCTTCGCCGTGGCCTCGCTGGTCGCCCGCCTCTTCGTCGGCCGACTGCAGGACACCCTCGGCGACAATGCGGTGATCTTCCCGGTCTTCGCCTGCGATATCGCCGGCAACATCCTGCTGGCGCTGTGGCCGACGATGCCGGGAATCGTCCTCGCCGGAGTGCTCATCGGCCTCGGCTTCGGCTCACTCATGCCGTGTCTGCAGGCCATCACCGTCAAATCGGTGCCGATGAATCGCGTGCCCGTTGCCACCGCGTCCTTCTTCCTCCTCCTCGATGCCGGTTCGGGCGTCGGTCCAGTGATCCTCGGAGCCCTCTATCCGCTGACCGGCGGCAGCGGGATGTTCCTCGTCTGTGCCGGCCTCGTGGTCGCGGCCATCGGCGTCTACATCGGGGTCCACGGACATCGCCGAGGCGGCCGCCCGGGAGAGGAGTTCCTCGCCTGAGACGCCCGGTTCCACCGCCGTCGGGATCGAGATAGCCTGAAGGGGAACCGCATGGTGGGCTCTCGCCCTCCGCCTCAGCGCCCGTTTCTCCGGAGGACCAGAATGAAGTTCGCGCTCGCTCAGATCAACTCGACCACCTCGGTGCCCGAGAACCTCGACAAGGTCCGCACGTTCACCCGTGAGGCCGCCGAGGCGGGGGCCCGGTTCATCGTCTTCCCCGAAGCCACGATGTCGGCCTTCGGCCCGGGCCTGCGTGCCATGGCCGAGGAGCACGCCGATTCCTGGAGGGCCGCTCTCAAGGGGCTGGCCGCCGAAGCCGGCATCACCGTCATCATCGGCGAATTCGGCGCGGCCGCCGATAAGGTCATCAATCTCCTCGCCGTCTACACTCCGGACGGCGACCGCCGCGACTATGCGAAGATCCACCTCTACGACGCCTTCGGATTCAAGGAATCGGACACGGTGGAACCGGGGGAGGAGCCGGTGGTCATCAGCATCGACGGCGAGGACGTGGGTCTGGCCCTGTGCTACGACATCCGCTTTCCCAAGCTCTTCGCCGAACTCAGCCGCCGCGGCGCCCGGCTGGCAGTGGTCGCCGCCGCGTGGGGCGCCGGGCCCGGGAAGGTCGAGCAGTGGGAGATCCTCGCCCGGGCCAGGGCGCTGGATTCGAATATGTTCGTGGCCGCACTCGGCCAGGCCGATCCCGAGGTCTCGGGGGTCGAGGTGCCGGAGAAGGGCCCGACGGGCGTCGGGCACAGCCTCGTGTCCGACCCGTTCGGTCATGTCCTCAGCTCGCTCGACGGGGCCGAGCGCCTCGAGATCGTCGACCTCGAACTGTCCGGTGCGGACAAGGCCGCCGAGGCGGTCCCGGTTCTGGCCAACGCGAAGCTCGGGTACTGAGTCCTGCCGAACCCGGGACTGTGACCAGAACCGGGGCCCTGCAGAAGCGGTCGGGGGCTGCGAACAGGGTGTGAGTGTGCCGCAGAACACTCGATTTGCACTTGAGGCAAAAATGCACGGAGTGCAACAATAGTCTCATGTCATTGAGTTCGAACAGTCAGCCCTCGGAACCGGCAGAAGGGCTGCGTGAGCGCAAGAAGCGCGAACGCGGTCAGGCCCTGCGCAGCGCCGCCATCGATCTGGCCCTGGAGAAGGGCTATCACAACGTCACGGTCGAAGATATCTGCGAACGCTGCGGAGTCTCCCGTCGGACCTTCTTCAACTACTACTCGTCGAAGGAAGAGGCCCTCCTCGGCCGCGCGGACACCGTGTTCGACGAGGAGGACCAGCCGGCGATCGAGGAATTCGAGGCCGGAGGGCCCCACGGCAGCCTCATCGCCGATCTCGAGCACCTCCTCGGCCTCATCGTCGCCACTCGGATGAGCAAGCGCGACGAGGTGCACCGCTACCACCTCATGCTCAAGCAGGACCCTTCGCTGCTGCAGCTGCAGATGTCGCGGATGGGCAACAACGAACGCCTCTTCCGCCAGATCATCCAACGCCGCCTCGACGGCAGGCCCCGCTCCGCCTCGGCGCCGGCACCCGCCCTCCATGAGTCGTCCTTCGACAGCTCCGCCGAGGACGATGAGCCGGTCTCGCTGAGGGCCGAGGCCGTCGCCGCACTGGCGATGATGGCGCTGAAGGCGACGTTCACCCGGCTGCGCAGATTCGAGGGCGATTCGGCCCCCGTCATCGAGGGGCTCTTCACGGAACTGCGCACGATCTTCAAGGAGGAGTCGGCATGAGTGCAGCACCCGAGACTGCGGAGAAGGCACCGATCGTTCTCACAAAGAGAACGATCATTCTGATCTTCTGCGCCCTCATGGCCGCGATGTTCCTGGCCACACTCGATCAGACGATCGTGTCCACAGCGATGCCGACCATCGTCGGCGAGCTCGACGGCGTCGAGCACCAGGCCTGGCTGGTCACGATCTACCTGCTGGCGATGACCATCGTCATGCCCCTCTACGGCAAGTTCGGCGACATGTGGGGCAGGAAGATCATCTTCCTGGTCGCGATCGCGATCTTCGTCGTCGGCTCCTTCGGATCCGGTATGGCGCAGAACTTCTGGGAGCTCATCGCCTGGCGCGGGTTCCAGGGACTCGGCGGCGGCGGTCTGATGATCCTCTCGCAGGCCATCATCGCCGACATCATTCCCGCCAGTGAGCGCGGAAAGTACATGGGCCCCCTCGGCGGGCTGTTCGCCATCTCGAGCGTGCTCGGGCCGGTGCTCGGCGGGTTCTTCACCCAGCACATGGACTGGCGCTGGTGCTTCTGGATCAATGTGCCGATCGGCATCATCGCGTTCCTCATCGCCCTGTTCGCTCTGCGTCTGCCCAGTCACAGGTCCGATCAGAAGGTCGATGTCCTAGGCATCGTCTTCATGGTCGCAGCGACCTCGCAGCTCATCCTCGTCACCAGCTGGGGCGGGCACGACTACGACTGGAACTCGCCGACGATCATCTCGCTGATCATCGGGACCATCGTCGCCGCGGCGCTGTTCGTCTTCGTCGAGTCCAAGGTGTCGAATCCGATCATCCCGGTCGGGCTGTTCAAGAACCCGACCTTCGTGCTCTCCACGGTCATCGGCCTGCTGCTCGGGCTGGGCATGTTCTCCGCGATGGCGTTCCTGCCGACGTTCATGCAGATGGCCGCGGGCACGGACGTGACCGGCTCCGGACTGCTCATGCTGCCGATGATGGCCGGTGTCATGCTGACCTCGATCGTCTCGGGCATCATCGTGTCCAAGACCGGCAAGTACAAGATCTATCCCCTGCTGGGCACCCTCATCGCCGGGGCCGCACTGGCGTGGATGACGACGATGACGGCCGAGACCTCGATGGTCCTCATCGGCTTCATGATCTTCACCATGGGCTTCGGTCTGGGACTGGTCATGCAGATCATCGTCCTGGTCATCCAGAACTCCGTGGCCCCGCAGCTGGTCGGCACCGCGACCTCGACGAACAACTACTTCCGTGAGATCGGGGCCTCGGTGGGCACGGCGCTGTTCGGTTCGATCTTCACCTCCCGGCTGGCGGACAAGATCTCCGAGGCGATGCACGACCTGCCGGCGAATGCGGCCAATGCCGCTGCCGGCGCCCCATCGACGGACTCTCTGACCCCGGAGTCGGTGGCGAGCCTGCCCGATCCGGTCCACGACCTCGTCGTCAACGCCTATGCCGATGCTCTGGCGCCTTCGTTCTGGTACATGGTCCCGGTCTTCCTCGTCGCCTTCGTCCTGGCCTGGTTCCTCCCGCAGCTCACGCTCTCCGATGTGGCCGGAATGGTCGCTCGCGGTGAGGCCGTCTACGGAGAGGACATGGGCGGTGCCGCACGCGGGGTCGCCGACTCCGGGCAGGCCGACGCCGCAGGCGCAGCGTCCGAGGGGCACGCGCGGCTGGCCACGATAGCCGTCGAGGAGGAGACCGGTCCGGCACCGGGGTCCGAGGCCGGCACGATTCGGGTGGTCACCGAACCCGGTGCGGATCCGGCCAAGGACCAGTACCGGCTGAAATAGTCACCGACTCCCGTGCTCGAGGACCGCTTGAGCCGCAGACGTGCTGAGGGCGCCGACAGTCGATCTGTCGGCGCCCTCAGAGTGTCCAGCAGCGATTCAGCGCCTCAGCGTCTGGGTCCAGGTCGGGGGCAGACGCCTGCGCACATTGCGGCGAGGGGCGCTGAAGCCCGCACGGTCGTTCTTCTTCGTCTCGAGCTCGTCGTCGGCCGCGGCCTGATTGGCCGCGTAGGCGCGAGCCACCTGACGGATCGCGACCACGGCGGCCACGGCCGCGGCGCTGGCCATCTCGTCGCTGATCGGTTCACCGTCATCGGAGTGCACCTGTGACCGGCTCTCGACCGATGGCACCCGAAGCGTCTCGCCGGACTCAGGATCAACCTCGGTCTCGGTCTGCGCGTGCTCACTCATAGGGGGATATTACCGTGCTTGCGGGCGGGAGCATCAACGTGCTTGTTCTTCAGCGCCCGCAGCGCCCGGACGATCCTGTTGCGCGTCTCGCTGGGTTTGATGACGGCATCGATGTAGCCCTCTTCGGCGGCCAGGTACGGGTTGAGCAGAGCGTCCTCGTAGTCCTGGATGAGCTCGCTGCGCACGGCCTCGACGTCCTCACCGGCCTCCTCGGCGGCCTTGAGCCTGCGCCGGTAGACGATGTTCGCCGCACCTTGGGCACCCATGACCGCGATCTGGGCGGAGGGCCAGGCGAGGTTGATATCGGCCCCGAGCTGCTTCGAGCCCATCACACAGTAGGCCCCGCCGTAGGCCTTGCGGGTGATGAGCGTGACCAGGGGGACGGTGGCCTCACCATAGGCGTAGATGAGCTTGGCCCCGCGGCGGATGATGCCGCCGTACTCCTGATCGGTGCCGGGCAGGAACCCGGGCACGTCGACGAAGGTGAGGATCGGGATGTTGAAGGCATCGCAGAGGCGGACGAACCGGGCCGCCTTCTCGGAGGCGTCGATGTCGAGGGTGCCTGCCAGCTGCATCGGCTGGTTGGCGATGATGCCGACGCTGGCTCCCTCGACCCGGCCGAAGCCGGTGACGACGTTCGGGGCGAACAGCTCGGAGACCTGGAGGAACTCGCCGTCATCGAGCACGGCGGTGACCACGTCGAGGATGTCGTAGGGCTGCGAGGGCGAATCGGGCATGAGAGCATCGAGAGCCTCGTCCTCGGCGGTCGGGGTCAGATCGGACTCGAACTCATCGGCATCGGCCGGATCGAGATTGTTCTGCGGCAGGAACGAGAGCAGATCGCGCACATAGTTCAGTGCGTCCTCCTCGTCGCTGGCCAGGTAGTGGGCGTTGCCGGAGACGGTGTTGTTCGTTCGGCCGCCGCCGAGCTCCTCGTGGCCGACCGACTCACCGGTGACGGTCTTGATGACGTCCGGGCCGGTGATGTACATGTGGCTGATCTGGTCGACCATGATCGTGACATCGGTCAGGGCGGGGGAGTAGACGGCTCCGCCGGCCGAGGGGCCCATGATCAGCGAGATCTGCGGGATGACGCCGGAGGAGGCGACGTTGAGGCGGAAGATCTCGGCGAACAGGGCGATCGATCCCACGCCCTCCTGGATCCGCGCTCCGCCGGAATCGTTGATGCCGATGATCGGGCAGCCGAGCTTGAGCGCGAGCTTCTGGACCTTGACGATCTTGCGCCCGTTCGCCTCGGCGAGCGATCCGCCCAGCACCGTGAAGTCGTGGCCGAAGACCGCGACGGTCTTGCCGTCGATCGTGCCCAGACCGCAGACGACACCATCGCCGTCGGGACGGTTGTTCTCCATCCCGAACTGGTGGTTGTGGTGGCGGGCGAATTCGTCGATCTCCTGGAAGGAATCGGCATCGAGGAGAGCGGTGATGCGCTCACGGGCGGTCTGCTTGCCGCGCTTGTGCTGATTGTCCACCGAGCGCTGATTGCCGGTGTGGGCAGCGTCCCGACGCTGGGTGAAGTGCTCGATGCGCTCGGCTGTGGTCCGTGGGGTATCCGTCATACCTCCACAATAACGACGCGAACGCCGATCATTGTGCACTCCCACCAAAAGAATCTAAAGTGGACTGGTGAACAGCCAACACAATCCTCTTCTCGTCGACGCCGACTCCGTCCTCCGCGCTGCCGCGGACCGCGGACTTTCACTTCCGGGGCTGATCTGGGACGATACCTGCTCTTCCACGAATGACGAGCTGGCGCGTCTGGTGCGTGACGGTGGCGCCGGCGCTGAGCAGCCGGCCGAATTCACCATCCGCGGCACCGACTTCCAGAACTCCGGGCACGGTCGCCTTGGCCGGACCTGGACGGTCCCGGCCAGGCGGTCGCTGACCTGGTCGATTCTGCTCACGCCCCCGGCCGGATTCTCGCAGTGGGGGTGGATTCCGCTCATCGCCGGTGAGGCCGTTCGCGCCGCCGTCGCCGAGGCGGGAGTGCCCGCCGTGATCAAATGGCCCAATGATGTGCTCACCGAGGACGGGAAGAAGCTGTGCGGGATCCTGGCCCGGATCGAATCGGGTGCCGGCGGCGTTCGCGTCGTGTTGGGGATGGGGCTGAATACACGCCTGGAGCCTGCTGATCTGCCGCGGGCCGATGCGAGCTCTCTGGCCATCGAGACCGGCCTCGACGGTTCAGAAATTGATCATGAAGCGTTGTTAGTCTCAATCCTGAGCACATTGATCCCTTGCTACAGAGAGCTGACCGACTATGGCGACGAGGATTTCCGGGACAGTCCCACGGCGCAGAGAGTGCGTGAGCACATGGTGACGCTCGGGACGAAGGTCAGGGTGGTCAGGCCCGACGGTTCGGAACTCATCGGCATCGCCACGGGTCTCGACCACGGTGCGGACCTGATCATCGACGACCGCGTCTCGGTCAGTGCCGGCGATGTGCATCATCTGCGCCCGGTCTCGGTGTCGACCGATCCCGACCGGGGTGAGAGTCGATGACGCCGGTGTCCGATTTCACCGCCGGATTCGACATCGTCGACCCCGAGCGTCTCGGTTCCGCCGAAGTCGGTGAGCACGATCGCGAGACCCCGACGCGGTCCGATGACGACTCGGATTCCCGGGACGCTGGGACTGCGCAGAGGCCCCCGCAGCAGGACACTTCGCAACAGGACACTTCGCAACAGGACACTTCGCAGAACACGGAGCCGCGGAACGTCGCCGGAGACCGTTCGCGCACCGATTCGACGAACAGCGCCGAGGCCGACGGCCGCCCCGCGGATGCTGAGCCGGACGCTGAGCCGGACGATGCTGAAGCAGAGGCCCCCGCAGCAGACGCCTCCGCCGATGCGGACCCGGTGTCGGGACCGAATTCTCTGCCCGTGATCACCGAGGACCGGCTGCAGGCGCATGCCGCGGCTGCCTCCTCGACCCCGGGCGCAGCGCCCACGGACTCGGTGCCCGGCATCGAACACGGCGACGACGACCTGGTGCGCGAACTCGACGGCGCGCCCCCGCGGACCGGCGACGGGGATGCCGCGGCCGCACCGGTCGACGGGACCGACTTCTTCGGCGGGCTGTACGAGGACCCCCGCACCGGGGCGATGCAGTCCGTGGCGGACAGCGATGAGGACGAGACCACAGGCGATGACGGCCCGGACTTCGACGACACGATCTACGAGACCCGCACGGCCGCCGAGCGCCTCGAGGAGATCCTGCTCGACGGCAAACGTGTCCTCGATCGTCGTGAGGCCGCGAAGCTCGGCGGGATCTCGACCGTGTCGGCGCGCAAGATGTGGCGTGCGCTGGGCATGTCGCAGACGAATGAGAACGACAAGGCCTACACCGTCAGCGACGCCCACGCCCTGAGGATGTGGGCGAAGCCCGTGGCCGACGGCCTCATCGATCAGGACACGGCGCTGTCGCTGGCCCGTGCCATCGGCCAGACCACCGACCGGCTCGTCGTCTGGCAGATGGAGACACTCGTCGAATTCCTCACCGAGGAGAAGGGCCTGTCCGATCCCGAGGCCCGTCGGGACGCCCTCCAGGTCGTCGAGGACATGATCGACCCCCTGCAGAAGATGCTCACGTATTCGTGGCGGCGCAACCTCGCCGAGGTGATGGGCCGCCTCAACGTCAACGTCTCCGATGGTCTGGCCATGGACAACCGGCAGGGCTGGTACGACTCCTCGATGCCGCTGGCCCGGGCGGTCGGCTTCATCGACCTCGTGTCCTTCACCCGGCTGTCGCAGCAGATGGAGCCCAGGCAGCTGGCGAACATGGTCCAGGAGTTCCAGGGCATGGCCTACAACATCGTCGCCACCGGCGGCGGCCGGGTCATCAAGACCGTCGGCGACGAAGTGTTCTTTGCCGCCTCCACCCCTCTGGCCGGGGCCGAGATCGCCATGACTCTCATGGAGCGCGTCACCGCCGCCGAGGGTCTGCCGCAGGCGCGCGTCGGATTCGTCTGGGGCCGAGTCCTCTCACGCTTGGGCGACATCTTCGGTTCGAGCGTCAACCTCGCAGCGCGGCTGACCGCGGTCGCCGATCCGGGAACCATCTTCACCGACGAGGAGACAGCACGCGTGCTCTCGGCTTCGGACGACTACGTCTTCGAACCCCGCGAGTCGATCTCGCTGCACGGACTCGGTGAGACCGCGGTCGGCGAGATGAAGCGCGGCACCGCCGCCCGGATGCGCCTCGACCTCGACGACGAAGGCGAGTCCTGAGGCACATCCGCTCCCCACGCGGGAACGACCCCGGGCGGCAATGAGCCGATGCGGGGACGCCGTCTCCGTCAGAACAGGGCCGAGCCGTCGTTCCCATCGTCGTCATCGTCGTCATGGGAGACGATGACGGCGTCCTCGGTGTCGAACTTCGCCCGGGCGATCTCGTCCTTCGCATCGTCGAGGTCGAGCTCGAGTTCATCGACACTCGTCGCCAGTCCCTGCTGGCCGCGCTTCTTCGCTCCCGCTGACTTCTTTCCAGCGGACTTCGCCTTCCCACCGCGCGCGGCTGGGCCCGCCTCGGCGCTCGCCCCTCCGGCCTCGGCCGCCGGATCCTCTGCCTCGCCCGCCCCGTCAGCGGAGGATGCGTCGATGGATTCGGCTCCGCCGAGGCGGGGCAGAGTGCCGATGACGTCGATCTTCGATTCCAGCGGGGAACCGCTGCCATCGCGTCGGCTCATTTCCGTCGGCAGCGACCTGGCCCCGCCGCCGGAGGCGGCCGCCTGCGGGGAGTCGCCGACCCACGCCAGCGACAGCTCGGTCTCGCCCTTGAGGAACTTGTGCGCACGCACCCCCGAGGTGGCCCTGCCCTTGGTCGGGAACTCGGAGAACTCACTGACCTTGATCGACGACGACGGTGCGCCGTAGAAGTTCTCCCCGGTGGCGATGGTGACCACGGCGAAGCTGCCGAGTTCGGCATCGGCGTCGCCGTCCTCATCGGTCTTCGCCGCCTTCGGTGTCATGCCGAAGAAGATCACCTGCGCCTCGGCCGCGACCTTGATGCCTGCCACCCCCGAGGCGTTCCATCCCTGCGCCCGCAGTCCTGCGGCGTCGAAGGCCAGCAGCTGGGCGTTCGAGGTCACGAACACGGCCAGGGAGTCGTCGATGTCCTGCGGCTGTGCGAGGCCGACGACGGAGTCCTTGCCCTTGAGGGTGATGACATCCCATTCGCTCTTGTTCGGCCGCCCCGACACGGACACCCGTTTGACCACGCCCTGGGCCGTGCCGACGACGAACTCCTGGTCGAGGTCGATGAGACCGAGGATCTTCTCGTTCTTCTCCAGCGCCGCGTATTCGGTGATCTTGACTCCGCCGGCGACGTTCGGTCGGGTCGCGGCCGGGGGCAGGGCGGGCAGGTCGACGACGTCGACCATGTGCACTCGCCCGGCGGTGGTCACGGCTCCCACCTTGCCCTGGGTCGTGGTGACGATCTCCGAGCGCAGAGCATCATGGCTCGAGCGCCGGCCGTCGCGTGCCAGCGGAGCGGCATCCGAGGTTCGGGCGATGCGCCCGGACGTCGACAGCAGCACCCGGCAGGGGGAGTCGGCGATCCTGAGGTTCGTCGGCGCCTTCTTGCCCTTGGCGCTCAGCTCCTTCATCGATCCTTCGATGAGCACGGTGCGCCTCGGCGAGCCGATGATCTCTGCGGTCGTCTCGAGTTCGGTGGCGACGAGTTCGCGCAGCTTCGCCTCATCGGCGAGCAGCGATTCCAGGTAGTCGATCCTCTTCCTCAGCTCGTCGCGTTCGGCTTCGAGCTCGAGGCGGGAGAACTTCGTGAGTCGACGCAGCTGCAGGTCGAGGATGTAGGTGGCCTGCAGCTCGGAGAGGTCGAAGACCTCCATCAGACGCGTCCTGGCGCTGGCGGCATCCTCGGAGGAGCGGATGAGCTGGATGACCTCGTCGATGTCGAGGATCGCGATGAGCAGACCCTCGACGAGGTGGAGCCGGTCCTTGGCCTTGCGCAGCTGGAACACCGTGCGACGGCGGACGACGTCGATGCGGTGGGTGAGGTAGACCATGAGCAGGTCGCGCAGGCCCAGCGTCGAGGGCTGTCCGTCGACGAGGCAGACGTTGTTGATGCCGAAGGACTCCTCCAAGGGGGTCTGGCGGTAGAGCTCGGCCAGCACCGCCTCGGGGTTGAATCCGTTCTTGATTCCGATGACCAGGCGCATTCCGTTCTTGCGGTCGGAATAGTCATCGATCGAGGCGATGCCGGTCAGTTTTTTCGCCGCCACGGCGTCCTTGACCTTCGACACGACCTTCTCCGGGCCGACGAGGTAGGGCAGCTCGGTGACGACGATGCCCTTGCGGCGGGCGCTGATGTTCTCGAACGACACGGTCGCCCTGGTGCGGAAGGTTCCGCGTCCGGTCTCATAGGCCTCGCGCACACCGTCGAGGCCGATGATCCGACCGCCCGTGGGCAGATCGGGCCCGGGAATGAAGCGCATGAGTTCGGCCAGACCGGCGTCCGGGTTGCGGATGAGATGCGCGCAGGCGGCGATGACCTCACCGGGATTGTGCGGGGCCATGTTCGTGGCCATGCCCACGGCGATGCCCGATGCGCCGTTGATGAGCAGATTCGGGAAGGCGCTCGGCAGCACCTCGGGCTGGGTCAGCGTGTTGTCATAATTGCCGACGAAGTCGACGACGTCTTCGTCGAGTCCGGCGATCATCTGCATCGACGCGGTCGTCAGTCGGGCCTCGGTGTAGCGCGGGGCCGCGGGACCGTCGTCGAGGGAACCGAAATTGCCGTGGCCGTCGACCAGGGGCACCCGCATGATGAAGTCCTGGCTCAGACGCACCAGCGCGTCGTAGATCGCCGAGTCGCCGTGCGGGTGGAGTTTGCCCATGACGTCGCCGACGATGCGGGAGGACTTCACATGGCCGCGCTCCGGGCGCAGTCCCATATCGCCCATCTGGTAGACGATGCGTCGCTGCACCGGTTTGAGGCCGTCACGGGCATCGGGAAGTGCGCGTGAGTAGATGACCGAATACGCATACTCGAGGTACGAGCTCTCCATCTCTGAGGAGACGTCGACATCGATGACTCTGCCTTCGGGCATGGAACTCCTTTGACGCACGAACTGTTCGATTCCCTGGCTCGCCCGCACCACGCGCATGCCAGTGCGGGAGGGCACCCGTCGATTCTAGCGTTCGATTCGGAGTCTCCGCCTCAATCGGGCGTCATCGGCTGAGTCGTGTCGGGACTCAGGCTGATGCGCGGACGTTGTCCAGCCACGAGAAGAACTCCCTGAGGTAGGTCTCGACGTTGGCCCGATCGGCGGTGCCGGAGACGAGCTCGCTGAACATCATGCCGGCGACAGAACTGTTGATGTGGCGGGCGCAGTCGGCATCGACCCCCGCTAAGCGCATGATGAAGTCGTGGATCGCTCGGACGTTCTTCTCCTTGGCGATGACGGCCTCGGGCGGCAGAGCCGGGTCGAGGCTGAGCATCATCATCGTGTAGAACCGGTTGCGGTCCGTGGTCAGCCAGTTCATGCAGAAGTCGATGGCGACCTCGAGGGAATCGGCGCCCGGGGCGCGCACGAGTTCGGGTATGCGTTCGAGCTGCTGGGAGTTCAGTTCGCCGATGCGCTCCATGATGCCGGTGATCAGGGCGTCACGGGTGCGGTAGACATTCGACGTCGAACCCACCGGCAGTTCGGCCAGTGCATCGACTGCCCGGTGGGTGAGCCCGCGGACTCCTTGTTCGGCGACTACTGCGATCGCGGAATCGGTGACGACGTCTCTGCGCGAAATCATGACTGTGAGGCCTCGCTCTCATGGGACACCCGCGGGTCGCAGGTGCCGTGGACAATGGGTGGCCGGTGTCGGCCACAGACAACGGCCGTGTGAACGACCACTCAGTAAAACACGAATTCATAACTTTTCGTGCCGAACGGATACAGACACTACCCGTCAAGTCTGCGAATTGGTATAGGACTCGCCAATCTGACAGTCGGTTCCCAATATTCGGGGCTCGTCCTCGGCAGGCACTGATTTGCCGTTCAGCTTCTCACATCCTGACGACGGTGTGGAAACGCGAGACAGACGGGCCGCGAACGCGGAATCGACACCAGGGGCAACAGCCTCAGCTGAGGAGCCGGCGTGTGCCGTCGATGCGGGTGGGGTCCGGCAGCAGATCCACATGCGCGCTGAGCACATGGCCGTCCGTCTCCGTGGCGACCATGGGATGGATGACCAGCTCGAGGATCTGCGGATGGTTCTCCACGAGCACGGACAGGCGTTCGAGGACGTTGCGCAGGGGTTCGATGTTCATCGGCGGCAGGCCCCGATAGCCGAACAGGCGCGGGGAGGCCTTGATCGAACGGATCATGTCCCCGGCCTCCTTGTCGGTGATCGGGGCGACCCGATGCGCGACGTCGCCGAGCAGCTCGGTGGTGTCGCCGGCCAGCGAGAACGCCAGCAGCGGGCCGAGCAGCGGGTCCTCACCGGCGCGCAGGACGCAGGGAACCCCGTGCGGGGCCATCGCCTGGACGTCGACGAGCGGCTCCTCTTCGCCGACGAGCTGCCGGATGGTGTCCTGGATCGCGGCGAAGTCCTCGGCGAGCTCATCGGGGGAGTCGATGTTCAGACGGACGCCGCCGAGCTCCATCCGGTGACGCAGCAGCTTCGACACGGCCTTGAGCGCCACGGGGTAGCCGATCCTCTCGGCGGCGGCGAGTCCTTCCTCGACCGAGGACGCCGCAAGGTAGGGAAGGACCTCGATGCCGTAGGCGTTGAGCAGCGCCCGTGTGTCATCGCGCTCGAGTCGGACCGGGGTGCCCGGCTCGGCTCCGGCCAGGGCCGATTCGATGATCGACCGGACTTTCCTGTCATCGAGGTCGTCGAGTTCGATGTAGCGGCCGTGATCGGCCGCGCGCCAGCGCGAATAGTCCGTGGCCCGGGCCAGGGCCCAGACCGCGTCCTCCGGTCCGACATAGCTGGGAACCGTGCGGGAGACGCGGTTGCCCTCCTCGTCGGCGAGGTAGCTGGTCAGTTCGTCGTGGACACCTTGGATGCCCAGGAAGCAGGCGACCGTGGTCTTGCCCGAGCGGGCGGCGGCCTCGGACAGCAGGGCCGCGATCTCCGACTCCTCGGCCCCGGCCGAGGGGGTGAAGGTGACGATGACCGAATCGACGTCCTGCCGCTCATACATCGCATCGAGTTCGTCGCGGAAGGTCTGCGCGTCGACCTCCGGGTGCAGCGAGACCGGGTCCGTGTCCACGCGCAGGCCCTCGGACCGGGCCCGCTGCATGATCAGCGTGCCCATCGCCGCGGAGTTGCCGATGACGCCGACCCGGCGGCCGTCGGGCAGCTTCTGGGTTGCGAACACCTGGGCGAGGTCGAAGAGCTGATGGATGGTGTCGGCTCTGATCACTCCCGCCTGCTCGAGCACCTGGTCGAGGGTGTTCGGTGCCAGCGAGGAGGTGCGCACGATGTGTCCGGGCGGCAGCTCCCGACCGGTGAGATCGGATTTGATGACGATGACGGGTTTGACCCGGGAGACGCGGCGGGCGATGCGGGAGAACTTGCGCGGATTGCCGATGGACTCGAGATAGAGTCCGACGGTCTGCGTGGCCGGGTCCTCCTCCCAGTACTGGAGCATGTCGTTGCCCGACAGATCCGCCCGGTTGCCCGCGGACACGAATGTCGAGATGCCCAGGCCGCGGTTCTTCGCCGCCGCCAGCAGAGCCGTCCCCAGCGCCCCCGACTGGCTGAACAGGCCGAGCGTGCCCGAGGCCGGCAGGAACGGGGCCAGTGAGGCGTTGAGCGAGATGTCGCCGGCCTCATTGACCAGACCGAACGAGTTCGGGCCGACCACGCGCATGCCGTAGGCGCGGGCGGTTGCGACCATCTCTGTCTGCAGCTCGGCGCCGGTGGGACCGGTCTCGGCGAAGCCGGAGGAGATGACGAGGACCGCCTTGACGCCGTGGGCAGCGCAGTCCTGGACGACCTCGGTGACGGACTCGGCGGGCACGGCGATGACGGCGAGATCGGCCTTGCCCGGCAGTGCGTCGAGGCTCGGGTAGGCCTGGACCCCGGCGATCTGATCGGCTTCGGGGTGGACGACCCAGAGCTTGCCGGTGAAATTCGCTGCGGTGATGTTGCGGATGAGCAGATGACCGGTGGAGTTGCGCTTGCGGCTGGCGCCGATGACCGCCACCGAGGTGGGGTGGAGGACCGTGCGCACGCTCAGGGCCTCGGCCCTGTGCTCACGGGAGGCCTGCACCTCGATCGACCGGGCGGTCGGGTCGATGTCGAAATTCACGGCCACGACCCCGTCGTCGAAACCGCGGGAGACCTCGTAGCCGGCGGCCTGGAAGACCTGGAGCATCGAACGGTTCTGGGGCAGCACCTCGGCGGTGAACCTCTGGATGCCGCCTTCTCTGGCCGCGGCGGCCAGGTGCTCGAGCAGGATCGAGCCGACGCCGCGTCCCTGGTGGGCATCGGCGATGTTGAAGGCCACCTCGGCCTCGGTGTCGGAGATCTTGTCGAAGCGCCCGACGCCGATGATGTCATCGCCGATGAGCATGATCAGGGCGACTCGGTCATGGTGGTCGACGTTGACGAACCGGTCGAGGTCCCGCTTCGGCAGGCGGGGCAGCGGAGCGAAGAAGCGCAGGTAGACGGACTCCGGCGACTGGGCCTCGTGCATGCGCGACAGGGCATCGGCGTCGGCGGGAGTGATCGGACGCAGATGGGCGGTGCCCCCGTCGCGGAGGACGACGTCGGCTTCCCACCCGGCAGGATAGTTTTCCATGGTCCCAGCATATGCGCACGGCCCCGTCTGTGGCGGCCCTCGCTGTGAAGTGTCGGGGGAGTGGGGCACAATGGAGGGCATGGCATTACCCGAGGTTCTCGTTCACGATCTGCAGTCGGCCGGCTACTATCCCCAACTGACCCAAGGCATACTCGCTGACTCCCTGTTCGATGAACCGGTACTGGCCCACTTCGTCCACATCGACACCCACGTCGACATCGAATCCATCCACCGGCACGTGACCGCGTTCGTCCTCACCGAGACCCGGCTGCTGCTGGTGCACGTCGACGACGATCCGAACACCGAACCCGGGGCGAAGCCGCGGGCGGTGACCAGCAGCGAGGACATCGAACTCGACAGGCTCGGCACGGTCATGGTCGGCCGCACCTTCGCCGATCCCGCCTCGTACCGGCCCGGGGACAAACCCGTCGAGGTCTCGCTCACCCTGTCCTGGGGCGCGTCGAACCGAATCGAGGCCTTCCCCGAGACCTGTGGGGACCCCAACTGCATGGGCGACCACGGATACGGAGGGTCGATCTTCGCCGAGGACGTCATGCTCCGGGTCTCGGCCGAGGCGGAGGGCCAGGCCGCGGTCGACCGCATCGCCGATTTCGCCGGCAAGCTGCGTGCCGCGGTCTTCCACGCCCGGCTGCGGTCGCGTCAATGAGCGAGGCTGCCTCCCGGCCCGAGGACGGCGCGCCCCTGCTGGGGCCGCCGGACTACTCCGGGCCGATCCTGTCCGACATCGTTCCCGCCGCGGCGCTGAGCCTCGGTGCCGGCGGCATCTTCGACGCCGAGGCGCACGAGCGCGCACGCAGGCTCGGTCTCGACCGTGAGTCGCGAACCGCCATCGTCATCCTCATCGACGGGCTGGGGGAGCGGCAGCTGCGCCGGTACAGCGGCTACACTCCCTTCTTCCGGTCCCTGGCGCAGACCCGCAGGACCCTGTCGGCCGGCTTCCCCTCGACCACGGCCAACTCCCTGTCCTCGCTGGCCACGGGGCGTCTGCCCGGGGCGCACGGGGTCGTCGGCTACCGGGTGCTCGACCCGGACAGGGACGCGGTGTTCAACCAGCTGACGTGGAATCTCGACGTCGACCCGGTCGCCTGGGTGCCCGATGCCACGCTGTTCGAACGGCTCACGGACGCCGATGTCGACGTGGTCAGCCTGGGGGAGAAGAAGTTCTCCGGTCGCGGGCTCAACCGCGCCTCGCTGCGCGGAGGCCGCTTCCGGGCCTCGAAGACATTGGAGGAGCGCTGTGGCCAGGCCCTGGCCGAGGCTCGGGCCCCGGGCCGGCGCCTCATCTATCTCTACTGGGGCAATCTGGACAAGACCGGTCATGTGCACGGATCGGACTCGGCGGCCTGGACCGAGGAGCTCGAACGTGTCGACCTCGCGCTGTCCAGACTGGCCGCCGATCTGCCCGATGATGCCACGATGATCGCCACTGCCGATCACGGAATGGTCGACATCGATCACGATCGACGTCTCGACCTCGTCGATGCCCCTGCGCTCAAAACCGGGCTCAGGCATGTCGGGGGAGAGCCGCGGGCCCTCCACCTCTACGTCGAACCCGGCGCCGAGGCCGAGGTCGGCTCCGCCTGGCGCGAGACGATCGGCGACCGCGGGCTCATTCTGCCGAAATCCGAGGCGATCGGGCGCGGATACTTCGGACCCGTGGCTCCGCACGTCCACAGTCGGATCGGCGACTTCCTCGTCATCTGCGCCGATGGGTTCGCCGTCGTCGATTCCGAGGTCGAATCCGCCTCGGCGCTGGCGCTGATCGGTCACCACGGCTCGACGACGGACCGCGAGCTGGAGATTCCGCTGCTCGTCGTCTGAGGCCGGAAGCGTCGGACCGATCGGCGAACCCTGCGCCGGCGCCGCCGAGGTCGGCGTTAGGATGGCAGACGTGACTTTTCCTCGTATCGGTGTCATTGGCGGCGGCCAACTGGCACGCATGCTCGCTCCCGCCGCAGAAGCCCTCGGCATCCGGTTCTCCGTTCTCGCAGAGACCGCCGATGCCCCCGCCGCTCAGGTCATCAATGAGGTGAGTGTCGGCGACTACACGGACTACCCGACGCTCAAGGCCTTCGCCGAAACCGTCGACGTCATCACCTTCGACCACGAACACGTCCCGCCGGAGCACCTCCGGGCCCTGGTCGAGGCCGGCCACGTCGTGCGTCCGGGCCCCCAGGCTCTCATCTTCGCTCAGGACAAGATCCGGATGCGGACGAAGATGGACGAACTCGGCCTGCCGAATCCCGCCTGGGCGGAGATCACCTCGGCCGCCGACGTCGAGGCCTTCGCCGCCCGAGTCGGCTATCCCTTCATCCTCAAGACCCCTCGCGGCGGTTACGACGGCAAGGGGGTCCGCGTCATCGACAGCCTCGACGAGGCCGTCGACTGGCTCCGCGAGGTCCCGCAGCTGCTCGCCGAGGAGAAGGTCGATTTCACCCGTGAGCTCGCGGTCATGGTCGGACGCTCCCCGATGGGGCAGACGGCCGTCTGGCCGGTGGTCGAGACCTGGCAGCAGAACGGAGTCTGCAAAGAGGCGATCGCGCCGGCCCCCGGACTCGAGACGACGAAGGCCAAGGAGATCACGGAGGCGATCCTCAAGGTCGCCGGCACCCTCGACGTCACCGGTGTCATGGCTATGGAGATGTTCGAGACCGCCGACGGCTTCCTCATCAACGAGTTCGCCATGCGTCCCCACAACACCGGGCATTGGACACAGGACGGGTCGGTGACGAGCCAATTCGAGCAGCACCTGCGCGCCGTCCTCGACCTGCCCCTGGGCAGCCCTGCGGCCAGGGAGGACGTGTCCGTGATGGTCAACGTCCTCGGTGCCGAGCACGAGGACCTCTACCAGCCGTATCTGCATGTCATGGCCCACGATCCCGCGGTCAAGGTCCACCTCTACGGCAAGAGCGTGCGCCCGGGCCGCAAGGTCGGACACGTCAACGCCTACGGCCAGGACCCGCAGCTCGTGCTGGCCCGGGCCCGCCACGCCGCGGACTTCATCGCCGGAGTCGACGTCGATCCGCACCCCGAGATGCCCACCCCCGGCGACCTCCTGGCCGGGCGAGACACCGACACCGAATGAGCCGGCATCGAACGGGCCGGCGTCGACTGAGACGAAGGAAGCACAGATGAGCGCAGCACACCAGACCCCGGCGGCCCCGGTCGGCATCGTCATGGGATCGGACTCGGACTGGCCGACGATGAAGGCCGCGGCCGACGCCCTCGACGAGCTCGGAGTCGATTCGAGTGCCGAGGTCGTCTCCGCCCACCGCATGCCCGAGGACATGATCGCTTGGGCGAAGTCGGCGGCCGATCGCGGCGTCCGGGTCATCATCGCCGGGGCCGGCGGAGCGGCCCACCTGCCGGGAATGATCGCTTCGATGACGTCTCTGCCGGTCATCGGCGTTCCCGTGCCCCTGAAACATCTCGAGGGGATGGATTCCCTGCTGTCGATCGTCCAGATGCCGTCCGGGGTGCCCGTGGCCACCGTGTCCATCGGCGGGGCGAAGAACGCGGGTCTGCTGGCTGCGCGCATCCTCGGTGCCGGCGAGGGCGCCGACGCGGCGGATCTGCGGGGTCGGTTGGACGTCTACCGGGACGAGCTGCGGCAGGTCGCTCTCGACAAAGGCCGCGCATTGCAGGAATAATGGCCTTGCCGAACGATTGTTAAGTCTTAGGAGAAGGATGTTCGACCTCTACCAGCCCAGCGAAGAGCACGAAGAGATCCGCGCGGCCGTGCGCAATGTCGTGGAGAAGAAGATCGCGCCGTACGCGGCTGAGGTCGACGCGGACTCGCGCTATCCGCAGGAAGCCCACGACGCGCTCGTGGAGACGGACTTCTTCGCGGCCCACATCCCCGAGGAATACGGCGGAATGGGCGCGGACGCCCTGGCCGTGTCGATCATCATCGAGGAAGTCGCCCGCGGCTGCGCCTCCTCCTCGCTCATCCCGGCGGTCAACAAGCTCGGCAGCATGCCCGTGCAGCTGGGCGGCAGCGACGAGATCAAGCAGAAGTACTTTCCGTCGGTCGCGGCGGGAGAAGCCGGCTTCTCCTACGGCCTGTCCGAACGCGAGGCCGGCTCGGACACGGCCTCGATGAAGACCCGGGCGGTGCGCGACGGCGACGACTGGATCCTCAACGGAGTGAAGACCTGGATCACGAACGCCGGCGAATCCGAGTACTACACGGTCATGGCCGTCACCGACCCCGACGGTGCGCGGGGACGGAACATCTCGGCCTTCGTCGTCGAGAAGTCCGATGAGGGCTTCACCTTCGGAGAGAAGGAGCGCAAGCTCGGCATCAAGGGCTCGCCGACTCGCGAACTGCTCTTCGACAACGTCCGCCTGCCGGGAGACCGGATCGTCGGGGAGCCCGGCGAGGGTCTCAAGATCGCCCTGCGCACCCTCGACCACACGCGTGTGACGATCGCGGCGCAGGCGGTGGGCATCGCCCAGGGCGCTCTCGACTACGCCCTGGACTACGTCAAGGAGCGTCAGCAGTTCGGCAAGGCCGTCGCTGAGAACCAGGGCATCCAGTTCATGCTCGCCGATATGGGGATGAAGCTCGAGGCCGCGCGCCAGCTGACCTACACCGCCGCCGCGAAGAGTCAGCGCTTCGACGACGATCTGACCTACTTCGGCGCCGCGGCGAAGGCCTATGCCTCGGATGCGGCCATGGAGATCACCACGGACGCCGTGCAGCTGCTCGGCGGGGCCGGATACGTCGTCGACCATCCCGTCGAACGGATGATGCGCGATGCGAAGATCACTCAGATCTATGAGGGCACGAACCAGATCCAGCGCATGGTGATGGGGCGTCAGCTGCTCCGCTGAGACGTCAGCTGCTGGCCTGAGACAGCGCCCTCGTCGGCACCGCGGACCGTGCGGATCGTACGCTCCGCGGTGCCGTTTCTGTCTTCTGTGAAGAATCGCACAGACACAGAATCCGACATGCACGGCGCGGATGTGCCGGCATCGGGAGTCCGCAGGCGACACAATGGATGAGCACAGTGGACTCTGAATTTCATTTGGCACAGTGGTCTGCGGTGCGCGTCCGGTCGCCTCGACCGAGCGCAGCGGCCGCCGGCACGGGCCGGCGTGCCGGTGGCGGACCCCGATGACCACGGACGAGACGAAGGGAAGGCAGTGGCTGAAACGAGATACGTGGATCCGATCCGCTACCCTTCGTATGCCTCACAGCCGACGCGGGATGTGCGGGCATGGCTGCTTCTCCTCGTCACCGTCATCGTCCCCGGCGGCGTCCAGCTGCTGTTCAGGCGTCGTCGCTGGGCGAAGATCTCCCTGTCGATCACCGCGATCAGTTGGCTCCTGGTCATCGTCGCCGGTGTGATCGTCCTCATCGACCGCACGTTCCTGTTCACGATCGGCACGAATCCCTTCATTCTCACGTTCCTCACCGTGTGGCTGCCGATCATCGCCGTCAACTGGGTCGTCTGCCTCTTCGACTCGCTGCGTCGGATCCGCCTTGTCACACTGTCCGGGCGCGCCCGCAAGCGCTTCGTCGCGGCCTTCTGTGCTCTCCTGCTCATCGTGGTGGGGCCGCTGGCTTGGGGGACGACGATGCTCAACTCACAGCGCGACCTGATGAGCGACCTCTTCGCCTCGGGCAAGGCGCTCAAACCCGTCGACGGCCGGTACAACATCCTGCTGCTCGGCTCCGACGCCGGAAAGGGGCGCACCGGCATCCGCCCGGATTCGCTGTCTCTGGTCTCGATCGACGCGAAGACGGGCAAGCCGGTCATCATCGGTCTGCCTCGCAATATGGAGAACGTGCCCTTCCCCGAGGACTCGCCGCTGCACAAGCACTATCCGCAGGGCTTCAACTGCGGTGACGAGTGCCTGCTCAATGCGGTGTTCCAGCAGGGAGAGCGGCACAAGGACGAGTTCGATGATCCGGAGCTGGCGGGGGAGCAGGCGACGATGGACGCGGTGTCCGCGGTCACCGGGCTCGAGGTCCAGTACTATGCGATGATCAACCTCAAGGGCTTCGAGGACCTCATCGACTCCCTCGGCGGCATCACCCTGGTCTCGGGCAAGCGCGTGCCGATCTCCTCGAAGGTCGATCCGACGACGGGCGAGCACGGTCCGGTCAAGGGGTGGATCGAGCCGGGCAAGCAGAAGCTCGACGGCCATCATGCCCTGTGGTTCGCTCGCTCTCGCGAATTCTCCAGTGACTACGAGCGGATGATCCGGCAGCGCTGCGTGCAGACGGCGATGGTCAAACAGCTCGATCCCGCCACGGTGCTCACCCGCTATCAGGCGATCGCGGAGGCCACGCCGGGCGCTGTGTCGACCGACATCCCGTCCTCGCAGGTGGACTCCTTCGTCGATCTCGCGCTCAAGGTCAAATCGCAGAAGATCGAGTCGCTGGACCTCACTCCACCCGAGATCACACCGTCGCATCCGGACTTCGATGTGGCACGAGAGCTCGTAGCCGATAAGATCGAGGAGGCGTCCGAGTCCTCCGAGCAGGACAAAGGCGCTGTCTCGGCCCCCGGAGGCGACCTGTCAGCCGCCGCCGGAGTCGATGCGGGACTCGATCCGACCCCCGGTTCAGGGCCGCAGCTGCTGGCACAGGGTGCCGGCGACACTTCGGCTGACAACGGCGAAGAAGCCGACGAGAAGGCGATCTGCTACGTGCCCTGAGACATCGGGCATGTGGTCGGTCGGGGGCGGCAATGACCGAAACCGGCCGATTCATGACGATTCCGGGAAAAACTTTTGCTCGGTGTGTCCCTTGCCATTACTGGGAACCACATCGTTGTAACTAGAATATTCCGCTCTGTGGCTAGTCTGACACGCCGAAAATGTGTAACAATTTTGAGATGTTGGGGTTGCCCACCGTACTGCCAACGGTGCAGGAGACCTCGAGGCCTGAACTTCCCTGTCTTCCTCGAAAAGGCTGTAACGATGAAATATCTATTGCCCACTGTTGCGGGCTGCGCGTCTGTGGCGCTGGTCGGCACCTTAGCGGTCACGGCACCGACGGCTTTCGCGGCCACGTCGTCGCCGGAGGTGTCCAAGGAATCGCTGAAAGTCAGCGAGGACGGACTCAAGGCGCCCGGTGCCCGCGAATCCAGTGAATCCACCGCCACTGCCGCCAACCAGAGCGCGACAACCAATCTGCCGAACATCTTCAAGTCCGAGACTGCGCTGGCCAAGGCGAAAGCGCCCGATATCGTCAATGCCGCTGCCTCCGCTTCGGCGACGACCGGCACGGCAGAGAACGTCTCGGCCGGGCTGTCGTCCGGACCCGACGAGGCCGAGTCCTCGGAGGAGTCGACGCCGTCCGAGTCGGAGCAGACGCCCGATGAGGACGAGAAGAGCGGAGACCAGAAGTCCGAGGACGCCGAGAAGTCCGAGGATGCTGAGGGCGAAGGTGAGAAGGACTCCTCGGAGAAGTCGGAGTCCAAGGACGATGAGGACATCTCCGGCTCGGTCCAACAGAAGACCGAGGACGGTGTCAACATCGCGCTGATCTCGGACGTCCTCGACGTGCCGTCGAACAATCCGAGCCTCATCGGCTTCACCTTCTCCGAAACGAAGTCCAATATCCGCATTCAGGTCCGCGTCAAGCACGGTTCCGAATGGGGAAGCTGGGACACCCTCGACCAGGAGCAGCAGGAAGAGGCCCAGAACAAGGGATCCGAGCCGATGACGGTGTCGAACGCTTCGGGCGTGCAGATGCGCATCCTCGGCGATTCCGCGCCGAGCGATGCCGAGCTCGTGCTCGTCGACCCGAAGCGTGACGCCGGTGATGCTCAGGCGGTGGCCGAGAACGCGCCCGTCGACCTCGACCAGCAGGGTTCGGAATCCGCCGAAGGCGCTGATGACGCGTCGACGGATGAGGCCACCGACGCCGAGGCGACCACCGCCGAGAACGTTGCGGCCACCAACGGTGCGACGGTGACCAATCAGAACTACGTGCCGGGATCGTCGACGGTCTCGACCGTGGCGAAGAAGGTCTCGAAGCCGAAGATCGGTTCGCGCAGCTCCTGGGGCGCGAAGGCCTACAAGGGCAGCCCTGACTACGCCAGCGGGATCAAGCAGGCCGTCGTGCACCACACCTCCGGTTCGAACAGCTACTCGGCCGAAGACGTTCCGGGCATCATCCGCGGTATCCAGGCGTACCACCAGCAGGGACGCGGCTGGAACGATATCGGCTACAACGTCGTCGCGGACAAGTACGGTCGTCTCTGGCAGGCGCGCGGCGGCGACATCTCGAAGGCCGTCATCGGCGCTCACGTGTCCGGACACAACACCGGCACCTTCGGCATCTCCGTGCTGGGCACCTACAACAGCTCGGCCCCGCCGAAGAAGACCCGCGATGCTGTGGCCTCGGCGATCGCCTGGAAGTTCTCGATCAACGGAATCTCGAAGGCGACGAAGTCGAACCTCGTCGGACACCGTGACCTGGGTCAGACCGACTGCCCCGGCGACGCCTTCTACGCGAAGCTGGGCGAGATGCGCTCGACGGTCAACTCCGTTCTCAAGACCGGGGAACAGCCCGGCGACAAGAAGGATGACGACAAGTCGAAGGACGACGACAAGAAGGACGACTCCAAGAAGGACGACGACAAGTCCAAGGACGACGACAAGAAGTCCGACGATAAGAAGGACGACGACAAGAAGTCCGAGAAGTCGAAGACCGAGATCGAGAAGTACGCCGCGAAGCACAAGCTCGGCAAGGCCGTCGGCAAGGAGCACTCTGTCAAGGGACACAAGGGCGCCAAGTCGCAGAAGTTCGAGAAGGGCGTCGTCTACTGGTCCAAGAAGACCGGTGCGTACCATCTGACCGGCGCGATCGCCTCAGCGTACAAGGGTGACGCGATCGCCGACTTGGGGCTGCCCACCTCTCAGGAGAAGGGCGGCCTCGAGGACGGGGGAGTTGCGCAGCGCTTCGAAAACGGATCATTCTACTGGTCCAAGGACACCGGTGCGCATTACACCTCCGGCACGATCATGAATTACTGGGGTGACAAGGGGACCGTCAAGGGTCACCTCGGTTACCCCAAGTCCGACGTGAGCTACAAGGACGGCCGCGGTGAGCAGCTGTTCGAAGGCGCACGTCTGGTCTGGGCCGAGGGGTACGGCACCACCGAGTTCTCTCCGAAGGGATCGATCGCCGGGGGCGTGACCGATGGCAACGCCCCGGACGATTCGACCCCGCCGGGGGACACGCCCACCGATGACGACTCGCCTGCAGACTCCGGGGAAGGTACTGCAGACGACGAGGATTCGAAGGACGACTCGAAGTCAGACGACAAGTCCGACGAGGACGACAAGTCCAAGGACGATTCCAAGAAGGACGACGACAAGTCCAAGGACGA
>DWZN01000223.1 GCA_019117545.1 Candidatus Brevibacterium intestinavium
TCGACTCGGCCGTGCCCCAGGAAATCGCACAGGCCCTGCACACCCTGTCGAAGATCGGCGACCGTCGCGGCTGGCGGGCCCAGGACCCGAACCGCATCGGCGATCGGCTCATCGCTCATCCCGACACCGAGGTGGCCCGCAGCGCCTGGCGCAGCGCCGTTGCGCTGGTGCCCGGCGACGACCGCGACGAGCTGGCCGACGTCCTGGTCTCGCAGCTGGGACGCGGCGATGTCGAGACCCAGAAGAGCCTCAGCCGGGCCATCGTCGCACTGGGAGAGGATCTCGTGTCAGTGCTCGATGAGAAGCTTCTGTCAGAGGACGACACAGTGCGGGCGCACGCGATGGCGACCCGGGAGATGTTCGCAGATCCCGACGCCGGCTTCGCCCACGCCTTGGACGCAGCCAAACGGGTGGTCGCACTGGGGTCCGGAACCAGGGCATAGATCGGCTTCGGGAAGGGACGATCGTGCGTGTGCCCGTCGGGTGGGGCAAGCTCGACGGGGCACGGCCCTGGTCCCGGACTCCTTCCTCCGACGAGGGCGCGGAGGCGATGAGACGGGAAGCGAGGCAAAGATGCTCATCGGCGAGGTGGCTCGGCGCTCCGGTGTGAGTGCGCGAATGCTGCGACACTACGAATCCATCGGGCTGCTTGCGCCCACCGAACGGACAGCCGTCGGATACCGCGAATACTCGGACGCCGACATCGGACGCATCTTCCACATCGAGGGACTGCGCAAACTCGGAATGTCCCTGGCCGAGGTCAGCGACGTGCTGGCCGATCCGAACTTCGACACCGGGGGACTGCTGCGTGATCTCATCGCGCAGACTCGTCGGCGCATCGGCTCCGAACAGCGCCTGCTCGACCACCTCGAGCGGGTCGAGCGGCTGGGACGGACCGACGCCGGGGCGCTGCTGTGGACCGTCGACCTCATGCGGTCGCTCGAATCCGCCGATGCCGTCCAGCGTCACAAGGCGGCCCTGGGCGGCGGAGTCGACGGAAGTGTGCCGGTCGAGGCGCTCTCAGCCGCCGTCCTCGACGAACCCGTGCTCAATGCGGCCGGGGCCATGCGGTGGGCGCTCGCCCAGGCCGGACCAGCCGCGATCGACCATCTCGTGACCGGAGCCGATGACGAATCCGCCGAGGTCCGGCAGAGAGCGATCCGCGCCCTCGACGAGGTTCGCCGCACGACCGGCCCCGACGAGCTCGGGTCCGAGGCCGAGGGCCGGATCCGAGATGCCCTCCGGGCGCGGCTGGACGATGAGGACGACGAGGTCAGGAGTCTATCCGCCTTCGCTCTGACCGGCCTCGGCGATCCGGCGGCCGTGCCCGAGCTGCTGGGCATCGCGATGACCGGGCCTCGCGACATCGAGGCGGCCGAGGCGCTCGCGGATTTCGTCATCGGCGGCTCCGACGCCGCGGAGGAGATCATGGCCCGGCTGCGCCGGGCCGCGGGCTCGCCGCGGATGATCGAGCGCTTTCGGGCCCTGCAGGTCCTCATGGAGATCCCCGATGGGCACCTCGGAGCGGTGACGGATCTGCTCGTGCGACTGGCGCACGACGAGAATCCGGAAGTGGCGGCCACGGCGGCTGCGGAGCTGCGACGCCGTAGGGATGGGCCACCTCGGCGGTGAGGGCTCGGGTTCTGGGCATTCTGACGGAAGAGGCCGTTTCATTACACTGTCGTCCATGACCTCAGGAGGCACTGCGGACGAATCGGGCGCGGCGGTCGAGCAGAAGCGTCGGCTCAAACAGCCGTTCGTCTTCCGGCGACACCATTTCACCCCCACCGGGGTGCTCGACTACCTGTTCTTCCTCTTCGGCGGGGCGGCGTCGACCTGGCTGGCCCTGCTGATCCTGCTCAAGGGGTTCAGCCTCGGGTGGTGGCAGGTGCTGACCCTGCTCGTGTTCTGGGGTGTCGTATCGTACCTCGCTCTCCCACGACTCCACCGCATTCTGTCGCAGATCTACGTGCCGAACTACTTCATCGGTCGCACTCGCACGTCCGACGGTCTGCTCGGCGACCCGGTCAACCTCGCCTGGCGCGGTGAGGAAGCTCAGATCCATCATGCGATGAGGGCGGCGGGCTGGATCCTCGCCGACAGCATCACTCCGGCCTCGACCTGGGAGATCATCCGTTCGACGGTGATGAAGCGCAGCTATCCGCAGGCGCCGGTGTCCCCGCTGCTGCTGTTCGGCAGGCGTCAGGACTTCGCCTATCAGCAGGAGATCGACGGCGACCCCGGCCAGCGCCACCATGTGCGCTTCTGGAAGTGTCCGCGCGGGTGGCTGCTGCCCGGCGGTCATCAGGCCGATTGGCTGGCTGCCGGCACCTATGACAAGGCCGTCGGAATCTCCCTGTTCACTCTCCAGTTCACCCACAAGATCGAGGAGAACACCGACGTCGAACGCGACCACATCGTCAAGACCGTGACCACCACCGACGAGCCGATCACGGTGAATAGGATCAAGGACTTCTCGACCGGCTACCACTCGCGCAACGGCGGCGGGGACGCGATCGTCACCGACGGCCACCTGCCGATCATCGACGTCAATCAGGTGGTCGCCGATGACGAGGACCACCCGGAGCGGTTGGAACTGGCTCTGGACGCCACGCAGATCTACGCGGAATCACGGTCCGTGTCCGAGGTGACGAAGACCTTGTGGCGGCGGCGACCGCTGCAGACGGTCATCGGAGCCGCACTCGTGCTCGTGCTGCTCATCTTCCAGGCCTGGGATGTGCTCGGCACGCTCCTCGACTGGGACGGGCTGCGCTCAGAGGTCACCGACTACAGCTCCGACATCGCTGCGCTCAGCGATGATATGGCCACACGCATCGCCGCCGGGGTGCTCGTCGGGCTCAGCCTCCTCATCGGGTGCCTGCAGGTGATCGCCTCGACGGCCGTGTTCCGCGGCAGCAATCGGGCCCGGCTGTGGATCCTCACCCTGTCGACGATCTCCGTGATCGTGTCGATGACGAACTACTTCACCGGAGATCGGGATCTCGCAACGAACATGTATGCGCTGATGACGATCGCCATGCAGGTCGCCGTGCTGCTCAGCCTCTCCAGCGATTCCTCGCGAATGTTCACTCGGTTCAGCACGGCCGCGCTGCGCGCCGAGCGGCAGGACCGCGCGCTCGAGGACTGAAGAGCCGACCATGCCCGGTGGGCGGGGTCGACACTGCAGGTGACCGGCAGAGAATGTGTATGCTGACAGAGTCTGATCATTGCCGACCAGGACCGGCCAGTCGGCCAGGGTCCGTCAGCCGGCTAGGAGCCGTCAGCCCGCCAGGAGCCGTCAGTCGGCCAGGAGCGCCGGCTGAGGGCGGACCGTCGGCCGGGCCCGAGAGCATGCGAGAAGGTGGAGCATCATGACCGAACCGTCCCCTGATCCCTCAGTCTTCGATTCGATCGACCCCGCTCTCAAGGTGGTCAGCACCGAGATCGATGTCGAGGCACCCGCCGAGGCGGTGTTCGAACTCATCGCCGATCCCGGCCGGCAGCCGGAATGGGACGGCAACGACAACCTCGGGTCCGCCCCCGAGGGGCAGAGGGTGAGGGGGACCGGCGGTTCCTTCGTCACGACGCTGACCAAGGGCGTCGATCGCGAGAACCATATCGTCGACTTCGCTGAAGGCCGGCTCATCGCCTGGAAGCCCTCCGAGGTCGGAGGAGAGCCCTTCGGGCAGAAGTGGGTATGGGAGATCGAGCCGACCGGAGAGGGCGCCTGCCTCGTCCGTCACACCTATGACTGGACTCAGCTGCGCGACCCGCAGCGTCTGTCGCGGGCGCAGGCGACGACGGTCGCGAACCTTCTGGCCTCGCTCAAGCGGCTCAAGCAGCTCGCCGAGAGCTGATCATTTCGGCCAGGCGTCGGCCAAGCGCTTCAGCAGTGAGGCCAGCTGCGCCTTCTCCTCCTCGGTGAAACCGCTCAGGGCCTGATCGACGCTGTCCCTCTGGGCGCCGCGGAACCGGTTGATGATCGCACGGCCCTTGTCCGTGAGCGCGATGAGCGTCCTCCGGGCATCGTCGGGGTCGGCCTCACGCCGCAGCAGCCCGAGCTCGACGCCTTGGGTGACCAGACGCGACGCCCGCGGCTGATCGACGCCGATCGCCTCCCCGAGGGCGCTGACCCCCAGTGCCGAGCCGGCCTGCACGAGTGAGGTCAGCAGGCGCAGCAGAGCGCGTCCGCGACCGTGCCCGCCCCGCCCCATTCCGGGATGGTGCCTGCCGCCGAACGGGAACTCCTCCGAGTGCCGCGGACCGCCGAAGCCATGTTCGCCGAACCCTCGCTCACCCGGGCCACGGTGCTCTCCCGGGCCTCCGCGCTCGTCGAATCCGGGGAAGGGGCCGAAGCCGCGAGGACCCCCAGGTCCGCGCCGCCACTGCAGACGGGTGAGTGCCTCGGTGATCGTCTGGATGTCATCGTTCGAACTCATACTCCGATTTTACATGTTACTTGACATGCAATGAGAATACATGTCATTCTGCATGCACATGTCAGATGACAACTAAGGAGATGACATGACTTCAGACAATGACTTCAACGACGATGACAACGACTTCGAGAACTCCGCCGACGATCCCGCTGACAAGACGGGCGAAGCTTCGGGCGGATTCTCCGATGCTCCAGGCTCGTCCGAAGCCGATGACGGCTCGAGCGGTGCTGACGACGACCAGGCCGGCGGCCGGGGCCCGAGCATCGACCGTGCGGGTGACGACGATGGCACAGCCGACGGCAGCGGTCCGGCCGATTCCGGTGACCGGGCCGATGTCGATCTGCCGCAGCTGCTGAGGCAGGTCAGCCACGTGCTGGGCCGCGAATTCCGCGCAGCAGCGGCCGACGGCGGCTTCGATCCCCGCGACTTCGGTCGCGGTCGACGAGGTCGCCGAGGCTGGGACCACGATGAGGCGGTCGTCGACGGCGCCCCGGTGCCGGAGGAACCGGTGAGCTGGGGGCCGGCCTGGGGCCGCGGCGGACGAGGACCGATCGGAGACGTGAGCCCGGAGGAGTTCCGGCGGCGGATGCGAGACCTGCGTGACGGCATCGGCTCCAAGGTCGAGGAAGTGCTGTCCTCAGAGGAATTCGAGGAGCTCAAGGCCTCGCTGTCGAAGATCGTCGATGCCTTCGGCCCGGACCGGTGCGGAGGCGAGTCGGATGGGCACGATCACGGGGCCCGGCACGACCGCCCGGGACCTCGCGGCCAGGGCCGGCGTGATGAGGATCCGCGCGACCGGTCCGATCGTGACGGCCGGCCGTCAGGCGGCGGTCGCGGTGACCACCACGGCGGCGGTCGCGGACGGCGCGGCTTCGGACCGGGGTTCGGTGCGGGCCGGCGCGGCTTCGACCCCTTCGGTTGGGGCGATGATCGTCGCAGCCGGGAGCGAGAGGTCCAGGAGGCCTTCGAGCGCGGGTTCGCGGCCGGGTTCGAACAGGGGCGCAACGCCTGAAGCCTCGCCGCTCCCGCCGCAAGAGCCGCCGCGGCCGCCGATCAGGGCGGTCGCGGCGGCCTTTTGCGGTCTCAATGACGGACGAGCACGGATTCGAGGTCGTCCAGGACCGCGCGATCTTCGATCGTCGACGGCACCGCCGGGCTCTCGACGCCATCGGCGAGTTCCCGCATCGTCTTGCGCAGGATCTTGCCCGACCGGGTCTTCGGCATTCCGGGGACGATGTCGACGCGTCTGAACGCGGCGACCGGTCCGATCTCCCTGCGCACCAGGGCGACGAGTTCGTCGATGACAGTGTCCGGATCGGCCGCCTCGGCGGAGTCGCCGAGAACGACGAGGGCGCGGGGGATCTGGCCCTTGACCTCGTCATGGACCCCGATGACGGCGGTCTCGGCCACAGCCGGGTGGGAGGCGACGACGGCCTCGATGATGCCGGTCGACAGGCGGTGACCGGCGACGTTGATGACATCGTCGGTGCGCCCCATGACGTAGACGTAGCCGTCCTCGTCGAGGTAGCCGGAGTCGCCGGTGAGGTAGTAGCCGTCGAAGGCGGCCAGGTACGAGGAGATGAAGCGAGAGTCATCGCCCCATACCGTTGCCATGGTTCCCGGCGGCAGTGGCAGCCGCATGACGATGAGGCCCTCCTTTCCGGCGGGCACGGGTGTGCCGTTCGGGTCGAGGATCTCCACCTGATAGCCGGGCACCGGTTTGGTGGGGGAGCCGGGCTTGAGGGGGAACCTGGTCAGGCCGAGCGGGTTCGCCGCGATCGGCCACCCGGTCTCGGTCTGCCACCAGTTGTCGATCACGGGGATGTCGCGTCCGGTCGCCTCGGCCAGCGTCTGCTTCGTCCATTCGAACGTGTCCGGATCGAGCCGCTCGCCGGCGAGGAACTCCGCCCGCAGGCTGGACAGGTCGTACTTCTTCATCAGCTCGCCGTCCGGATCCTCCTTGCGCACGACGCGCATGGCCGTCGGGGCGGTGAAGTGGACGTTGACCCCGTGCTGCTCGATGGCGCGGAAGAAGGCGCCGGCGTCCGGGGTGCCCACGGGTTTGCCCTCGTAGAGCACCGAGGTGACTCCCGCCAGCAGCGGTGCGTAGACGATGTAGGTGTGTCCGACGACCCAGCCGACGTCCGAGGCGGTGAACATCGTATCCCCCGGGTGCAGTCCGAAGATCGCCGGCATCGAGAAGGCCCCGGCCACGGCGTAGCCGCCGGAGTCGCGGACGATGCCCTTCGGCTTGCCGGTCGTTCCGGAGGTGTAGAGGACGTAGAGCTCGTCGGTGGCCTTGACGGTGACCGGGTCGATGCCCTCTGGGGTGCGGGCGAGCAGTTCGGCGTAGTCGACGTCCCTGTCTCCCATCTCGCAGCGATGCTCGTCGCGTTGGACGATGACGGAGAACTCCGGTTTGTTCTCGGCGATGTCGATGGCCTCATCGAGCATCGGCTTGTACTCGAGGACGCGGTTCTTCTCGACTCCGCAGGACGTGGAGATGACGGCCGTCGGTGCGGTGTCGTCGATGCGCACGGCCAGCTCGTTCGGGGCGAACCCGCCGAAGACGACGGAGTGGATGGCGCCGAGGCGGGCGCAGGCGAGCATGGCCACGGCCGCCTCGGGGATCATCGGCATGTAGATGACCACGCGGTCTCCCTTGGCCACTCCCCGGTCGGACAGGGCTCGAGCGAAGCGCGAGACCTCGTCCTGCAGCTGCGTGTAGGTGATCGTGCGGACGGTGTCGGTCACGGGTGAGTCGTAGATGATGGCCGCCTGGTCCCCGCGGCCGTTCTCGACGTGCCGGTCGACGGCGTTGTAGCAGACGTTGAGCTCGCCGTCGGGGTACCACCGGTAGATCGGGGCATTCGAGTCGTCGACGGCTCGTGTCGGCTCGGTGACCCAGTCGATGAGGTTCGCTGCCTGTTCGAGCCAGAAGCCCGGTGCGTCGTCTGCGATGCGGGCCACGACTTCGTCATAGCTGGGGGCGGTGTTCTCGGCGTTGATATCCATGACTCCATTGTGACCCATGACACAGGATCGTGCGGAGTGCGGGTGGGCTCCGGTTGATGGGATCCGCATCGTGCGGGGACGGAAGCGGCACGCAAGTCACCCAATTCTCCTGCAGTCGGCCCGTGAGAGGGCACAATGGGGATATGAGATTCCTGGTTGCATTGATCCTGGGCCTGGCTGTCATGTTCGGACTCAACGTCGCAGTCGACTTCTTTGCGATGGAGCGACCGTGGGGTTCGATCCTCATGGGCGTGACAGTCGGTGTCACCATGCTGATCGTCCTTCTCGTCTGGGAGGCCGTCCGCCCGACCCCGTCGAAGGGGGATTCGGCGAAGTCGCAGCGAAGCGAAGAGGACCGTGCGAAGGCGCGAGCCGAACGACGCGCACGGCTGGCCGCCGAGGCGGGTGTGAGCCTCGAAGGCGTCGAAGGGGCGCTGCCGGGATCATCCGCGAGCCCCGCCGAGGCGGACTCGGCCGAGACCGGGGATGCAGCCGAGAAGTCGGGTGCGTCCGAGGCGGGGGATGCATCCGAGGGATCGGATCCGCCCGAGGCCCGGGAGGCGGACGGAGCCGAAGCCTCTGAGACCGAGGCGGCCTCTGAGGCCGACGCGTCCGATGCCGACGCCTCTGCCACCGGCGCGGAGGCGGGTGCCGACGGGCCCGACACGGATGAGAAGGCATCCGGCCTGGAAGAGCCGGTGGATGCCGATGAGAAGTCACCGGTCGAGGACTTCAATGAACCAGAGCGGGCCGAGGCCGAGGACTCGGCCGAGATCGAGGACGCCGACTCCACCCGTTCGGCACCGGTTATGCCCGAGTCCGGAACACCTGCGACGACGGACCTGCCGGCTCCTCCGCCGATGCCGCCGACACTTCCCCCGCGTCCCGACACCGCTCCGGACGCTGCTCGGGACGACGCAGCCGCCCGGACCGACAGTCATGAGACCGCCGACGAGGCGAAGGACGCGCCCGAATCGGAGACGGGGCCGCAGATCGCGGACGATCCGGCCACGCTGGATCCCGAGGACTTCGACGAAACGGCAGGCGGGTCCTCACTCGAGAATCCTCCGGCCGGAGAGCCCGGAATGTCGGCCGACGCCCTCGAAGGACACGAACCGGAGGAGGCCGACGAGACCGATGAAGCGGCCGAAGCCTCCCCGCAGTCGGAGCAGAAGGACTCCTCGACCGACGGCAAAGACCAGTACCGGCTCTGAGCCGGTCCCGCAGTCAGGTCCGCGATCAGGCGTAATGCGCCGCGAGGATCTCCAGGCCCTCTTCGATGCTGATCCGGGGAGTCCAACCCAGCACCTCCTGCGTCCGCCGCTGATCGAACCAGTGAGCGGTCGAGAGCTGCTCGGCGAGGAAGCGCGTCAGCGGAGGTTCGTCGTCATGGTCGCCCAGTCCCCACACCTTCTCCACCAGCGTTCCGGCCGCCAGCGCAGGAGCCACGGGAATTCGCAGCTTCGGCTGTGCGGCGCCTCCGGCAATCGCGATGCGCGACATCAGCTCACCGATCGGCCGCGGCTGACCGTTCGTGACCACAAGCGACTCGCCGTGAGTCGAATCGACCGCGGACACAGCGGCGACGATCGCCTCGACGGCATTGTCCACGAACAGGGTGTCGACGAGCGCGGCCCCCGATCCGAGCACCGGCATCCGGCCCGAGCGGGCGCGGTCGATGACCCTCTCCGTCAGCTGGGTGTCGCCGGGGCCCCACATCAGGTGCGGACGGAGGACGAGCACTCGCAGATCCGATGAGTCCGCGCCCAGTGCGATGCGCTCCCCGGCGCCCTTCGTGCGGGCGTACTCGCCGCGGGCGAATTCCGGAGAGGCCGGTTCGGCCCGGTCCCCGATGATCGAGTCCCCGGTATGGGCCACCGACGGCGAGGAGATGTGGACGAGGCGCGGCACCCCGGCGGCCAGGGCCGCGTCGACGAGGGTGCGGGTGCCGCCGATGTTCACGGCTTCGAAGTCCTTCGGATCGCCCATCATGGACACCTTCGCGGCCAGGTGCACGACCGCCTCGGCGCCGTCGACGGCCCGCCCGACCGCGTCCGCATCGGTCACCGAACCCAGGACATCGGCGGCATGCTCGACCCCGGAGGGCCGGCGCTGCAGAGTCGTGACCTCGTGCCCGGCCGAGACGAGGGCGCGCGCGACGGACGAACCGAGCAGCCCGGAGGCTCCGGTGACGGTGATTCTCACTTCAGCTCCTCAGACTCTTGCCCGCACCGGCCCGCCGGCCAGGACACTGTCGGCCCAGACCGCGAGCCGGGAGCGGTCGATCTTCGAATTGTGGCGGATGTCGGTGGGGAACTGCGGGGCGACGAGCACCGCAGCGAGGTCGAAGCCGGCCTCTCGCGCCTGCTCACGCAATCGGGCGGTCAGCTCCAGGGGTGCCAGCCCGGGGGAGAGCGACGTCCCCTCGGAGTCGAGCACGGCCACCAGGGCCTGAGTCCCGACGGGGCCGATGCCGACGACGGCGCTGCGGCTGACCTCGGCGTCGGCATCGATGAGCGCCTCGAGGCCGCCGGGGCCCACAGGGCCGGCGGCGGTCGTGACCACGTGCTGCAGTCGGCCCTCGAGCCAGACGCGACCGGCATCGTCGATGTGGCCGATGTCGTTCGTCCGGTGCCAGTTCAGGCCCTTGAGGCTGTCGCGAGCGGAATCGGCGGTGGTCCGCCACAGGTTGTCGTAGCCGGATTTGATGTGGGCGGCGCTGACGACGAACTCGCCCAGTCGGCCCTGCGCCTGCGGCCCCTGGACCAGCTCGTCGGCGGAGCCGCCGTTCGCGTCGATCGGGGCCAGTGCGAGCTCGACCCCGTCGATCGGTCGGCCCACGCACACCCCGAGTCCGCCGGTGGCATCGGCCTCGGCCACGCCGGCCCGGTCGATGTCGGTGAGCAGCAGCCCTTCGGTCATGCCGTAGGGGGAGTGGATGCTCGCATTGGGGAACACCTCGGCGATGGAGTCCATCAGCTCGAGGGGCACCGGGGCACCGGCTGAGAGCACGAGTTCGACCCGGTCGCAGGCGGCACGCTGATCGGCATCCAGCGCCGAGGCGGTCGCGGCGACGTTCCTGTAGGCGGCGGGGGAGGCGAAGACCATGGTCGCCCGTCCGGCGATGATCGCATCGGCGATCGCGCTCGCGGTCAGAGTCTTCGGTTTCGTCACGGACATGTCCGGCGTCACCGAGGTGGCCCCGATCGCCGGTCCGAGCAGTGCGAAGGGCGGGAAGCCGGCCACGAGTCCCGTGCCCTCACGGACATCGAACACCCGAGCCAGCACGGCTGCCAGTGCGGAGATATCCGCGTGGGTGTAGCGCACGCCCTTGGCCGGGCCGGTCGAGCCCGAGGTGAAGAGGATCGCCGCGTCGGCATCGGCCGCCGGAGCGGGCAGCTCGGCCCGGTGGTCGGTGCGGGACAGTTCCGTCAGGCTCGTCTCGACCGAGAACAGGCGCGAGCGGACGGGCCCGAGCGGGCTGACGGAGATCCGCCTGCCCGGCCAGCCGTATGCGCGGGCCAGTGCGAGGCCGGGCAGTCCACCGATGATCCACTGCGGATCCGCCGAGGTGATCGCCCGAGTCATCCCCCGCGGGCCGAGTCCGGCATCGGCGACGACGGCGACCGCACCGATCTTCAGGCAGGCGTAGAGGGCGGCGGTGAGGTTGTTGCCCGGCGGCACCAGCATGGACACACGGTCACCGGGACGCACGCCGAGGTCGAGCAGACCGTTCGCGATCGACGTCGTGACCTCGAACAGGTGGCGCCAGGTGATCTGCTGGGCGGGGTTCTGCGCGAAGTCCACCGAGGCGATCGACTCGTCCTGACTCCGGGCGTCGAGGATCGCGGTGATCGGTCGCAGGCCAGCCGAATCGGATGTCGCCGAGGTGCTCGCATCCGCCCGCACGCCGGCCGGGGCGGCCTCGGCGCGACTGTGCTCGTCGGCGCGACTGTGTTCGTCGTCGCGGTGCGCATGTGCGGTGGTGTCGAATCGGGCACCGAGCCAGTCGAGGACGAGCCCGGCGACGTCGTGGTCTTCGCTGACGAGGTGCGAGGCCGTTTCGAAGCGGTGCACATCGGCCTGCGGCAGGCGCTGGCGCAGATCCCGCAGATAGCGTTCGACGAACACCGGGTCCTTCGGCCCCCACACCAGCAGGGCGGGGCGGTCGAAGGCGGCGATGTCCTCGCCGATGCGCTGCAGCTCGGGATCGGATGCGTGGTTGTCATCGACCGGGATGTCGGCGACGAAGCCGCCGATCGCCCACCGGTCCTGCGCGGTGGCGTACGGGGCGCGGAACGCGGCCCTGGTCTTCGCATCGAGGTCGCCGAGGCGCAGCGTCACGCGCAGGAACCAATCGGTGGCCACGGTCGCCGTGGGCAGCATGGGGCCGGCCAGAGTGGCGCGCAGAGGAGCGGGCACCGGTGCGTCCTCGGGCTGGTGGACGGCGGTGTTGAGGCTGATCGCGGCGTCCACGATGTCGGTGTTGCGCGCCGCCCACCCCAAGGAGAGCACACCGCCCCAATCGTGGCCGATCGTCACGATCGGGTGTTTCTGACCGGTCGCCTCGGTGTCGGTCGTCGTCGCCGAGGTCACGGCCGCGTCGGCACTTCCGGCCGCCTCGGCGAAGAGAGTCCTGACGACGGCGTCGAAATCAGCGATGCGATCGCGGATCCGGCGCACCTCGGCGGACTTCGGGGTCGGCATCGCCTCGTGGGCGAGTCGTTCGGAGAAGCCCATCTCGAGCTGGTCGGGGGCGATGAGCCGCCAGACCCGGCCCCCGGAGCGGGCGGCGTCGACGGTCTCGCGGGCCAGGCGCCTCCACAGGTACGACCAGGTCGGATTTCCGTGGAGGGCGACGATCGTGCCCTCGGGCTCGAGACCGGCCGCGCGCAGGGTCGGCAGTGTGTCGAGGACGTGGAATGCGTGCGTCCCGTCGGAACTCTGTGCCTCGACGATCCGGGACCAGGCGGGGTCCCACTCGGGCAGCTGCGGGGGAATCGTGGCCGGCCGTGCAGGGAATCTCATTGAAGCTTCTACCACTCTATTTCGGTCATGGCGGTGTTGAGGCCGGAACCGACACCCATGCACAGGATGCGGTCGCCCGGCTGGAGGCTCGCGGCCTCACGGGACAGGGTGATGGGCAGGGAGGCGGGGCCGACGTTGCCGAGCTCCGGGTAGCTCACGGGGATCCGGTCCGGATCGAGGTTCGCGGCCTTGGTGATCGAATTCGTGTGCACATCGGAGACCTGGTGCATGACGTAGCGGTCCATCTCCCGCCAGTCCCAGCCGGTCTCGTGGGCCTCCTCCCAGGCGGCGACGACGAGTTCCATGCCGCCGGAGAGCAGGCCCTTGGTGTCGGTGAACATGCCGTTGTGGTCGCCGACGCACAGTTCGTGGTGCTGGGTGGCCGCCCGGGTGATCCCGCCGAGGACGCGGTGACCTTCCGGGTGCTTGTCGGCCGGTCCGAGGACGGCGGCCGCGGCGCCGGAGCCCAGGGTCAGGGAAGCGAACTCGTTGAGGTACTCCTCGCGGGTGATCTGCGGACGGTTGAGTCGGGCCAGGGTGGCCTCCTGGACCCGGGAGGCGTCTTCGCCGGCGACGATGAGGGCGTATTCGATCTGTCCGGCGTCGATCATGTTCGCAGCCAGGGTCATGCCGTTGACGAAGCCGAGGCAGGCATTGGCGATGTCGAAGTTCATCGCCTGCGGGCCCAGGCCGATGCCGGCATGGACGCCGACGGCCACGGACGGTTCCAGGTGCTCACGCGTGACCGAGGTGTTGACCATCAGGCCGATCGCCTCGGCGGGGACGCCCGACTCGGCGAGGGCCTGCCTTCCCGCGGTGATCGCGCCCTCGGCGAACTGATGGGGCTGATCCCAGTTGCGGCGCGCGTAGACGCCGGCGACACGCTGGAGCAGGCCCTGCGGCAGCCCGAGGGAGGACAGCGTATCGGCGAGGCGTTCGTCGAATTCCTGAGAGGTCACTTCGTTCGGGGCCAGCGTCTCGGTCAGGCCGAGCAGGGCCACGTTCGAGTGCCGAAATGTTGCGTTGCCGTTCGCCAATTGAGGTACTCATCCCTTTTCGGGTAGTTCGTCGAGGTCAGTCTGGGCCGCAGGGACGCGCGCGGGGCACGACACGACGGGAGAATTCCGGATCTATACTAGCGCCCGGTTGCTGAGATCTTCATCAGCGTGTGAACCAGGTGAAGCCGTCGTAGAGCATTCCGGTGGCCGCCAGGACGGCGATGATTCCGAGAACGATCGAGGTCACGGTGTGTGAGACCTTCGATGTCTGGAAGCGCACGGCACGCGAATAGGACATCGGCCGATCGGTGACGAAATGCCCGAACTGGGCGAAGATCCGCCAGTCCATGACGTCGATGAGAGACTTCGCGGCCAGGGTGACGACGATGACGCAGCCGATGCCCATGAACAGCAGGAAGACGAAGCCGAAGAAGCCGAAGTCCTGGAAGAAGGTCACGACCCGATCTCCGATGGCCATGGCGAACCCGGAGAACCCTTCGCTGAAGGGAAGCGGGGCGAAGGAGTCGGTGATGGAGTTCAGGCTCGTGCCGTCGCGCTGGGTCTGCACGGCACCGATGTACATGAAGATCGAGGCCGCCAGGGCCACGAGGAGGTTGATGATGGTGATCGTCGCATTGTCGGGCCAGAAGTCCAGCGATTTGAGCGTGTAGGTCGCCGACAGCGCCACGCAGATGATCGCTCCGGTCAGGGCACCGATGGTGGCCGGGAGCAGGAGGTTGTTGAAGAACACGAAGGCGACGACGGCGATGAGCGCGGCGCCGAAGATGTAGGTGAACACCGCGAGGGTGTCACCGTTGGAGGAGGTCGCGGCCCGCCGGTTCGCTTCGATCATCTGGCCCGAGTACTGGATGTTCTGAGCCAGTTCGGCCTTCGTCGCCCGAGGCGGGGCGGCATCGCGGTCGTCGTAGCCGCGGTCGTCGTAGCCGCGCGCATCGGCCGGCAGAACGCGGGTCTCGTCCTCGCTGCTCCAGGCGCGTGTGGGCTGGTTGTATCCGCCCTGGCCGTACCCGCCCTGGTTCTGCGGGGCTCGGCCGTATCCGGCACCCGGTCCGCCGGGCTGGGACCGTGGCTGCCATCGTCCGAGCTTCGCCGCGATGAGGTAGATGACGAAGACGACGAGTGCTGCGAGGACTCCGATGGAGATTCCGGCGCCGAGCTCGTTCATAAGCGTGACTTCCTGGGACTGGACAACGATGGTCGTTCGTTCAGTCTATGGACTCTTGGCGCTCGGGGCACGTTCTCGCGCTGACGGCGGGTGTCCTTCCCGGCCGCCGACCGGCGCTGCTCCATGGGTATGGTGGGAGTGGGTCCGCCGGATCCGCCCACCGACGTTCGAAGGAGACACGCGATGAGCAACGCCCAGGCTTTCACTTCCGAGGCCCTGCCCCTGAGCGAGCAGGTCGTCCTCGTGACCGGCTCCGGGCGCGGTCTGGGAGCAGCGATCGCGAAGGCCTTCGCCCCCGAGGAGTCGGCGCTGGTCATCAACTACCGATACTCCGCGGAGACCGCGGAGGAGCTCGCCGAGGCCATCCGTGCTCGCGGCGGACGTGCCATGGCCGTCGAAGCCGATGTCACCGACTCCCGCGCCGTCGACGCGATGTTCGAGGCCGCGGTCGCCGAATTCGGGGCGCCGGTGTCCACGGTGGTCAACAATGCGCTCGTCGACTTCTCGTTCAACGGTGACGAACGGCAGCCGGCCGACGAGATCGACTACTCGGACTTCGCCGACCAGTTCCGCGGTTCGGTCGAAGGGGCGGTCAATACGATCCAGGCCGCCATGCACGGATTCCGCGAGATCGGTTCCGGACGGGTCATCAACATCGGGACCAACCTGTTCCAGGACCCGATCGTGCCCTACCACGACTACACCGCTGCCAAGGCCGCTCTGCTGTCGCTGACGAGGACGTTCGCCAAGGACCTCGGACCAGCAGGAGTGAGGGTGAACATGGTCTCCGGCGGTCTGCTGCGGACCACGGACGCCTCATCGGCGACTCCCGAGGACGTCTTCGACCAGATCGCGGAGGCCAGCGCCCTGCGGCGCGTGACCACCCCGGAGGATTTCGCGTCCGCCGTGGTCTTCTTCGCCTCACCCGCCTCCCGGGCGGTCACTGGACAGAATCTCATCGTCGACAACGGCCTCGTCATGGGCTGAACCGCCCGGCTCGGTCGAGGAAGGCCCGGTCGAGGAAGGCCCGGTCGAGGAAGGCCCGATCGAGGAAGGCTCAGCCGATCCCGGCCCAGCCGAGGACTGACAGGGCGCGCTCGTAGAGGAGCCGGGCGCTGTCCTCCCGATAGTCGGGGGTCGTGGGATCGCTGAACAGGTGCGTGTTCCCGGGATAGAGGAAGCTCTCGGCATGGGCGCCGGCCCGAGCCGCCGACTCCATGAGGGTCTCGATGGTGCCGGGGCTGCGCCATTCGTCGTCGACGGAGAAGTGGGCCTGCACCGGCACCTGTGCCTGCCACCGCGTCGGTTTCGGGAAGCCGCCGCCGTGGAAGAGCAGGACGCCGCGAGCTCGCGGATCGTTCTTGCCCATCTGCTGCGCGATCGCAGCGCCGAGGGAGAACCCGCCGAAGACGATCTCCTCACCCAGGTCCGCACAGGCGTCCTTCACCCGGTCCACGAGTGTCGGGAACCCGACCTCCTGGGAATGGCCGACTCCGGCCTCGGCGGTGGTGAAGGTCCTGCCGTCATAGAAGTCGGGGATGTGGACGGTGTGGCCGGCAGCGGTGAAGCGTTCGGCGATGGCATCCATGCCGGGGGTCCGGCCCAGGGCGGAGTGCAGCAGTACGAGGGTGCTCATGGGAAATCCTCACAGCAGTCGGATTCAGCGGCTGTGGCCGTGCGGGATGGTGAAGGAGTCGGCGCGGGCGGTCGACCAATCCTCCGCCCACTCCTCGGGGGCGTCTTCGAGCAGCTCGCCGGGCTTCAGCCAGTCGTAGATTCGGGCATAGGACCACGAATCGGACTCGGAGACGTTGCGGCGCAGCATGGTCGGCTCCAGATCCTCGGGGCTGGACGCGCCCATCGACGCCATCAGCCGGGCGGCCTCGGCGACGACGGCATCGTGGTAGTTCTTCACCCGCTCGGACTTGTCGGGCACATCGATCGCGCGGGCCCGCCTGGGGTTCTGGGTGGCCACTCCCACCGGGCACTTGCCGGTGTGGCAGACCTGGGCCTGGATGCAGCCGACGGCCATCATCATCGCCCGCGCCGAGTTCGTGAAGTCCGCGCCCTGGATGAGGCGTTTGACGATATCGGTGCCGGTGGCGATCTTGCCCGAGGCACCGACCTTGATCTTCTTGCGCAGTCCGGCGCCGACCAGCGCGTTGTGCACGATCATCAGTCCCTGGGTCAGCGGCAGTCCCACATTGTCCTCGAACTCCAGCGGAGCCGCTCCGGTGCCGCCTTCGGACCCGTCGACGATGATGAAGTCCGGCAGGATCTCGGTCTCGACCATGGCCTTGACGATCGAGAGGAACTCCGTGCGCGAACCCACGCAGAGCTTGAAGCCGGCCGGTTTTCCGCCTGAGAGCTCGCGCATCCTCCGAACGAACTGGAGCAGTTCGATCGGGGTCGAGAACACGCTGTGACCGGGAGGGCTGATGCAGGTCTTGCCCACGGGGATGCCGCGGATCTCGGCGATCTCCTCCGTGACCTTCGGCCCCGGCAGCACACCGCCGATGCCCGGCTTCGCACCCTGGGACAGTTTGAGGGAGACCATTTTGACCTGCGGGTCCTTCGCCTTCTCGGCGAACACCTCGGGGTCGAACCTGCCTTCGGGGGTGCGGGCGCCGAAGTACGCGGTGCCGAGTTCCCAGATGAGGTCACCGCCGTGTTCGCGGTGGTAGGGCGAGATCGAGCCCTCGCCGGTGTCGTGGGCGAATCCGCCCATCGCCGCACCCTTGTTCAGGGCGCGGACGGCGTTGTCGCTCAGCGAGCCGAAGCTCATCGCCGAGACGTTGAGCAGCGAGATGTCATAGGGCTGAGTGCATTCGTCTCCGCCGATGCGCACACGCGGTGGCCGGGCAGGGTTCGCGATCGGTCGGTTCGAGTGCATGAGCGCTTCGTAGCCGGGCCGGTTGACATCGCGTTCGGTGCCGAAGGCGTGTTCGGAGTGCGTTCCCTTGGCGCGTTCGTAGATGGTGGTCCGGGTGTCCCGGTTGAAAGGGCGACCGTCCCAGTTGCGTTCGATGAAGTACTGCTGGATCTCCGGCCGGATCGATTCCAGCAGGAACCGGGCGTGTCCGGCAACGGGATAATTGCGCAGGATCGAATGCTTCCTCTGCGCCAGATCCCATGCCGCGAGGGCGCCGAGTCCCAGCGCCGAGGCAGCCGCCGCCACTCCCGCGACCTGCTTGCCTGCCGAGTCACCACTGACCATCCGGACAATGGGGAATTGCCTTCTCATCGTGCCTCCTTGAACTGTCCTGTTCCCGAGCCTAGACCGGGGAGGCGCAGATTTCAGGAAAGGCAGACCTGAGAAGGCTCAGACGATCGAGTTCAGCAGCCTCACGATCACCTCATCGAGCTGCATCGAATAGGCGATGATGATGGTCAGGCCGGTGGCGATCCAGGCGATCTCCCGATCCGTCTCGAAACCGCGCAGCGGTCGCCGCTGGCAGCGGAGCCCGCCGGCCAGAACGATGACGAGGTCGACGATCCACCAGATCCCCAGGCCGCCGAGGCTGAGCAGCTTGAGAACGCCCGTGAGGTACCGCCCGGTGTAGAACCGGTCGAGTCCGAGGAAGCCCAGGAGCAGGGACAGCAGCCAGGTGAGAACGAACGACCTGTTCCGCGCCTGCCCCGTGTCCTCGGGCGCGGTCGTCGGCGAGACGACGGGAAGCTCGCTGGTCCGGCAGAGCGCAGGCATCTCGGTCGTCCGGGAGACCACGGGGATCTCGGTGGTCGCGGACATCGCTGTGGCCTCCCATTCGCTGTTCGCAGCCGGCGGGGATCCGACCTCGGCGGGCACTGTCCCCGGATCGGGTGCCAGCACCGCCGCCGGGTCGGGTTCCAGCCTACGAGGCGGGGCCCGCCTCGGCGATGGGGTTATCCTCCGCATGAGCGCGGTGTCCGGACTCACACGGTCAGGGCCGGGGAATCGTTTGAGGCCGCGGGGTGTGCAGGCATAGCGTTGGTCCCATGAGCACTGGGGAGCCGAGTCTGACGAGCACTCGGCGAACCGTCGCGGCGGTCTTCCTCGCCGGAGTCGCCGTCTTCCTCGTCCTCTACGAGACCCAGGGTCTCCTGCCGGCCATCCGTGAGGCCTATGGCATCGACGGGCCGACGGCGAGCCTGACGGTGTCGGCGACGAACGTGGCCATGGCCGTCTTCCTCATCCCGTTCTCGATGCTGGCCGGGCGCATCGGGCATGCGCGTCAGATCGGCGCGGGCGTGATCGTGGCCGCGATCCTCGCCCTCATCCTGCCGTTCACTCCGACCCCGGAACTGCTCATCGCCGTCCGGTTCCTCCAGGGCGTGGCCATCGCCTCGGTGCCGGCGACGGCCATGGCCTACCTCTCCCTGCGGCTGCCGTCTCAGGCCCTGCCCGGCGCGATCGGGGTCTACATCGCCGGCAACACGATCGGCGGACTGTGCTCGCGGCTGCTGACCGGACTGGCCGCCGAACTGCTGGGCTGGCACGGCGGACTCGCCTTCACCGCGGCCGTCTCCCTGGTCTTCGGTCTCATCGTCGTCTGGCTGCTGCGCCACGACCTCTTCTCCACGTCCCGCAGTCGGTCCGCCCGCGAAGTCGTGCCGACCGGCGCCGAGGCGGCCGATCCGGTGGGTCAGGAGCCGGCCGAGGCTCGGCCGCCTCGGCGAATGATTCCGCTGCGCGGGGGACTGTGGCGGATCTACCTCACCGGATTCCTGTGCATGATCGTCTTCGGCGGTTCCTTCACCATGCTCGGCACCCGCCTGCAGCACGACCCCTGGCGGCTGAGCGAGGGCGCGGTCGCACTGTTCTTCCTCATCTACCTCGTCGGCACCGTCGTGACCACCTACTACGGTCGTCTGGCCACGAAGTTCCCGCGCACCCGGATCACGCTTGTCGGCATGGTCGTCGCGCTCGCCGGTGCGGGCCTGACGCTGATCGATTCGCTGCCGGCCATCATCGGCGGCATGTCGCTGCTGACTGCCGGCTTCTTCCTCGGCCACACCGGCGCGTCCGCGGCCGCCAGCGCCTCGCGCCCCGGAGTCGATTCGACCCGTGCGGCCGCCATCTACCTCACCGTCTACTATCTCGGCACGAGCCTCGGCGCGTGGCTGTCGGCGGTCCTCTTCGTCGACTTCGCCTGGCCCGGGGTCGTGGGGATGTGCGCGGTCTCCCTCATCGCGGTCCTGGTCTTGACGCTGACCGAAGCTCCGATAGGCTTCAAGAAACGTAACTGATCGGTAGTTCAGGCCCCCTGGCGAAAGGTCCGCCCATGTCCCTGACCACGCACTCGACCGTTGAGTATTCGATCGCCGACGGCATCGCCCATGTCGAGATCGACCGCGCCGAGAAACTCAATTCGCTCACCCGTGAGGTCTTCGAAGACCTCGTCGAGGCGGGCCTGGCGCTCCAGGAAGCGACCGAGGTCAAGGCCGTGGTCCTGTCTGGTCGGGGCCGCGCCTTCAGCGCCGGGCTCGACTTCACCGAACTCTCACGCATCGCCGAGGACGGAGCCGTCGAGCTCGGAGCCCGGCTCGGCTCCGCCCGCGCACTGGCGCAGAAGGCCGTCCACATCTGGTCACTGGTCGAGGTCCCGGTCATCGCCGCGATCCGCGGAGCAGCGCTCGGCGGGGGGATGCAGATCGCCCTGGGGGCGGACATGCGGGTGGCCGCCCCCGATGCGAAGCTGTCGCTGATGGAGCTCAAGTGGGGCATCATCCCCGATATGTGCGGCACCCAGCTGCTGCCGCGGCTGGTCGGTCCCGCTCAGGCGAAGAAGCTCATCGTCACGGCCGAGGCGATCGGCGCCGAGGAGGCCCTGCGCATCGGAGTGGTCGAGGAGATCGTCGAGGACCCGGTCGCCCGAGCCCGCGAACTGGCCGGACAGATCGCCGGGCAGTCCCGATCGGCGCTCGTGTGGGCGAAGCGGCTGGTCGACCTCTCCTATGACTCCGAGCTCAGCGCCGGACTCGATGCCGAGCAGGAGGCTCTGTCCCAGCTGCTGGGCACCGCTGAGCAGAAGCAGGTCGTGGCCCAGCGCCTGGCCGCGATGAAGTCCCGAGCGAAGAGCTGAGCCGCTCCTGGACCGTGTTCATCTCCCGCGCGAAGAGGGACGCTCCGGACGGGCGGGGTCGATGGACCGTTCGGCCCGCAGCGCCTCGGCGACGCTGCTGTAGTCGACGAGCTCACGCAGCAGCACGAACGTCGGACGCATGAGCTTGAGCCGACCGTCGTCCTCGGCGTTGAGGATCCCGGTCACCGACCGCCATTCGCTCGTATGGGCCTCGGTCGTCCGATGCTGAGCGGAGGAGAGTTCGCCGGCCGCAGTCGTATAGAAGTAGGTGTCGAAGCGCTTGGGCATGCCCACCGGCGTCACCCAGTTCGCCCACGGGGTGAGCCCGGCCGGATCGAGCACCGCGCTCGTCTCCTCCTCGACCTCGCGCACCGCGGTGGCGAGCAGGACACGCCAGCCCTCGGCCTCCTCGGCGATGGTCGAACGCGACCAGGCGGAGGTGTGCACAGCGGGGTCGGGGACGGCGATCGACGGGGCGGTGTCGAAGTCGACGGGGTCGACCCGCCCGCCGGGGAAGACGACGACGTCGGCGGCGAAGTCCATCGTCGAGACCCGATGCTGGATGAAGACCTCGAGGCCGTCGCTGCCGTCGCGGAGCATGATGACGCTGACGGCGGGTCGGACCGGAACCGCCTCGGGGTCGGCGACACGGCGGCCCCGGCTGGCGCTGTCGGCCAGGTCCGAACGATCGCGGCCCTCGGGGTTGATGTCTCGGATCACGCTCGCTGCCTTCGGTCTCGTTCTGGTCTGCTGTCGTTGTCTCCCAGTATGCCCACGAGCGTGTGAACCAGCGACGGCGGGGTGGTCCCGATCACGTCCGCGTTACCGGGCGAGACGGTTCTCGCCGAGGTGCGGCAGGGGCGGAAGAACGACGATGTCCGTGGTCAGAGGGCATGGCGGTGGGTGTGCGCGAGACCCGGCAGGATACGATGGAACGCGATGAAATCTTCAACGTGAAGCGAAGAACCCAACCGATGACGAACAAGGGCGGGGCTGAACGGGCAAACTATGAGCAACTTCGGGATCTATCCGTTCTTCGCGATCGACCAGGCGTGGCCGAATTGGCTGATCTTCGTTCTCCTGCTGGTCGACCTCGTGATCCGCATCGTCGCGCTCGGATGGATTCCGCACAACCGCCGGCCCTCGGTGGCTCTCGGCTGGCTGCTGGCGATCTTCCTCATTCCCTATGTGGGCATCTTGGTCTTCGTGCTGCTGGGTTCGGCGAAGCTGCCCAAGCGCCGGAGAGACAAGCAGTCGCAGATCAACGATCTCATCCGGGACCAGCTGCGCAATCGGGCGATCATCGGGCAGAGGGACCATATGCCCGAACCGCTGAGCACCGCCGCGCAGCTGAACTTCGACCTCGGTGCTCTGCCGATGACGCACGGCAACGGCTTCGAACTCCACGTCGACAATCACGCCTGCATGGAGGCGATGGCCGATGCCGTCGACCGGGCGAAGAGGTTCGTGCACTTCGAGTTCTACATCGTCGCCATCGATGACACGACGCGGCGGCTGCTCGAATCGCTGCTGGCCGCCCACCGGCGCGGAGTCAGCGTGCGCATCCTCATCGACCACGTCGGATCGCTGGGATATCCGGGCTATTCGGATCTGGTCAAACGGCTCGACGCCTCGGGCGTCAGCTGGCGCCGTGCGCTGCCGATCCGCCCCTGGCGCGGGGAGTACCAGCGGCCCGATCTGCGCAATCACCGCAAGATCCTCGTCGTCGACGGCGATGTCGCGTTCACGGGATCGCAGAACATCATCGACCGCTCGTACAACAAGCGCCGCAACCTGCGCAAGGGCTTCCAGTGGAAGGATCTGTCCCTCGAGTGCACGGGGCCGGTCGTCGAGGAGCTCGATGCCGTGTTCCTCACCGACTGGTACTCGGAGACCGACGAGATCGTCGAGGAGCCCGACGGCTTCGACCTCGAGGCTCCCGACTCCGGGGGCATCCAGGCCCAGGTCGTGCCCTCCGGTCCGGGGTTCGAGGACGAGAACAACCTGCGCCTGTTCAACCACCTCATCTACAACGCGAACCGCAGCGTGGTCGTGTGCTCGCCGTACTTCGTGCCCGATGAATCGCTGCTGCACGCCCTGACCACCGAGGCCCGGTCGGGGGTCGAGGTGCGTCTCTACGTGGGTGAGACCAGCGATCATTGGCTGACCCACAGGGCGCAGCAGTCCTATTACGACGAGCTCGTCCGGGCCGGGGTGCGGATCTTCATGTACCACGCACCCACGGTGCTGCACTCGAAGTTCCTCATCATCGACGACGAGGTCTCGATCATCGGCTCGTCGAACATGGACGAGCGCTCGTTCGCGATGAACCTCGAGGTCACGATGTTCATCGTCAGCAAGGACTTCACGCAGCGCATGTACGAGCTCGAGGCCCAGCGCTACGCCCCGAACTCCGTCGAGCTCGACGTCGAGGATTGGGCCGACCGCTCCCTGTTGAAGAAGTATGTGGAGAACGTGGCACGACTGACGAGCTCGCTGCTCTGAGCGCCTCGCGGCTCAGTCGACCGGTGCAGCCGACGCTCGGTGCAGCCAAGGTCCGGTGCAGACACCGTCCGGTGCAGATACCTCGTGCGAACGGTTCGTTCGCACGACTCGTTCAGTCGTCGTCGGCGACTCCGCCGGGCCCCTCGTCGTCGAGATGCCGTTCCGGATCACCGACCGCGTCGCGAGCCTTGGGCGAGGGCTTGTGCTCGGGCTTCGCCGAGGCGGCCTCGTCTGCCGACGCCGGCGCCGCGTTCGTCCCGTCCTCGTCGCCGTCGGACTCGGAGGCCGGCGCGTCCGCATCTGCAGCGGCGTTGACCTTGTCGGCGGCGGACTGCACGGCCCCGGCGGCGGTCTGCATGGCATCGGCGACGGCCGGGGACCTCTCCCGCAGGGACTGGTTGGCCTTCTCCACGGTGTCCTGGACACGCGGGTCGGTCCACAGATCCTGGGCCTGCGCCTTGAGCCGTTCGTAGCTCTGGCGTCCGGTGCGTGATCCGAGAATGTATCCGACTCCGAGACCGGCCAGGAGAATCAATCTCTTCTTCATTGTCCTGCTCCTCTTCGCAGCTTGCCGTCACTGTCACCCGCATTGCGTGACACAGATCCGGGCATCGGGTGGGATCAGCGCACGGGCACTGTGTCCTGCCTCACCAGCTTATACCGTGTCGTGGCCCGACGGGTACGATCGCGGCCTGCGGGTCCGGCCGGGCGGAGGCGGCGGCCGGTCGCCGGGCGAGAGACCTGAGGCCTGCGCTCAGCCCACGCTCGGCTGCTGCTGGGTGATGCAGTGGATCCCACCGCCGCGGGCGTAGAGTTCGCGGGCATCGACCCCGACGACCTTCCGGCCCGGATACACGCGCTCGAGCACGGCGGCGGCCTCGGCGTCCATGGGATCGTCGAAGGTGCACGCGATGACCCCGCCGTTGGTGACGAGATGATTGACATAGGAGTAGTCGACGAAGCCCTCGTCGTCGCGCAGCACCTCGGGGGCGGGGATCGGCACGACGTCGAAGGGCACGCCGTCGGCGGTGGTCTCGGCGGCGAAGAGCTCCTTGAGCTCGCGACTGAATTCGAAGTCAGGATGCTCCGGATTGCGCTGATCGTGGACGAGGACGACCCCTGGGCTGGGCATCGTGGCGACGATGTCGACGTGGCCGCGCGTGCCGTAGGTCTGGTTGTCCCGGTGCAGCCCGTGGTCGAGCCAGATGACCTTCTTCGCCCCGATGGTGCGGGCGAATTCGGCTTCGACCTCGTCCTCGCTGATGCCCGGATTGCGGCCGGGATCGAGCTGCACGCTGCGGGTGGCCAGCACCGTGCCCTTCCCGTCGACGTGGAACCCTCCGCCCTCGTTGCGCAGCTGCGAGGACACCACGGGCGTGCCCGTCAGCTCGGCGACGAAGCCTCCGATGTGCTCATCGTGGTCCCATTTCGCCCACTCCTGAGCGCCCCAGCCGTTGAATACCCAGTCCACCGCGCGCAGGCCGCCCGCCTCGTCGACGACGAAGCTCGGCCCGATGTCGCGCATCCACGCATCGTCGAGTTCGGCGTTGACCACGGTGATCGGGTGGCGGAGCCCCTCGCCGAGGTGGCGCTCGGCATGCTCGGTCTGAGCGCGAGTGACGACGACCGTCACCGGAGTGAATTCGCTGGTGGCGCGCGCGACGGCGGCCCAGGTGGCGCGCGCGGCCTCGGCCTGCGACTCCGTGTCGCCGAGCGCGTAGCCAGACGACGGGAACGCCATCCAGACGCGATCCTGGGCGGCGGTCTCGGCGGGCATGTGCAACGTCATCGTTCGTCCCTTCGACGGTTCCCGGTCAGCCGCGGCCGATCGCGGCTGACCGGGGGAGGTGTTCGAGTGAGCACAGACGAGTCTAGCCAGAGGCGCGCCGAGGCGGACGACGGAAACCGTCGCCGGCCGGGCACGGATCGCCTCGCCGGGCACGGATTGCGCTGCCTGCCCGGCACGGATTGCACTGCCGGTCCTGGGGGTGCGGGGCGCAATCCGCTGCGTGTTCGCCATTCGCGGCGACCCCAGCGGGCGGAGGCGGCCGGTGAGTCCGTATAGTCTGCCTCAGGACAGGCAGATCGATCGTGCCAAGGGAGGCATCAGGTGTCAGCAGCGGACGCAGTGGAACCATTCGGTCGTCGGGGGACGGGACCTTTGGCCGGCACGATCGTCGCCGACTTCTCCCGCGTGCTCGCCGGACCGTATGCGACGATGATGCTCGCCGACCTCGGGGCCACGGTCATCAAGGTCGAGGGCAGAACGGGCGACGATACGCGTCACTGGGCGCCGCCTCGGCGAGGGGACGATGCCACGTACTTCCTCACGGCGAACCGGAACAAGCATTCGGTCGTCCTCGACTTCAAGGACCCCGAGGACCTCGAATACGCCCAGCGGCTGGCCGCGCGCGCCGACGTCCTCGTCGAGAACTTCAAGGCCGGGGGACTGGCGAAGTACGGACTCGACTATGAGACGGTCAAGGCGGCCAACCCGGGCATCGTCTACGCTTCGGTGACCGGCTTCGGCCGGGACAATCCGCTGCCCGGCTACGACCTGCTCATCCAGGGCCTGTCCGGGTTCATGTCCGTCACCGGCACGCAGGAATCGGGCCCGGTCAAGGCCGGGGTCGCCGTCGTCGACGTGTTCACCGGACTGCACACCGCGGTGGGCATCCTCGCCGCGCTCGCCCACCGCAAGGACACCGGCGACGGTCAGCTGGTCGAGACGAATCTGCTGTCCTCGGCGCTCTCCGGCCTGGCGAACCAGACCTCGGCCTATGTGGCCGGCGACGTGGTGCCGACGGCGATGGGCAACGCGCATCCGAGCCTCTACCCCTACCAGCCGATGCCCACGGCCGAGGGCCAGATCATCATCGCCTGCGGCAACGACAGCCAGTTCGCCCGGCTCGCCGAGATCCTCGGGCACCCGGAATGGGCCGCCGACGCCCGCTTCGCGAACTTCGCCGACCGCAACGTCCACCGGGACGAGCTCGAGCCCGAACTCATCGAGGCGCTGAGTGAGAAGACGAACCAGGAATGGTTCGACATCCTCACCGAGGCGGGTCTGCCCTGTGCGCCGATCAACTCGATCGCACAGGGAGTGGACCTGGCGGCATCGCTGGGACTCGACCCCGTTGCCGAGGCGGGGGACGGCGACCGCGTCATCCCCACCGTGGCCAATCCGATCCGGCTGTCGTCGACCCCGGCCAGCTACGATCTGGCCCCGCCGACCCTGGGGGAGAGCACCGAGGCGGTCAAGGACTGGCTGCGTTCGGTCGACCCGCTTGATCGCTGAAGTAGTCTTGATCCTGTGTGCTGTCGATGGTGCCGCGGCCAGGCCCGATGCGCCCGCGTCGCGGGGTAGGCAGCCGTCATATTCGTCGAGGAGAATCCGGAACCCAGATGGACAACGAGCCGACCGAGGACACGCCTCGACCACGTTCGGCGGTGAAGCGGATCCTCATGGTCATCGCCATGGCGATCACGGCCTTCCACCTCTTCGCCAGCTTCCTGTGGATCGCGCCTTCGTCGACGATGAGGGAAGTCATCCCGGGCGACCTGCTCAGCAAGTACATGATCCCGATGTGGGGACAGTCGTGGAGCGTGTTCGCCCCCGAGCCGATCAACGGAGACTACTACTTCGACGTCCGCGCGGTGATCACGACCGACACCGGCGAGAAGACCACCGAGTGGGTCAGGGCCACCGATGTCGAACTCGACCACTCCACCTACAAGCTGTTCCCACCACGGTCGGCGGGCCTGGGCATCGGAGTGGCTTCAGACATCAAGGGCTCCTGGGAGGACCTGCCCGACGATCAGAAGGCGATCGTCGAGCTCGACTACTTCAAGGGCGATGATTCGGTCGACCGGCTGGAGAACAAGCTCGAGGAGTACGACGATCCGGAGAACACGGTCCCCGGCTACCTGGAGAGCGAGCACACGGCCACGGCCTATGCGACCCAGGTGGCGAAGGCCGTCTGGGGTGATGACGTGCAGCGCGTCCAGTTCAAGGCGGCCCGCCAGAACGTCGTGCCCTTCTCCGATCGCAACGACAAGAGCGCCGAACGCCCGAACATCCAACCCGTCCCGGTGGGCTGGCGCGCGCTCGTCGTCGAAGACCATCAGTCGCAAGAGGAGTTCACGAAGTACTTCTGCTCCTCCGACGAAGTGAGGTGCGTCAGTGAGCTGTGACGAGACGACCCCGCACGAGGGGCAGGACATGACATCGTCACGGGGCGGAGCGGACACCGCGACCGAGGTGGGCCGCTCCGGTCCGGCCGCCTCGGCGGGCGACGGCGGAACCGACCCATCGGCGAACTCCGCGAGCGACGCCGGGCTGGTGCCGCTGACCACGTTGGTGCGCACGAAGCTCGCGCGCGGCTGGAACTGGCTCGAGGAGATGCTCGCCGGCCGCTATCACGCGACCTACGGGCTGGCGGTGACGAGGATCCTCATCGGTCTGACCGGACTCGGCCTCATCCTCACGAACTTCAACGCTCGGCACTACGCCTTCGGCGTCGGGGCCGCCTGGAACGGAGAGATCGCCGAACCGAAGAGCGACTTCCCGAACATCTGGCTGTTCTCGCTCTTCCACCGGGCGGTGACGACGCCGCCGCTGTTCACCGCGATGATGATCGGCCTGGCGCTGCTGGCCGTCGTCATCATCCTCGGCTGGCGGACGCGGATCGTCCTGCCGGTCTACCTCGTGCTGTGGGTGAGCTTCATCGAACTCAACGACGGGGCCGGCGACCAGGGCGACAACGCCTACCGCATGTTCATGATCGCCCTGCTCTTCGCCGACACCACGAGGAGGTGGTCGCTCGACGCGCGCCGACGTCGCCGGGCCGGCCGGTTCCCCGAAACCGACGGCGGATCGTGGCGGTGGGCGCTGATCATGGCCAACAACCTCGCCATCGTCGTGCTCGCCTTCCAAGTGTGCGCGATCTACATGTCCGGCGGACTGTACAAGGCCGGCGGCACCGCCTGGCAGCATGGGTTCGCCGTGTACAACCCGCTGCACACGCAGCAGTTCGGCACATGGCCGGTGCTCTCGGACCTGGTGACGGCCTGGGGCCCGATGGTGGTGGCGATCTCGTGGGGGTCGATCCTCTTCCAGTGCGCGTTCCCGTTCATGCTGTTCAACCGCTACACCCGGATCGTCGCGCTGCTCGGCATCCTCTCCTTCCACCTGGGGATCGCGCTGCTCATGGGGCTGCCCTGGTTCTCACTGACGATGATCGCCGTCGACGCGATCTTCATCCGCGACCGCAGCTTCGCGAAGCTCAGCGCCTACCTGCGGCACTGGTGGGCGTCCTCGGCCCCGCGCCCGGACGCAGCGCAGTCCGGTCCCCCGGCTGCCTCAGGGGACAAGAGCCGCCCGGACGCCGCGAAGTCGCGCTCCTGAAACGCCGACAGCTCGACGCCAGGCTACTGAAACGCCGACAGCTCGACCTGCGACTGAAAGCTCTGGTTGCATACCGAGCTCTGTGTCGCAGGTCGAGCTGTCGGCGGAGGTCCCGCTTCACGGGGCTGTCGGCGGAGGTCCCGCTTCACGGGGCTGTCGGCGGGGGTGCCGGGTCACCGCTTCGGGCGCAGCTCCAGGCCTTTGGCCTCGGGATCCTCGGGCAGGTCGACCACGACGGTGTCACCGTCGACGACGTCACCGGCCAGCAGCGCGCGGGCCAGCTTGTCGCCGATCTCGCGCTGGACCAGGCGACGCAGCGGTCGGGCGCCGAAGGCCGGATCGTAGCCTTCGAGGGCCAGCCAGTCCTCGGCCCCCTGAGTGACCTCGAGTGAGATCCGACGATCGGAGAGCCGCTGGGACATGTGCTCGATCTGCAGATCGACGATCGAGGCGAGTTCGGCCTGGTCGAGTGCGTCGAAGAGCACGATGTCATCGAGGCGGTTGAGGAACTCGGGCTTGAACGTCGAGTGCACGATGCCCAGCACCTTCTCCCGCTGCTCCTCATGCGACAGTGATTTGTCGACTAGGAACTGCGAACCCAGGTTCGAGGTCAGGATCAGGATGGTGTTCCTGAAGTCGACCGTGCGCCCCTGACCGTCGGTGAGCCGACCGTCGTCGAGGACCTGCAGCAGGATGTCGAAGACGGAAGGGTGGGCCTTCTCCACCTCGTCGAGCAGGACGACGGAGTACGGGCGACGGCGGACCGCCTCGGTGAGTTGGCCGCCTTCGTCGTAGCCGACGTAGCCGGGAGGAGCACCGACGAGACGGGAGACCGTGTGCTTCTCACCGTATTCGCTCATATCGATCCTGATCAGAGCCTTCTCATCGTCGAAGAGGAAGTCCGCGAGCGATTTCGCCAGCTCCGTCTTGCCCACACCGGTGGGACCGAGGAACAGGAACGAGCCCGTGGGACGATCCGGATCGGCGACACCGGCCCTCGAGCGGCGGATGGCGTCGGAGACCGCGGCGACGGCGGTCTTCTGCCCGATCAGCCGCTGACCGAGGACGCCCTCCGCCCCGAGCAGCTTCTCGACCTCGCCCTGCATGAGCCGGCCGGCGGGAATGCCCGTCCAGGACGAGACCACCTCGGCGATGTCATTGCCGGAGACCTTGTCCGAGACCATCGGATCCGAGTTCTGACCGGCTTCGGCCTGAGCCTCTTCGGCTTCGGCCTCGGCGATCTCCTTCTGCACGGCCGGGATCTCGCCGTAGAGCAGACGGGACGCGGTCTCGAGGTCCGTGTCGCGCTGGGCCCGCTCGGCGGCAGACCGCAGCTCGTCGAGCTTGGTCTTGAGCTCACCGACCCGGTTGAGGCCGGCGCGCTGGGACTCCCAGGTCGCCTCGAGGCTGCGCAGCTGCTCCTCCTTGTCGGCGAGATCGGCGCGCAGGGCGCCGAGGCGCTCGAGCGAGGCAGAGTCCGTCTCCTTCGCCAGGGCCATGTCCTCCATCTTCAGGCGGTCGACGGCGCGGCGGAGCTCATCGATCTCGACCGGAGCCGAGTCGATCTCCATCCGCAGCCGGCTGGCCGCCTCGTCGACGAGGTCGATGGCCTTGTCGGGCAGCTGCCTGCCGGTGATGTAGCGGTTCGACATCGTGGCCGCGGCCACGAGGGCGCCGTCATTGATCGAGACCTTGTGGTGGGCCTCGTAGCGCTCCTTGAGTCCGCGGAGGATCGCGATCGTGTCCTCGACGCTCGGCTCGCCGACGAACACCTGCTGGAACCGGCGCTCGAGGGCAGGGTCCTTCTCGATGTTCTCTCGGTATTCGTCGAGGGTCGTGGCACCGATCATCCGCAGCTCACCGCGGGCGAGCATCGGCTTGAGCATATTGCCGGCATCCATCGAGGAGTCGCCTCCGGATCCGGCGCCGACGATCGTGTGGAGCTCATCGATGAACGTGATGATCTGGCCATCGGCGTTCTTGATCTCC
>DWZN01000224.1 GCA_019117545.1 Candidatus Brevibacterium intestinavium
AGGACTTGGCCTTCCACCGGTCGCCGACCTTCTCGAATGTGTGCTTGAGCGTGTCGTAGGCCACCCGGTGGGCGATCTCCTCATCGTGGTATTCGTCCATGGCCCCGTCATAGGCCTTGGCGAATGTCCGCTGGGCCTTCTGACTCGAACGCTTCAGTGTCGCGGGCAGCTCCGACTTCTTCGGTGCTCCCGAACTGCTTGTCTTCGGCATGATGACCACTTCTCCTCAAAGGTATCGGGGTCACGCTGACATCGACGATAGCGCAGTTCCACCGTTCCCGTAAGGGGGCGCAGCATCACCATCGTTCCAAGTCAGACGCGCACGTCGTCGGGGTCGATGTCATCGCGCAGACCCCTCCAGACGGGGTGTCGCAGACGTCCCGCCTCCGTTTCCCCTGAATATCGGACCTCTCCGACGAGGGTGGGGCGGACCCACTGCGCATCACGTGATTCGGCGGCCGGGACCTGCAGCGGCGGGGTCTTCCTCGTCAGCGAATCGAGCTTGCTGCGCAGTGAGGTCAGGGCGTGTTCATCGAAGCCGGTGCCGACGCGTCCCAGGTAGACGAGCTCGTTTCCGTCGTGGGCTGCCAGCAGCAGGGAGGCGAAGGTTGGCGAGCGCTCTCCCGTGCCGGTGCGCCAGCCGACGATGATGACGTCGCGGGTCGCGGCGTGTTTGAGCTTCACCCATGTCTGAGTGCGTCGACCGGGCAGGTAGATGCTGCCTCTGCGCTTGGCCATCACACCTTCGAGTCCCAGCTTCCTGCTGGCGTCCATGGCGTCGTCGATGTCGCCGTCGAAGGCCTCCGGAACATGGATGCTCTCGCCTTCGGACACGTGGTCCCTCAGCCGCTGCCGCCGATCGGAATAGGGCACCTGCAGAAGAGAGTCCTCTCCTTCCTCGAGCACGTCGAAGACCATGAGGTGCACCGGAGTTCTGCCACGTTCGCGCTCGACGTCGCGTGGCCGGCTCAGCCCCATGCGGTGCTGGAGGCGCCCGAAGTCGGGGCGACTGCCGGGCCCGAGCGCGACGATCTCGCCGTCGAGGACGCAGTCGACATCGACGCAGTCCGACAGTTCCGCCAGCTCGGGATAGGTCCCCGTCATGTCCTTGCCATTGCGGCTGGTGAGGACCACCTCTCCGGGAGAGTCTCCACTGGCAACCCTGACCGTGGCGAGGGCTCGGATGCCGTCCCATTTCATCTCGAACGCCCAGTCCTCGGCATCTCGTCGCACGGAGTCCAGGTCTCCGATGCGGGCCAGCATCGGCTGGGTGTCCGACGGCCGGATCCCGCCGTCCTGTCGGCTCGCCGCCCGCGACTGGGTCTTCGATGATCGCCGGTCGGACTTCGAATCGGCGATGAGGTGGATCATCCAGTTCTTCTCCGGGTCCTTGTTCGGCCCGTTCTCACCGGTGTTGAACAGGGCGAACCGGCGCACTCCCCCGAGTCCGCCGTCCTTGCGTCCATAGAGGACGGCGATGATCTCATGCCCGTCCTCCCATTTCTCGACCTCGAAGGTACCGGCATCCCAGATCGAGACCTCGCCCGCACCGTACTGTCCCTTGGGGATCCGGCCCTCGAAGTCTGCGTATTCGAGTGGGTGGTCCTCGGTCTGGACTGCCAGACGGTTGTGCTGCGGATCGGTCGGCGGACCCTTCGGCAGAGCCCAGGAGACGAGCACTCCCTCGTGCTCGAGCCGGAAATCCCAGTGCAGAGTGCTCGCATGATGCTCCTGGATGACGAAGCTCAGCTCGCTTCCGCTGGACCCGTGGCGGTCGGGGATGGGCTCATCCGTGTGCTTCGGGTCCCGCTTGCTCCGATAGATCTCCAAGCGATCGCGCTCCTGCGGTGCTTAGACACTGCCGCCGGTCGCCTCGGTGAGGGGCTCGAGCAGGTCTCCGTCGTCGAGGCGGTCGAGGACCTCCTCGAACCGCAGCTGAACGACGGCCGCCGGATCGTCGAGCTCGTCCCATGTGCGGGGCGCGGCGACGGTCGGAGTGAGACGACCGCGCAGGGAGTAGGGGGCGATGGTCGTCTTCGCCGCCGAGTTCTGCGACCAGTCGATGAACACTCTGTTCTCCCGCAGGGTCTTCTTCATCGCCGACACGATCAGGTCCCTGTGATCGGATTCCAGACTGCGGGCGAGCTCATGGGCGACATCGGAGATCTCCTGGGACGTCGCACTCCCGTCCAGCGGTGCGTAGACATGGACGCCCTTCGAACCGCTGGTGACGGGGAAGACCTCGAGATCCATCCCTTCGAGCAGCTGTCTCACCAGCTGTGCGACCTCGACGCAGTCGGCCAGCCCTCGCCCCGGGCCGGGATCGAGGTCGAAGACCATCCGATCCGGGTGCCTGCTGTTCGAGGTGATGGTGCCGGGGTCCTCGGCACCGGAGGCCACCGACCACTGCGGCACATGGATCTCGAGTGAGGCCATCTGGGCCGCATAGGTCAGCGTGGCCAGATCGTTGATCAGCGGGTAGCGCTTGCGGCCGGTGGAATGTCGGATCGAGCGCGAGGGGATCCATGACGGCGCCGAATCGGGCAGGTCCTTTTCGAAGAACACCTGCCCCGGCTCCTCGGCCGTGCCGACACCGTCGACCCAGCGTTTGCGCGTGGCGATGCGGTCCCTGGCATGACGAATGAAGGGCTCGGCGACACTGGCGAAGTAGTCGAGGACTTCGCCCTTGGTCGTCCCCGTCTCCGGGTAGAGGATCTTGTCGAGATTGCTAAGCGTCAGCCGATGGCCGTCGACGGTGACCTTCTGCTCTGGCATGGGCACCTCCTGTGTGCGGCCAGGCTACTCGCATTCCCCGCAGCGCACGAGGGGGGTGGTCACAGGTCGAGGGCCTGGTGGTAATCTTCCGAGCACAGACGCCGACCTTGCCTGATGCAGGGTTTCGGACCAAGACGGTCCGACTCAGTTGAGCGACGTGGAACCGGGTGCGAGCTCGCACCCGAAGACAGTCGGGAGGTTGAGAAATATGAGCGAATCGTCGCATGACGAGAAGATCCCCACTCCGGACGGCATCGATATGTCCAAGATGCCGCCGGAGGACAAACGCACTCTCAAGCGCGCCATCGGCGGGTCCGCGCTCGGCAACGCCGTCGAATGGTTCGACTACGGAGTCTACTCCTACGTATCGGTCTACATCGCCAATGCGTTCTTCCCCGGCGAATGGGGCATCGCCCTCACTTTCGCCTTCCTGGCCCTGTCCTTCGTCTTCCGGCCCCTGGGCGGCTTCGTCCTCGGGCCCCTGGGCGACAAGCTCGGACGTCAGCACGTCATGGTCCTGACCATCGTCATGATGACGATTCCGACGACGCTGATCGGCATTCTGCCCACCTATGCCACCCTGGGCGCGTTCGCCCCGATCCTGCTGCTCCTGTGCCGCATGGTCCAAGGCTTCTCCACGGGCGGGGAGTACGGCGGTGCCGCCGTGTACATGGCCGAATCGGCACCGGACAAGCGCCGCGGCTTCTGCGGCTCCTTCCTCGAGCTCGGCACCCTGGCCGGAACCGCCACGGCGGCTCTGGTCTGCACCGTCCTCCTCGTCCTCGTCGGCAGCGACGGCATGGAGGCGGGCTGGTGGCGCCTGCCGTTCCTGCTGACACTGCCGCTGGGTGCGGTCGCGCTGTGGCTGCGGATGAAGCTCGATGAACCGGAGGCCTTTTCCGAAGCGACGTCGCGGCAGAAGACCGCGAAGCAGCCGTTCCGGGCTCTGTTCCGCGGATACTCGAAGCAGATCACCATGCTCATGGCCTTCGTCGTGCTGCTCAACATCGGTCAGTACATGGTGCTGACCTACATGCCGACCTACCTGGCCAACACGCTCGGGCATTCGGAGGTCGAGAGCAACTTCACGCTCGTCGCCCTGCTCGCGGCGATGATGATCGTCATCACTCCGCTGGGGCGGCTGACGGATTCCATCGGCCGCAAACCGGTGCTGTATACCTCGGCGATCGGCTTCATCATCCTCTCCGTGCCGGCGTTCATGCTCATGCACGCCCAGGGCACCGGATGGCAGATCCTCGGCCTGGGCATCATCGCCGCCCTCCAGGTGATGCTCCAGTCCTGCGTGTCCGCGACCCTGCCGGCGATCTTCCCCACGCAGGTGCGCTTCTCCGGCTTCGCCATCGGCTACAACATCTCCACGGCGATCTTCGGCGGCACGACCGCAGCGGTGAACACCTTCGTGATCAAGCAGACGGGGTTCGACCTCTTCCCAGCTTTCTACCTGGTTGCAGCGGGTATCATCGGCCTCATCGGCATTCACTTCTTCAATGAGACAGCGGGACGTCCCATCAACGGCGACACTCCCCCGGGCTCCGAGGACGAGGAACTGGCCGAGATGGGCTACGAGCTCATCGGCTTCAATGGCAACGCCGTCGACGAGGACTAGGAAACCACGTGATCGATCCCGCACTCCCCTCTCACCGCTCGTCTCGACCGCGGCAGTTCGTTTCAGCTCCGGCCGCTCCCGCACGCACCGGCGACGGGAGATGATGTGTACACGCTGCTCAACAACGCCGAATCGTCGAAGTTCGACCTCTACCTGCCCGGGAAGCTCGTGGCGGCCCTGCACTACAAGATCGATGAGGACAAGAACGAAGTCATGCTCATCTACTGCGAGGCCATCGAACCGCGGCAGCCGGACGACCACTGTCAGGAGCTGATGAAGCGAGCCCTCGAGGATCTGCGCAATCGACGGATGAAGATCACCATCACCTGTCCGATCGCGCTGGAGATCGTCAAGGACGCTGCCGACGGCGGCTCGGTCACTGCCTGAACGAGCCGGGTCGGCGCAGCCTGAACGAGCCGGGTCGGGATGATAGCAGGATCGTCCCGGTGGTGTAAGCCCCTGTCCGAGCCCCACGGTCTCGACTAGCGTCGTGGCATCGCTTGGGAGGATTCGCTCACGTCGAATCCCGGAGAGGAGCTCGCATGAGACGCCGCAGCTTCGACAGCACCGCTGCGTTCCTGCGCGACGGCTACGTCTTCGCCTCCTCACGCTTCGATACGTGGGGAACCGATCTGTTCACGACCCGTCTGCTCCTCCAGCCGACCACCTTCATCCGCGGGGAGGAGGCAGCGGGCCTGTTCTACGACGATGACCGCTTCACCCGCGAAGCGGCGATGCCGCCGACCGTCCAGCATCTGCTTCAGGACAAAGGGTCCGTCCAAGCGCTCGACGGTGAGGACCACCGCCTGCGGAAGGCCGCGTTCCTCTCGCTCATGCACGCCGACGCCATGAGCCGCCTCGGCGAGATGTTCGCAGAGGAGTGGACGGGCATGCTCGAGGCCATGCCCGGGCCCAGGCGGATCGTTCTGCACGGCTTCGCCCGCGAGGTGCTCACTCGCACGGCCTGCCGGTGGGCGGGTGTGCCCGCCGGGGCCACCGACGCACGAGCCCTCAGCAGCGAACTCGGAATGATGATCGACAACGTCGCGAAGGTGGGGCCGGCGAACTGGTTGGCCCAGCTGCGTCGCCGGGGCACCGAACGGTGGGCGGCGGGACTGATCGACGATGTCCGCGACGGGCGGCTTGATCCTGGCGAGGGCACCGCCCTGGCGGTCTTCTCCCATCACATCGATGCCCGCGGTGAGCGGATGACCGCCGAGGTGGCCGCCGTGGAACTCATCAACATCCTCCGCCCGATCCTGGCCGTGGCGCGATTCATCGTATTCGCGGCAGTGGCGCTGACTCGCCATCCGCAGTGGCGGGAGGCCTTCGCCGAAGGGGACGAATCCGATCTGGAGCCCTTCGTCCAGGAAGTGCGTCGCTTCTACCCGTTCTTCCCTGCGGTTCCGGGACGGGTCCGGGAGCCATTCACCTGGCGTGGGCACCGCTTTGACCGTGACGACCACGTCATCCTCGACCTCTACGGGAACTGTCACGACCCCCGCCTGTGGCAGGACCCCGAGTGTTTCGATCCCCGCCGCTTCCGCGGGTTCAGCTGGGACGATGATCCGAACACGCTCATCGCTCAAGGGGCCGGTCGGCATTCCGAGAACCACCGATGTCCGGGCGAATGGAGCACCGTCGAACTGCTCAAACAGGCAGTGCGTCTGCTGGCGTCGCCGAATCTGTCGGTGCCCAGTCAGGACCTCTCGATACCGCTCAACAGGTTCCCGACGCTTCCCCGCAGCGGTTTCATCGTCCATCATCACGGCCCGCCGCACGCTGAGAGCTGAGACCAGCCGCTCCTTCCCAAGTGTGGCCCGGAGGTTCATGATGGAGGACGGAAGCCGCACCGCACGGTCTCGAATTCGACTTCAAGGGTGAGGAGACCCGATGGGACGTTTCCTGGCGATCACAGCAGCCTTCGTCGTCCTGGTGGCCGTCGGGTGGGCTGCCGCTGTGGGGCCGTGGGCGTGGTGGGTGCTCGGCGGAGTGGTTCTGGCCATCATCGCCGTGGCGATCTATGACCTGGTTCAGACGAAGCACTCGATCCTGCGCAACTACCCTGTCGTCGGGCATCTGCGCTTCCTGCTCGAAACGCTCCGGCCGGAACTCC
>DWZN01000225.1 GCA_019117545.1 Candidatus Brevibacterium intestinavium
CAACTTCGTGAGCTTCTACCTCATGGGCCGGCTCTTCGGCCTGCGCAACCGCACGAGCGTGCGCAGCAGTCTGGCGCTGAGCAACTTCTCCGAATTCGCGCTCATCGTCGTCGCCGTCGGCATCGACAACGACCTCAACGTCATCGGATCGCTGCGCCGCGATGGGTTCACCGTGCTCGAAGGCGACGCCACCGACCATGAGTTCTGGCACCGGCTCGTCGTCGGCGGCACCGCCCACACCGTGGTGCTGGCCATGGCGCTGCACGACTCGAACACTTTCGCCCTCGAGCAGCTGCGCATCGCCGGGTTCCCCGGCACCATCGCCGCGGTGGTCCAACGCCCCGATCAGGCCGACCACTTCGCTCGGGTCGGAGTGCACGCGGTGATCAACATCTACAGCGGCTCCGGAGCGGCCGTGGCCGATGCCGCGATCGAGAGCCATGACCGGTGACCGGGCCAGAACGGGCGGCGGCCACGGGACACCGACGGCGGTGACCAGGACCGAGCGGCCGGCGGTGGGCCGAGGCGTCGGGAAGATCACAGTCGCGCCCGCACTGATCGGCTTTGCGGTGGGCGCCGTGTACCCGCTAGAATCGACTGCTGTTGTGCCTGCAGTCTAAAGGCGGTCGGTGCGAGCGGATCTCGACGCTCAATCCCTCTTTCCCACCCGGGGAAACAACTGTCGCGATCAGGGCGAGAACCGTGTGGCCGGTCGTGACGAATCACAGTGATGAAAGGTAATACAGTGCCAGCACCAGCACGTAATCGCCGGATGACGCGCGTCTCGCGCGCCCTCGGCATTGCTCTGACACCCAAGGCCGAGAAGTACTTCGAGCGTCGCCCGTATCCTCCAGGTGAGCACGGACGCGCCCGCCGTCGCAACGACAGCGACTACTCGGTCCGCCTCAAGGAGAAGCAGCGTCTGCGCGCGCAGTACGGCATCCGTGAGGCTCAGATGCTCAAGATCTACAAGGAAGCCAGCCGTCTTCCCGGTCTGACCGGTGAGACCATGGTCGAGCTCCTCGAATCGCGTCTCGACGCCCTCGTGCTGCGTGCCGGCTTCGCCCGCACCATGGCACAGGCCCGTCAGTTCGTCGTCCACCGTCACATCACGGTCGACGGACAGCGCGTGGACCGCCCCTCCTTCCGCGTGAAGGAAGGACAGACGATTCAGGTGCACGAGCGTTCGGCATCGATGGATCCGTTCCAGGTCGCCGCCGCCGGTGGCCACAAGGACGTTCTGCCGGCAGTGCCGGGCTACCTCAATGTGAACCTCGAGGGCCTGCAGGCCACCCTGCTGCGTGCCCCGAAGCGCGAAGAGGTGCCGGTCACCTGTGACGTTCAGCTCGTCGTCGAGTTCTACTCGCGCTGATCGCCTCCAGCTCAGGCTGATCGCCTGAGCGAACCGCGACGCGATATCACGACTGCCCGGGACCTTCGGTTCCGGGCAGTCGCTGATTCACAGCAGTTCCGCGCGAACGCAGCCGCCGCGCGGACCGGACGCGGCCTCGATCAAGACGGAGCGCGAATATCGAATGGCCCACGGGTCGACAGACGCGCTGCGCCTTGAACGAGGGGGAAGCCGGTGTCCGAAACGGGGCCGGGGCGGAGCCGGACCACCGGTGACGGCGGGTCGGGCGCGGCGGCTCAGCTCCGGCCCGGAGCACGACCTCGCGCCGGGGCGGTGACGGCGCGCCGCCGCGCCTCGCATATTGCGGCTGAGCCATTAAACTAGTCCCTGGTAAGTGCGGGTACGCATGAGTGAGTGCGGGTACGCACGGACGATTCGTGAAAGGTCTTGGATTGAAGACGGCAGAGATCAAACAGCGCTGGTTGGACTACTTCGAAGCGAACGGGCACACCGTGGTCCCCTCGGCGTCGGTGATCAGCTCCGATCCGTCCATCCTGTTCAACATCGCCGGAATGGTGCAGTTCATTCCGTACCTCACCGGTCGTGAACCCGCTCCGTTCAACCGCGCCACCAGTGTCCAGAAGTGCGTGCGCACCGCCGATATCGAAGAGGTCGGCAAGACCACGCGTCACGGCACCTTCTTCCAGATGAATGGCAACTTCTCCTTCGGCGACTACTTCAAACGCGAGGCCATCCGCTTCGCCTGGGGGCTGCTGACCAACCCCGTCGCCGAAGGCGGGTTCGGCTTCGACCCCGAACTGCTGTGGGCGACCGTGCACGAGGACGATGCCGAGACGATCGATCTGTGGCTGGCAGAGACCTCGATCCCACGGCATCGGATCCAGCTGCGTGACAGCGAGGACAACTTCTGGCACACCGGCCAGCCCGGCCCCGGCGGCTACTGCTCGGAGATCTACTACGACCGCGGACCCGACTACGGAGTCGACGGCGGACCGGTCGCCGACGAGAACCGCTACATCGAGATCTGGAACCTCGTGTTCATGGAGTTCGAGCTCAGCGACGTCCGCTCGAAGGTCGACTTCGACATCGCCGGAGAGCTGCCGGCGAAGAACATCGACACCGGCATGGGACTCGAACGTGTGGCCTTCCTGCTCCAGGGCGTGGAGAACATGTACGAGATCGACGAGGTGTTCCCCGTCATCGAGGCCGCCAGCCGACTGTCCGGGCGCGCCTACGGTGCCGACGAGGACGCCGATGTGCAGATGCGCGTCGTCGCCGACCACGTCCGCTCTGCGCTGATCATCATCGGCGACGGTGTCCGGCCCGGCAACGAAGGCCGCGGCTACATCCTCCGCCGCCTGCTCCGCCGCTCCGTGCGCGCGATGCGCCTGCTCGGGGTCAAGGACGAGGTCCTGCCCGAGCTGCTGCCGGTGTCCATGGAGGCGATGAAGCTGTCGTATCCCGAACTCGAAACGGAGTTCGACCGGATCTCGCGCGTGGCCTATGCGGAGGAGAAGGCGTTCCTGCGCACCCTCGAATCCGGTACGCAGCTGTTCGCGAATGCGGCCGATTCCCTGTCCGGATCCGAGAAGACCATCAGCGGCGACATCGCCTTCGCCCTCCACGACACGCACGGTTTCCCCATCGACCTGACCCTCGAGATGGCCGCCGAGGCGGGCCTGAACGTCGACGAGGCCGGCTTCCGCGAACTCATGGACCAGCAGCGCAGACGGGCGAAGGCCGATGCGAAGGCGAAGAAGGGCGGGGCCCATGCCGACCTGTCCGCGTACTCCGCTCTGCTCGATGAGGGCGCCAGCGAATTCGTCGGCTACGACCGGCTCGAATCCGATTCCCGCATCCGCGGCATCGTCTCCGACGGGGTCGCCACCGAAGTGCTCACGACCGGTCAGAGCGCCGATGTGGTCCTCGACCTCACCCCCTTCTACGCGGAATCCGGCGGGCAGAGAGCCGATGTCGGACTGATCTCCGGTCACGGCTTCACCGCCCGTGTCACCGACGTGCAGAACCCGGTCAAGGGGCTGCCCGCTCACCGCGTGGAGGTCATCGACGGTGAGATCCACGTCGGCGACGAGGT
>DWZN01000034.1 GCA_019117545.1 Candidatus Brevibacterium intestinavium
CGACTCGCTCCAGACGCTGTTTGACGGTGTTGACGTGCACCGACATCCGGGCCGCCGTGCCCCGGATGCTGGTGCCGGAGTCGAAGTACTCCCGCACGGTGGCAAGCAGGTCGGCGGAGTGCAATCGGTCCCACTCACGGAGGTCGGCGAGCATGCGGTCCATGAATCCGGCCACCTGGTCCGGTGCGGTGCCGAACATCGCGGTATAGGGGGCGAAGTCCTCGATCGGGTGGATTCCCTCCTCGACGCCGAGGGAGTCGAGGATGCGGATGCACGACCACATCTCGTCTTCGAGGGTGCGCAGCCGGGTTCGCTGGCAATCGGTGTCGGAGATGACCGCCAGGCAGCCGGCGAGGGTCGGGGACTGCGCGAACAGGGTGGTCAGGGTCGGTCTCTGACGCAGCACCGAACTCGGGATGAGGACCGTGATCCCGGGTGAGCGCTGGGTCAGCAGGATCCGTGGTTCGATCCGCGCCAGGCGGGCGCCGATGCGGTCGTCGATGTCGGCATCGGCTCGGATCGTCATCAGCCGCCACGGGCCGCGGAGGCTGAAGTCGCCGGTGCGGGATCGGGCCTCGAGCTCGTCGAGGTCGCGGGTGCCGGCGATGATGTCGACGGCGAGCTCGCCGCGGACACGGTTCTCGGCGTCGGCGCGGGCCTGCTCATTCATCCGGATGAGGGCCAGTGACTGTGCCGCCTGGGCGACGATGTTCGCGTCCCCGTCGGCCGGATCGCCGTGGAAGCGCACGAACAGTCCGCTGTGCTGACGGCGGTGGGAGGCCACCGAGGCGACGAGCAGATTCCCCGCCTCGTCCACCTGTGCGCTGCGCCCGGTCTCTCGGCTCGAACTCAGTGCCGAGAGCACCTTCGCCCGGTCGAGTGCGATGCCGTCGAAGAAGCGCTCCTCGGCGGGAAAGTCCGGGGAGTCGAGGCGCCCACTGTCGACGACGAGCACTTCGGCATCGAGCATCTGCGAGATCGTGTCCTTGACCGCTGAGACGCCCTGACCCGTGAGGACCAGTTGCGTCAGCTGCTCCTCGACCTCGACGAGGCGCTGCAGCGTCGCGGCCTGAGCCGCGGCCGATTCCTCGGCTTCGGCGGAGGTCCGGGCCGCCTCGGCGAGGTCTGCCATCAGCCGTGCCGTCTTCAGCACCACGGAAGCGTGGTCGGCCAGTGCCGAGAGCAGGGTGATCTCGTCGGAGGTGAAGTCATGCGTGTAGCGGTTGGCGGCGAAGAGGGCGCCGAGGACCTCACCGTCGACGACCATCGGCACTCCGAGGAGCGATTCCATGCGCTCGGCCTTCACCGCCGAATCGACCCGCCTCTCGTGCGGCAGGGTCGTGAGATCGTAGTCGGAAGTCCAATGGGCGGCGCGGTCGGCCACGACCCGGCCGGCCAGACCGATGCCGGGAGGCACGCGCAGCCGTTCGAGAGTGGTCGAGATCGCGCCCCGACTGGCTTGGACCCGCAGATCATCGGTGGCCGGGTAGTACTGGGACAGATAGGCGATATCGCAGCCGATGAGCGTGCGGGCACGATCGACGAGCTTCTGCAGCAGCTTCTTCGTGTCCCTGACGCGGATGAGCTCGGAGGCGCTTTCGAGCAGCGCCGAACGCTCCCGGTCCTTCTGCTTCCACCGGATCATGGTCGCCGAGAGGTCGAAGAAGGAGTCGATGAGCTCCGGCTGGTCGCCGAGCCGCTGGGCGAGCTCGGCCCGGTCGATATCGATTCCGCGCGAGAGCGCTCCCACGATCTCGGACACCGCTGCGGCCGATACGTCCCTGACTCCATCCTCGCGCTTCGCCATGGCACAAGTGTCTCAGGGGTCCCCTGGCTTCGGCTCGGCCGGCCCGCTCCTCGGTCGGCCGGGTTCGCCGAGTGCCCGCCTCGCGATCCTCAGCCGGCCGGTTTCGCTGCGCCCGCCTCGCTCGTTCCTCAGCCGGCCGCGGCGGAGCCCGACACCGCAGCAGAGCCCGGCACCGAGGCGGTCTCGCGCACGACGGGCAGCTCGCAGGTGGTCTTCGCGACCTGCCGGTAACCGGACAGGAAGGTGTCGAGCCGCTCGATCGCCTCGGTCAGCACCTCGACCGAGGGCAGGGTGACGAGGCGGAAGTGATCGGGGTTGGGCCAGTTGAAGGCCGTGCCGTGCGAGACGAGGATCTTCTGCTCGCGCAGCAGGTCGAGGGCGAACTGCTCGTCGTCGGTGATTCCGAACTTCTCGACATCGAGCTTCGCGAACATGTACAGAGCGCCGTCGGCACGATGGGCCGAGACCCCGTCGATCGAATTCAGCCCCTCATGGGCGAGCTCCATCTGCGCCCCGAGGCGACCGGTCGGCAGAACCAGGTCCTCGATCGACTGCTTGCCGCCCAGGGCAGCCTGGATCGCGTGCTGGGCGGGAACGTTCGAGCACATGCGCATGTTCGCCAGCAGTTTGATCCCCTCGAGATAGCTGTGCGCCTCGGCCAGGGGACCGGTGATGGCCAGCCAGCCGGAGCGGTAGCCGGCGATGCGGTAGGCCTTGGACAGGCCCGAGAAGGTCAGACACAGCACGTCGTCGCCGGTCAGGGTGGCCAGATTGGTCAGTTCGACCCCGTTGTAGGTGATCTTCTCGTAGATCTCGTCGGCGAAGACGATGAGGCCGTGACGGCGGGCGATATCGGCGATCTGCTTGAGCGTCTCCTGCGAGTACACCGCGCCCGTGGGGTTGTTCGGGTTGATGACGACGATGCCGCGGGTGCGTTCGGTGATGCGTGATTCGAGGTCGGCGAGGTCCGGCTGCCAGGCGTCCTCCTCGGCGCAGCGGTAATGGACCGGGCTGCCGCCGGACAGCGCCACCGAGGCCGTCCACAGCGGATAGTCGGGTCCGGGCACGAGGATCTCGTCGCCGGGATTGCACAGTGCCTGCAGGCTCAGGGTGATGAGCTCGCTGACGCCGTTGCCGAGGAAGACCTCGTCGGTGCCGAGATTGTGGATCCCGCGGGTCTCGTAGTATTGGACGACCGCGCGGCGGGCCGAGAGGATCCCCCGCGAATCCGAATATCCCTGCGTCACCGGCAGGTGCTGGACCATGTCCTGGACGATCGCGTCGGGAGCTTCGAAGCCGAAGGGAGCGGGGTTGCCGATGTTGAGCTTGAGGATCGTGTGTCCGGCGGCCTCCATGGCCTGGGCCTCTTCGAGGACGGGTCCTCGGATGTCGTAGAGGACATTGGCCAACTTCGACGACTGCCTGAACATGTGAATCGTGGAACCTTTCCGTACTGCGTCTGCTATACCCACGCTAAGACCCTCGCCGAGGTGGTCATGACCACACAGAGGCGCGTTTCGCGAACCTTTGGAATCTGCGGCGGATCGTTGTGCATACCTTTGGTGGCCCACGCCACGTTCGTCCTCGTCAGGCGGTCGGTCCTGACCCTGGCCTGCTGGACGTCTGTGGGACCGGTCGAAATGGTCAGCGACTACAATGCACGAAAGGCATTCGTTGCCGGGAAGCGACCGAGGGCGTCGGCCGGTGAGCACATGGCCGACCCCCTCGCAGCGGCCTCTCGGCAGAACGCCGCCGTTACGAAGGGAGCGCAGTCATGGGTCGAATGGACGAAGTGCGGAAGAAGGCGCAGGAAGTCAACGAACGGCTCGATGAATTCGCGTCGCGGGCCAGCGGGCCCGATGTCTCCTACGGATCCACCCCGGGATACTCGGACGCCGACCCCGAGCAGGAGGCGCAGGAAGCCGCCGAGGCCGAAGGTGTGACTCTCTACCGCAACACCGACGGCTCCCACGAAGCGGTGGACGAGTCGAAGCTGCCCGAATCGAGTGAGGACGAGCCCGACAGCTGACGGGACGGACGACGGCAGGCTGGGCAGAGCGGGACGTCGACGCCCCGCAGGCTCACTCCGTGTCGAACCGCCGCGTCGCGGTCACCCACTGCTCGAGCTTGGCGGTGGCCCGGCCGTCGTCGATCGCGGCCGCGGCCTCGTCCAACGCCTCGCCGAGGCGCTGGATCAGGTTGCGCTGAGCCTGTGCGGGGTCCTGGAAGAGCCGGTAGGCGACGATCCCCGCGGCCGCGTTGAACAGCACGATATCGCGCACCGCGCCCTGCTCACCTGCCAGCGTGCGGCGCAGCACCTCGGCGTTGTGCTCCGGTGTGCCGCCGAGCAGGCTCTCGATGTTCGCGGTCGGCAGGCCGAGATCGCTCGGGTGCACGTCGAACTCGTGCATGTCACCGTTGGTGATCTGCCAGATGCGGCTGTACCCGGTGGTGCTCAGCTCGTCGAGGCCGTCCTCGCCGCGGAAGACGAGCGCCGTCGCTCCGCGGGTGCGGAACACTCCGGTGATGAGCGGGATGCTCTCCGGCTGTGACACGCCCACCGCGTTGGCCTCGGCCCTGGCCGGGTTGACGAGCGGTCCCAGGTAGTTGAACACCGTCGCGACCCCGAGCTCGGCGCGCGTGCGTCCCGCGTGCTTGAACCCGGGGTGGAACGCCGCCGCCCATGCGAAGGTGATGCCGGCCTCCTCGAGCACGGCGGCGACCCGGTCCGGGGCCAGACCCAGCTCGATGCCGAGTGAGGCCAGGACGTCGGAGGAGCCGGACTTCGAGCTGGCGGCCCTGTTCCCGTGCTTGACGACGGGGATGCCCGTGGCCGCGATGACGATCGAGGCCATCGACGAGATGTTCACGGTGCCGAAGCGATCGCCTCCGGTGCCGACGATGTCGAGCACGTTCGGGTCGACCGGCAGCGGCACGGCGGCCTCGAGGATGGCATCGCGGAAGCCGATGATCTCCTCCACGGCCTCGCCCTTGGCGCGCAGGGCGAGCAGGAAGCCGCCCAGCTGCGCGTCCGTGACCTCACCCTCCATCACACGGCGCATCGCCCACGTGGCCTCGGAGACGCTGAGATCGCGTCCCGCGAGCACGGTGGTCAGGACATCGGGCCAGCTCAGCGAATCGGTCATGCGGCGATCTTAACCGTCATCCATCGATTCGAGCGACCGATCGTGACACGAGGCGCAACCTGGTCGGGAGATGTCTCTGCCGCGCCCGCGGGGCAGGCGCGGCAGCTAAGCTGAGGAGCATGGCCGAGTCAGCATCCGTTCCCCGCCGGCGGGGACGTCCGCACAAAGCGAGCAGCGGTGATTCGCGTGCGGCGATCGCCGAGGCGGCCTCGGCCGAATTCGCCCAGAAGGGCTACGACTCGGCCTCGATCCGCGGCATCGCCCGCCGCGCCGGGGTCGATGCCGCGCTCGTCCACCACTACTTCGATTCGAAGGCGGGGCTGTTCGCCGAGGTGGTCCGGCTGCCCGTGCGTCCAGACCGCATCGTCAGATCGGCCTTCGACGTTCCCGAGGAACGTCTCGGCGAATCGCTCGTGCGCACGGTGCTCACCGCCTGGGAGCGCACGACGGTGAAGTCGATCGGGGTGAGTGTGCTGCGCTCGGCGGTGAGTGATTCGGCTGCCGGCCGCCTGATCAGGCAGTATCTGCTGCGTGAACTCAAAGGCGCCATCCGCGGCCGGATCGAGGAGAGGGGGATCGAGCCCGCCGAAGCGGATCTGCGGGCCACTCTCGTGCTCACCCAGATGGCCGGTGCGCTCATCATCCGCCACGTCCTCGAACTCGAGCCCCTCGCCTCACTGTCGGTCGATGAGCTGACGGCCCGTCTGGCCCCCGCGGTGCAGGGCCACCTCGACGGGGTCGCCGCAGGAACCGACGCCCCTCCCGCATAGCCGGGACATCACCGGAGGTCTTGACGGGCCCACTGCCCGGGTGTTGAATTCATCGCATGATGAATAATGCGATCGTCAC
>DWZN01000226.1 GCA_019117545.1 Candidatus Brevibacterium intestinavium
GCGGCCTCGACGGCGCTGCGCACGATCTCCTCGAGGCCGAACTCGGCCTTCCAGCTCAGCAGCGCCTGGATGCGGGAGACGTCGGCGACCAGGGCCGGTGGGTCTCCGGCCCGACGCTCGCCCATTTCGGGCACGATGTCACGGCCGGTCACCTCGGCGATGGTATCGATGACCTCCTTGACCGAGGCGCCGGTTCCGGTGCCGACGTTGAATACGGTCTCCGTGGTCCCGCCGGCCTTCATGTAGTCGAGAGCGGCGATGTGTGCCTCGGCGAGGTCCTTGACGTGGACGTAGTCGCGGATGCAGGTGCCATCGGGGGTGTCGTAGTCGTCGCCGAAGATGATCGGAGCCTTGCCCTCGGCCAGCCGGCCGAGCACGATCGGGATGAGGTTCATGACCGCGGTGTCGGCGAGCTCGGGCCAACCGGCGCCGGCGACGTTGAAGTAGCGCAGCTTGACGGCGTTGAACGTCTTCCCGTGCATCTTCGCTGCGGTGGTCTGGTTGTCGATCATCCATTCGCCGATGAGCTTGGTCTGGCCGTAGGGATTGATCGGGCGGGCCTCGAGGTCCTCGCCGACCATGTCGACGTCGGGCATCCCATAGGTCGCAGCCGAGGAGGAGAAGACGAGCGATTCGATCCCGGTGGCCTCGACGGCGGCGAGGATGTTCGTCAGCGCGCCGATGTTCTGCCGGTAGTACATGACCGGCTTCTCGACGGACTCGCCGACCTGCTTCTTCGCGGCGAAATGGATGATCGAGTCGACCGAGTGCTCCTCGATGGCGGCGATCAGGCGGTCCTCGGCATCGGCGGCCGCGAGATCGAGGTCGACGACGTCCAATCCGTCGACCCGGGCCGTGAGGCCGGTGGAGAAGTCGTCGACGACGAGGACGTCATCACCGCGCTCGGTCAGCAGCCGCACCACATGCGAACCGATATATCCTGCGCCGCCGGTCACCAGAACTGCCATGGCCCGTGCTCTCCTTCACCTCGTCGACTCTTCGACATCAGAAAACTTCCGGTTACAGAATACGTGCCCAGCCGGCGAGGTTCGGCTGCGGCCCGCCGAGCCCACAGACATCCAGCCGCACGCCCCCGCGTCCCCACGACCCACTGTCCAAAGCCACACAGGCTGAAAGTGCTGTGAGGAAAGCGTCGGAATTCGCCACGGCCCTGGCCAGGACCGCCAGGCGGTGCCACAGTGGGAAAATGCATGTCCTGCTCATCAGCGACCCCGGACCCCCGAGCCGATGTGTGGCCTCGATCAAGGACGAGTTCAGCGAACTCCTCCGGCAGGATTTCGACGCCGAGGTCACAGTCGACGTCTGCACCGAGACGCTGCGCGTCCAAGCCGACCACCGATTGGAGCTGTCGACTCTCGACTCGATCGTCGATCGCTTCCCCGGAGCCGATCTGGTCATCATGCTCACCGACATCCCCCGCCACACCCAGGGCAAACCGCTCATCGCCGAGGTGCTGCCCGACCGCAATGTCGCCGTCATCTCCCATCCCACCCTCGGGGCGCCGACGAGGCGCCGCCTGCTCAAGATCTACATGAGCTGCCTCAACCAGCTCCTGCCCGATGAGCACCATCCGGCCCAGCGGCATCGCCTGCCCCGCTGGGGTCAGTGGTCGAGCCGAGCCGATTCCGGTCGTCGCACACTCCACTCGCACACCTCCACCGGCGGGCCGCGCCTCGTGCTGGGAATGACCATGGCCAATGAGCCGCTGCGGATGGCTCGCAAACTCTCACGCGCCATGGCCGCAGCCGCCGCGACCGGCGCCTTCGGCATCTTCTACAGCTCCATCTGGCAGATGTCCCATCACCTGTCGACGCTGCGACTCATCTCGATCGGCGTCATCGCCATCGCGCTCATGGTCGGGTGGCTGATCACGATCAACCGGTTGTGGGACCGCCCGGTCAAGGAGCGGCTGGCTCAGGTCGTCTTCTACTACAACCTGTCGACCGTGCTCACGCTCATCATCTGCGTGACCAGCCTCTATGCGATCCTGGTCGTGGGCATCCTCGCCGGCGGGCTCATCGTCATCGATCCGGAGTTCATGGCCCAGACGATCAACCGCCCCGATGCCCGGCTGAACAACTATCTCGACATCGCGTGGCTGAGTGCGGCCATGGGTGTCGTCGCCGGCGCTCTGGGGTCAAGCTTCGACAGTGACATCGACGTCAGGAACCTCACTCACTCCCAGCGTCTGCGCGCTCGCGTCCACACCGTCGACAGTGATGAGACAGACAAGGACTGACAGCGGACAGGGGTTACGAGTGCCCCGGCCACGAGCTATGGTGAAGACATCCTTCATCTTCGAAGAGAATGGAGCAAGTTCAATGACACAGTCAGTTACTGTTCCCGATCCACACGGTTCGGAGAAGACAGCGAGAGAGAACGCCGAACACGGCTTCATCGCCTCGGATGCTCTGAGCAAGAACCTCCAGACGGTGCTCGTCGATTTCATCGCCCTGAGCCTCACCGCCAAGCAGGCCCACTGGAACATCGTGGGCACGAACTTCCGTGACCTCCACCTCAACCTCGACGAGGTCACGGACATCGCTCGTGCCGGCAGCGATGAGATCGCCGAACGGATGAGGGCCCTGCACGCTTCCCCGGACGGCCGCCCCGCGGTGATCGCCGAGCAGTCCGCACTTCCGGAGTTCCCCAACGGCGAGATCAGCACCCACGACGCCATCGACCACATGGTCAAGGCGATCGAGACGACCGTCGCCTCGATGCGCGGCTGCCACGACGAGGTCGATTCCGCGGATCCGACGACCGCCGACATCTTCCACGACTACATCTCCCAACTCGAGCAGCAGGCCTGGTTCATCAGCGCCGAGACTCGCGTTCCCAAGTGAGTCGCCGCCGCTGAGCAAGCCAGCCGCTGAGGAAGTCAGTCGCTGACTCGATAGCGCACGGGCCGCCTCCTTCGTCGCCAGGACGAGGGAGGCGGCCCGTTCTCGTGTGCGGACGACCCCCTCAGACTTCCGCGGGCGGAAACTTCAGACCTCGGCCTCAACCGTGTCGACGAGGTGTTCGGCAATGGCCAGCGCCGAGGTGGCCCCCGGTGAGGGGGCGTTCCTGACGAACATCGTCGCTCCCGCCCGATCGATGACGAAATCATCGACGAGCGTGCCGTCACGATTCATCGCCTGAGCGCGGATGCCGCGGGTGGCTCGCCGGCCGCCGGCCCCGGCGAGCTTCGGAACATAGTGGGCGGCGGCGTCGACGAACCTGTCGATCGACACGACACCGGGCAGCTCCCTGGCCGCCGTGGCCATGTTCGCGGCCGCGAAGCGCCAGAAGCCGAGGTTGCCGGCCACGGACATCGCATCGGGCAGGTTGAATCCGAGACCGCTGTAGCCTTCGCGGGACAGGGAGAGAAAGGCATTGGGCCCGATCATCAGTCCCCCGTCGATCCGCCTCGTCACATGCACGCCGAGGAAGGGATACTTCGGATCGGGCACCGGGTAGATGAGCCCGTTGACGATGTCGTCATACCCCGGTTCGAGGATGAAGTACTGGCCGAAGAACGGCACGATGGTCGGGTTCCGTCCCTCACCCGAGCGTGCTGCCAGACGGTCGGAGTGGAGTCCCGCGCAGACGATGACGGCGTCGAATTCCTGAGCATCGACCGGGGTGCGGACAAGAGCGGCGTCGCCGCCGCCGGTTCTGCCCTTCCGCCTGATGTCCTTGACGGGGGTCGACAGCCGGATCCGGCCGCCGCGGGAGCGGACGTCGGCGATGAGGGCCTCGGTCAGTCCGGGATAGTCGATGATTGCCGTGTGGGGTGAGTGCAGGGCGGCCACGCCCTCGGCATGGGGTTCGATGCCGCGCAGTCCGTCGCGGTCGAGCATGGCCAGGCCGGGGACGCCGTTGGCTTGTGCCCGTTCGTGGATGGCGGCCAGGCGTTCGACCTCGACCTCGTCAGTGGCGACGACGACCTTTCCGCACTCGTCGACGGCGACGTCGTGCTCATCGGCGAAGTCGAGCAGCAGCGAGACGCCGCGACGGCAGAGTCTGGCCTTGAGGCTGCCGGGCTCGTAGTAGAGACCGGCGTGGACGACACCGGAGTTGTGGCCGGTCTGATGGGCGGCAGGGTGGTCTTCCTTGTCGAAGACCGTGACGTCGGCGCTGTCATGACGCATGAGGATCTCGCGCGCCACGGCCGCGCCGATGATTCCGGCACCGACCACGGCCCAGCGTGTGGATGCCATGTCTCAACCTCCCCGTTGGATGACCTGACGTTGCGACTGTATTCAGCTCGCACGAACACTGCAATCGGTGTCCGGTCAGTGGTCGTTGCGCTGCCAATGGTCGTCATTTCCAACGCTTTCGAAATATGGCGGTCTGAATCGTGATCATTCGGAGCCTTCAGCACCGCTCCTGTCGAGATCGAATACTCCTCCGACGGAACCCGTCGACGACTGGCCTCGCTCCGAACACAAAACGGTCGTCACCGAACCGAAGGAATCTGCTGAGCTGAGCTCATCACCTGACGTTTCGCTGTGCTCGAACAAGAATGGCCACCTTCGTCGCAGGAAGAAGTCGGGATATGAAGCGACGATTCATCTAGACAAGAACTCTTGCATGAGATAGTGCACTTCGCGGACATAAACCCCCTTACTGCTGCGTAACTATAACGAGGCTGTAACGTTATTAATTATTCACTGATTACTTTTTCATGACTCCGTAACGTTATGAACGATCTGCCAGGAAACTGTCCGTTTCCGTCCAGACTCTCGTCTGGAAATGATCAGGAACCGATTGATGTGGGGGACCATGAAGATACTCAGAGGCCGGCAGAGCACCGGTCGGAAGATTGCGGTGGGCTCGGTCGCCGCGGCGACAGCGGTGGGACTGACACTGCTGACGACGTCACCGGGCTCGGCCGACGAACAGAACCCGAACGAAGATGCAGAGGCCTACGGCCAGCTCATCGATGCTGACATCCTCACCGCCGACGCGGTCGACGCCCTGTCGGCGTACAGCAGCTCTCCGTCGAACACTGCCGAGGACAGCACGCCGATCAATGCCGAAGTGCTCCAAGCCATCGGAGTCGAACTCCCCGGGATCGGCATCCCGCTCATCAGCGACGAAGACGGCGACGGCCTCCTCGAGCTCGGTGAAGGAGGAGCGCTCAACGCCTATGGGCACGCTCCCGCCTACAACGACGCCACGGCCAGCTCCGGCGCTGTCGGCGAAGACGGCGGACTCAACCTCGACGACATCAACAACGGCGAATACGGCAACGCCCATGTCGATCTGACCTCGGTGCTCGGCCAGCTCAACCTCGACGGCGTCACCGATCAGATCGTCGATGAGCTCAGCCTCGAACTCGGCGCGATCGCGTCGACGGCCAACAGCGATGGCACCGCAGACGACTCCGAGTATGCCGTTGCCGACGGCATCCTCACAGTCTCCAGCCCCGCAGTCGGTGACCTCTCCGGCGCTCTCGATGAGGTCGTCGACGGTGCAGGCGGCACCCTCGAAGACGTCATCGGCGAAGAGGGCCTGGTCAACGACCTGGCCGGCATCGGCCTGAATCTGGATGTCGGCATCGCTTCGGTCAATATCGGCGGAGACGACACTCAGGTGTCCGTCGAGGTCCGTGATGCCCTCAACAGCGTCGTCGAGAACGTCGTCAACGAGGCGCTCGAGGACGAGGCCGGCATCGTGTCGATCGATCTCGCCAACGGTGACATCAAGATCGATCTCGCGAAGATCGTCAAGGGCGGCGACGCCTCTGACCTCAACGGCCTCGACCCGAACACCCAGGTGCTCACCTCGGACACGATCTCGAAGATCACCGATGCCGTGGCCGATGCCCTCGGTGCTCTGTCCGGCAAGGTCAACGAGACCCTGACCGATGCGCTCAATGACGTTCACCTCGTCATCGAACTGCCTGCGAACATCTCAGCCCTCGGCATTCCCGCCGTCGACGGCAAGGTCACGGTGGATGCCACTCTCGGACAGCTGGCCGGCACCGACGACTCCGACCCGACTGTCGACACCGATCTCTCGATCGCCGGCGTTCCCGTCGGCAGTGTGCTCAATGCCATCACCCAGCCGGTGATCAACGCTGTTCTCTCCATCACCGAGCCGCTCATCGGCGGGATCCTCGATTCCACGGCCGATGAGGTCGCCGGTGCTGTGACCGACATCGTCGACCCGGTCCTGACCTCCCTCGACCCCGTC
>DWZN01000035.1 GCA_019117545.1 Candidatus Brevibacterium intestinavium
CCGACGTCCTTGATCTCGAAGCCGGCCTTCTCAGCCGATTCCTTGATCAGCTGGAACTCCTGCTGACGGCGGGAGTTCGTGTTGTCGTACATGATACGGACCGTCGGGTTGGTCTCTCCGGCGTCCTCGAGCAGCTTCTTCGCCTCGTCGATGTCGACGTCGGTGGCCTCGGCGACGCCGTTGGCTTCCGTGATCGCGTCGTACATCGGCGATCCGGGCACCTGAGTGAAGGAGTCGCGCGTGGTTGCGTCTTCGTTGAGAGGCTTGATGATCTTGTCGACGATGTCCTCGCGCGGGACGGTCTTGAGGAAGGCCTGACGGATCTTCTTCGCCGCCTCCTCGTCTCCGCCGTGTGCCTCGGGATCGAACGGCCCCTTGTTGTCGAAGGTGAAGTCGACGTGCTCATAGGTCGCATCGTCGCCTGTGTCGACCTTGACTCCGTCGATGTCCTCGGCGGCGGAGAGCACATCGGAGGTGGCCTGCGGCTGGGTGAAGTCGACCTCACCGTTCTCCACAGCTTGGACCATCGCCATCGGATCGCCGTTGTAGCGGACGGTAATAGTGTTGATCTTCGGTTTGGTCGGACCGCTGTAGTTGTCGTCGAGCTCGAGGGTCACGTACTGACCTTCTTCGAACTTCGTCATCTTGTACGGACCGCTGTGGACCAGCAGGTCCTCGTCCTCGGGCATCGAGGTGAAGTCGAAGCCGGTGTTCCACACGTTCGAGATCTTCGACAGCTTCTTCGTGTCCTTGTCCTTGATTGCATCGAGGATCGCCTGTTTGCCTTTCTCGGCATCATCGATTCCCAAGGCCTTCTTCGCCACGATGTGCGCCGGCACGCCGACCCCGTCGGCGCCGATGCCGAACTCATCGGCCCAATCGGAATAGGGCTTGGTGTACTCGAACGTGAGTTCCTTGCCGTCGTCGGAGATCTCCGGGAAATCCTTGATGAGCGAGGCGCCGATCGTCGACGAGTCGAAGTAGACCGTGTCCTCGTCGTTCTTCTTGACGTTGCCCTCATCGTCGGAGTTGCTCTCGACGGTATTGAAATTCGAAGACATTCCGGCCCAGGTGAGCGCCAGATCAGCGGCATCGACGGGGGTTCCGTCCGACCACTTGGCGTCGTCGTTGAAGGAGTACTTGACCTTGAGTGGGTCCTCCGAAACCTGCTCGACATTGCCCAGGTTGCCGTCGGTGACTTCGAGGTCGTCGTTGTAGTAACCGAAGTTGTCGTTCATCAGGTAGGTGAGAATGGCGTTCGAGGTCGCATTGCCGTTCGCGGTCAGAGTGTTCATCGATCGGAAGGATTCGTTCCAGCCGATGTTGAGCGTCGTATCGTTCGATGCGTCGTCGTCATCGCCTCCGCCAGGGGGTGTGCAGGCGGTGAGCACCAGTGCGGCGGCGGCCACTGAGGCGCCGGCCGCGAGGAAGCGCTTGTTCACGTTCTCTCCTTGTTGTCTTAGGGCGAGTCACCCTCGTACGTGCACCCCAAGGCCGGAGTGCATTCCGATCACAGATTCCCTGTCGGAGATTCCGATCCGGTCGTGATCGTCTTCATATTCTTCATATGGATTGCCTCAAAGTTAATTCACCAGCAACTGTGACCGAGTCCACATATTGAGCAAAATACCGAATCGTTACCGTTTCGAAACCAAGAGAATGGACACCGTTTGTCCAGTCTCAGTGGATAGGATGGCCAGGTGGCTAGCAGTGAGATAGATCGCAATTCAGGCAGTTTCCAGCCGACGATCGTGCGGACGACGGGTTCGACGGTCCTGTTCTTCGTCGTCACCGGTCTGTGCACGATCGGCGTCGTCTCGATCCTCTTCGGCGACTTCTCACCGCGCGGCCTCGCCGCCGCAGGCATCCCCGCTGCTGTCGGCACCTTGGTCTTCGCGCTCTACCGATTCCCGCGGGTCGAGCTCCATCGCAGGGAGCTCGTCCTCGTCAACCCGCTGCAGACCGTGACCATCCCCTGGAATCTCGTCGACGGCTTCGAAACGCACTTCGGCCTGGCCGTGCGCACTCATGAGAAGAAGTTCGCCTCCTGGCCGCTGGCGGGCAGGGGGAAGAAGTGGGAGAAGGACGAGCACGACATGCGCCGCCTCGTCGAGAGTCCGAACCCGGCCGTCGACACCGTGCTCGACCGCTACGCCCGTCTCAGCGACGAGGAGCTGGCCAATCCCGGCGGGAAGAGGACGATCCGGACGGTGTGGAACCTCGGCATCATCGTCGCAGGTCTCCTCGCCGTCGCGTGGGCGGCCTGGGGCGTCGCCGTCCTACCGGGCTGAGGGCTCACCAACCGCGTTGGCGCCACTCGTCGAGTTTCGGACGTTCCTGGCCCACAGTCGTCGAGTCACCGTGTCCGGGCAGGACCACGGTGTCATCGGCGAGCTGGCCGAAGACCCGCTCCTCGAGGTCGTCCATGAGCGAGGTGAAGTCCGCCTTCGACCAGGTCTTGCCCGGCCCGCCGGGGAAGAGCGAGTCACCGGAGAAGAGGATCGTTCGTCCCCCGTCGCTCAGCAGCAGCGCGATCGAACCCGGGGTGTGCCCGCGCAGGCAGATCGCCTGGAGGACGAATCCGCCGAAGTCGCCGACGTCGAGGTGGTCGACGGTGTGGGCGATCTCCACGCCTTCAGCCTCGGTGATGGCCGCGGCGTCATCGGCCCCGGCAATTGTCATCGCCTCCGGATACCGGGCTGAGACGGCCGGCAGCGCGCGGATGTGGTCCCAATGCCGGTGGGTGGTGATGATCGCCCTCAGCGAGGTCTCCGCCTCGGTGTCCGCAGCCCCGGCCGCCACGAGCTGCGCGATCGCCTCGGCATCGTCGGCGGCGTCGATGAGGACCTGCGAGCCCGTCTCCTTGGCCGTGAGCAGGTAGACGTTGTTCTCCATCTCGGAGACTGCGATCGAACGGATGACGATGTGCTCGGTCTCGATCATATTCATTTCCGTGCTCCTCTTCACGCTGCGCACTTCATCTGTGCGCTGTCTGCGGACCCTCCGCAGGGATCAGGGGGCGGTCACCAGGCTCCTCGCGTGTACTGCGGAGGATAGGGACCGGGTTCGACGCCGAGGATGTGGGCGGCACGCTGCGGCCAGGCCGGTTCGCGCAGCGCGGCGCGGGCCATGAAGATCGCATCGGCCTGGCCCGTGCTCAGGATGGTCTCGGCCTGTTTCGGATCGGTGATCAGCCCGACGGCACCGGTCGGCACGCCCTCAGCGCGGATGGCTGCGGCCAGCGGCACCTGGTAGCCGGGGCCGATGGGGATCCGCACCGGATAGTTGCCGCCGGAGGAGACATCGATGAGGTCGACTCCCGCTTCCGACAGGTCGCGGCAGACCTCGGCCGCCTCGGTGATGTCGAATCCCCCTTCGTGCCATTCGCTGGCCGAGATCCGGACGAAGACGGGCACCTGTTCACCGACCTCGGCGCGCACGGCCGCGTACACCTCATTGAGCAAGCGCGAGCGACCGGCCAGGTTCCCTCCGTAGTCGTCGCTGCGCTGGTTCGACAGCGGCGACAGGAAAGAATGGAGCAGGTAGCCGTGCGCGGCGTGGAGTTCGACGAGATCGAAACCGGCCCCCACCGCCCGCGAGGCCGCCGAGGCGAAGGCGGCGACGACCTCGGCGATGTCCTCGGCTGTCATCTCCTTCGGCTCCGCGAGTTTCGGATAGGCGATAGGGCTGGCCCCTGCGGTCGGCCATCCGCCCTCGGATTCGGGCACGCTGCCCTTGGGCTCACCGGCGAAGGGCCGGTAGGTGCTGGCCTTGCGGCCGGCGTGCGCGAGCTGGATGCCGATGACGCTGCCCTGGGAGTGGACGAAGTCGACGACGGCCGACCAGGATTCGGCCTGCTCGTCGTTCCAGATCCCGGCGTCTTGAGGGGAGATGCGCCCTTCCGGTACGACGGCGGAGGCCTCGGTGAGGATGAGCCCGAAGCCTCCCTGCGCGCGGGAGCCGAGGTGGACGAGGTGCCAGGGCCCGGGCATGCCGTCCTCGGCCTCGCAGGAGTACTGGCACATCGGAGCCAGCCAGATGCGGTTGCCGATCTCGGTCCCGCGCAGGGTCAGCGGTTCGAACAGCTGGGTCATGGCTCAATGATGCCAGTTCGGTTCCGGTTCACAGAGCGATCCCGAATACCGGAACGGCCAGCAGATACACGGTCGCGGTGATGAGCACGATGCCGATGACGTTGAGCCACAGACCGCCCTTGACCATCTGCGCCACTGTCACGTAACCGGAGCCGAAGGCCACCGCATTGGGCGGTGTGGCAACGGGCAGCATGAACGCGCAGGTCGCGGCCAGAGCGACGGGAATCGTCAGCAGCAGCGGGTCGAGGTCGAGGCCCATCGCCACTCCCCCGACGACGGGCACGAACGTCGCGGCGGTCGCGGTGTTCGAGGTCAGTTCGGTGAGGAAGAGGATGATGGCGGCGAAGATCGCGACGACGATCACGGTGGGCAGAACCCCGACCCCGCTCGTCGTCTCACCGATCCATTCGGTCAGCCCCGAGTCGGAGAACTGCGCGGACAGGGCGAGGCCTCCGCCGAAGAGCAGCAGCACGCCCCAGGGCAGCTTCTCCGCGGTCTCCCAGTCGAGGAGGCGCACGCCGCGATTGGCACCTCCCGGGATGAGGAAGAGGAGGAGTCCGATGGCCATGGCGATCCCCTCATCGGAGATCGGCGGTTCATCGAAGATCAGCGGCAGCGAGATCCAACTGGCTGCGGCGAGGACGAACATGGCCAGTACGAGCTTCTCCCCCGTCGACATGGGTCCGAGCTTGTGCAGCTCATCACGGATGAGTTCACGACCGCCGGGGATCCGATCGATCTCGGGTTTGAACAGCACCTTGACCAGCAGGAACCACGCGATGGCCATCATCACGACCGCCAGGGGAACGCCCACGGCCATCCACTGGCCGAAGCCGATGGAGATGTCGTGGCTGTCCTTGAGATAGCCGATCAGGAAGAGGTTCGGAGGGGTGCCGATGATGGTGCCCAAGGACCCGATGGAGGCGGAGTAGGCGATGCCGAGCATGAGTGCGGTGCCGAAGTTCGACTTGACCACTGCCCCGAGGCCGCTGTCGTCGGATTCCGTCTCGCCCTCGTCAGCGACTTCGGTCGCAGTGCCGTCGGCGGTCCCGGTGTCGTTGGCGGACCCAGTACCGTCTGCGGAGCCATCGGTGAGGGCGGACCCCACCACTTTGGACACGATCATGAGCACCGAGATGCCGATCGGCAGCATCATCACCGCCGTGGCGGTGTTCGACACCCACATGGAGATGAAACCGGTGGCGATCATGAAGCCGGCGATCATCGGACCGGGCCGGTCGCCCATGATGCTCAGCGTCACCAGCGCAATGCGACGGTGCAGGTTCCAGCGCTGCATGGCCAGGGCGATGAGGAAGCCGCCGAGGAACAGGAAGATGATCGGATTGCCGTAGGAGGCTCCGACGGTCTCCATCTCGACGTCGGTGCCCAGCACTGGGAAGGCGACGAGCGGGACCAGGGAGGTCGCGGCGATCGGCAGCGCCTCGGTCATCCACCACGCGGCCATGAGCACCGCGATCGCCGCGGTCAGCTTCGCCGAGTGGTCGACGTCGGCCGGCATGATCGCGTAGATCAGCGTGGAGAAGATCAGCCCGAGCAGAAAACCGGTCCACCGGATCCGCAACGTGCTGCGGCCGATTCCGGGTTCTCGTTCGCCGGGAGATCGCATATCGATCTCGGTGGAGGTCATCTCAGAAGACTTCGGACTCGGGGACATTCTCACTCCTCGTCGAGCAGGTTCGCCTGTTCTCAGCCCAGCCTACTGCAGAGGACGCGCGCGTCGACTGCAGAAGTGATCCGCGGTTCGCCCCGGTACGCTCGCCACCGGTGGAGAAGTCATCCGAGACCGGTGGAGAAGCCGTCAGATCCGGGTGGAGAGGTCGTCAGAGCAGGCTGCAGAAGCCGTGGATGCGGTCGGCGACGAGCTCCGGGTGTTCGACCATCGGCAGGTGCGCGGAGTCGGGGACGGTGGCCGACTGCGCCCCGTCGACCCGCTCGGCCAGGGACGACATCGCCTCGGGTGAGAATCCCGGGTCCTGGGCTCCGGCCAGGAACAGGGTCGGCACGGTGATGGCGTGGACGGACCCGCTGAGATCGTAGGATTTCGCTGCGGTGGCGGCCGCGATGTACGCTTCGTCGTCGACCAGGGCGAGGTCGGCGAGGACGAGCGGCCCGGCGGCGATGTCCTCTTCGAGGAATCCGGCGGCGAACCACCGGTCGGCCGTATCGTCGACGAGTCCGCGGGTGCCGTCGGCGCGGACCTCGGCGATCCGTTCGTCCCATGTCTGCGCAGTTCCGAGCTTATCGCCGGTCGCGCAGGCGACGAGTCCGGTCAGCGCTTCGGGATGATTGAGCGCAAGCGTCAGACCGACGGCGCCCGAGATCGAGACGCCGCAGTAGGTGAAGGAGTCCACGCCGACCGCGGCCAGCGACTCGACGAGGCCGGAGGCCAGGTCTGCGATCGTGTACGGTTCGGATTGATCGCCGAGCGCTTCGTCTGCCGGCAGGGTGTGTCCGGGCAGGTCGGAGATGTAGATCTGGAAATCATCGGCCAGTCGGCCGGCGACCGCCGACCACAGCGACATCCGCGTGCCCAGCGCGTTGCCGAAGACGAGGACGGGAGAACCGGGATTGTCGTTGAAGGCACGGACAGCGATGCGCATCTGAGGCTCCTTGGGGTGCGTGAGGGTTCGACTGGGTTCCGAAGACCGTGCGGTCAGGAGTCTTCCGTGGTCAGCCTACCGCCGGAGAATTCGAGATAACAGCGTGGGCACAGCGACTCATATGTCACGGCATTGCCGTCGATGGCGACCTGGTCGCCGTCGAAGATGAATTGTCCGTCGAGGAGGCGGCCGTTGAACATGGCCTTGCGACCGCACCGGCAGATCGTCTTGAGCTCCTCGAGCGTGTGGGCGATCTCCAGCAGGCGGCCCGAGCCGGGGAACGCCTTGGTCCGGAAGTCCGTGCGGATTCCGTAGCACATCACCGGCACCGAGGAGTTCGTGGCGATGCGCATGAGCGAATCCACCTGAGCAGGGGTGAGGAACTGGGCCTCGTCGATGAGCAGGCAGGCGACCGGGGTCTTCGGAGCGTCGATCGACTCGAGCAGGGCGTCGTGGTCGACGTAGTCGGCGTGTTCGGCATAGATCGTCTCGACGTCGCCGTCGGCGGGGATGAGGAAGTCGACATCTCGGGTCACTCCCAGCCGGGACACGATCTGAGAGGCGCCCTTCGTGTCGATGACCGGCTTGGCCAACAGGACTCTCTGGCCGCGTTCTTCGTAGTTGAAGGCCGCCTGGAGCAGAGCCGTCGACTTGCCGGAGTTCATCGCCCCGTACCGGAAGTAGAGTTTGGCCACTGTCGTCCTCTTTCTGTTGTCCGTGCCGACACAGAAGACTACCGCTGATTCGACAGCCGACCACGATCGCCGCGGTGACCGACCGTCACCGTCACGACCACCGCCCCCACCGCGGCGGTCGCCGACGGGTCGAGCCGGCGCGAACACCGGGTGTGAGCACCATCATCGGCCCATGCCGACTACCGAAATCGTCCTGAAGGTAAGATGTCGGTGACAAACCCCAAGAAGATGCGGAGTGGTCCATCACTATGGCAAAAATCATTTACACGCGCACGGATGAAGCGCCGCTTCTGGCGACATACTCGCTCAAACCGATCATCGAAGCCTTCGCCACTTCGGCCGGCGTCGAGGTCGAGACTCGAGACATCTCGCTTGCCGCACGCGTGCTGGCACAGTTCAGTGACCGCCTCCCCGAAGACCAGCAGGTCAGCGACGCTCTGGCCGAGCTGGGCGACCTCGCCCAGACGCCGGATGCGAACATCATCAAGCTGCCCAACATCTCGGCCTCCGTGCCTCAGCTCAAGGCCACCATCGCCGAACTGCAGTCACAGGGCTATGATCTGCCGGATTACCCGGAAGAGCCCGCGACCGACGAAGACAAGGATGTCCGGGCTCGCTATGACAAGGTCAAGGGCTCGGCCGTCAACCCGGTTCTGCGCGAGGGCAACTCCGACCGCCGCGCTCCCGAGGCTGTGAAGAACTTCGCCAAGGCCCACCCGCATTCGATGGGCGAATGGACCCAGGAATCGAAGACTCGAGTCGCGACCATGGGCTCCGATGACTTCCGCGACAACGAGAAGTCCGTCATCATCGACTCCGACGACACCCTGACGATCCGTCTGCGCACCGCAGCCGGCGAGACCACCGTCCTCAAGGAGTCCCTGCCCGTCCTCGCCGGTGAGATCGTCGACTCGACGAAGATGAACGCCGCCGCCCTCGACGAGTTCGTCAAGGAGCAGATCGCCCAGGCCAAGGCCGACGGCGTCCTCTTCTCCGTCCATCTCAAGGCGACGATGATGAAGGTCTCCGACCCCATCCTCTTCGGCAAGGTCATCGAGGCCTTCTTCCCCGAGGTCTTCGCCGAATACGGTGATGTCCTCGCCGAGGCGGGCCTGACCTCCGACAACGGACTGGCCGCCATCCTCGCCGGACTCGACTCCCTGCCCGCCGACGCCGCGTCCGGCATCAGGGCCGGAATCGAGAAGGGCCTGGCCGAGGGACCCGACCTGGCCATGGTCAACTCGCATAAGGGCATCACGAACCTGCACGTGCCCTCCGATGTCATCGTCGACGCCTCCATGCCCGCGATGATCCGCGTCGGCGGCAAGATGTGGAACAAGGACGATCAGAAGCAGGACACCCTGGCCGTCATCCCCGACTCCTCCTATGCCGGCGTCTACCAGACCGTGATCGAGGACTGCAAGGCCAAGGGCGCCTTCGATCCGCGCACCATGGGCACGGTGCCCAATGTCGGTCTCATGGCCCAGAAGGCCGAGGAGTACGGCAGCCACGACAAGACCTTCGAGATCCCCGAAGCCGGGGTCGTCGAGGTCGTCGACTCCGCCGGTCAGGTGCTGATGAGCCACGAGGTCGCCGCCGGTGACATCTGGCGGGCCTGCCAGACCAAGGACGTCCCGGTCCGCGACTGGGTCAAGCTCGCCGTCACGCGTGCCCGTCTGTCGGACACCCCGGCCGTGTTCTGGCTCGATGAGACCCGCGCCCACGACCGCAACATCAAGTCGAAGGTCGAGGAGTACCTCAAGGACCACGACACCGAGGGACTGGACATCCGGATCATGAACCCGGTGGAGGCCACTCAGTTCTCCATCGACCGCATCCGCGAGGGCAAGGACACCATCTCGGTGACCGGCAATGTGCTGCGTGACTACAACACCGATCTGTTCCCCATCCTCGAACTGGGCACCTCGGCGAAGATGCTCTCCGTCGTCCCGCTCATCGCCGGCGGAGGACTCTTCGAGACCGGCGCCGGCGGTTCGGCACCGAAGCACGTCGAGCAGCTCGTCGAGGAGAACCACCTGCGCTGGGACTCCCTCGGTGAGTTCCTCGCCCTGGCCGAGTCCTTCCGCCACGAGTTCAACGTCCACGGCAACGAGCGCGCCGGCGTGCTGGCCGACACCCTCGATGCGGCCACCGGCAGGTTCCTCGAGGAGAACAAGTCGCCTTCGCGCAAGGTCGGCGAGATCGACAACCGCGGCAGTCACTTCTACCTCACCCTCTACTGGGCGCAGAAGCTGGCCGAGCAGACTGCCGACGAGGCCCTGGCCGAGGCCATCGCGCCGGTGGCGAAGGCACTGACCGAGAAGGAGGGGACCATTGCGGCCGAACTCCTCGAGGTCCAGGGCAGTCCCGTCGACCTCGGCGGCTACTACTACCCGAACGATGAGTTGGTGACTGCGGCGATGCGCCCGTCGGCCACGCTCAACGAGATCATCTCCTCACTGAGCAAGAACGTCTGAATCAGCATCGACGCGGTGTGAGCGGTGTTCGTGCAACGGTTGGCGAACACTTGCCGCACTTCCGGACTCATGCGCCCCATCAGTGGTTATGATGGGGCGCATGAGTACTCAAGACCCGCGCGGCGAATCCCAGACGCCCGAAGAGCTCCTGGCCGAAACCGATTCCGTGCTCGGGGACGAGGCTCCCACGACCGGGGAGACCCGCGAGGTCGAGCCTCACCAGCAGACGCAGCCTCCCGCACCCGGCAGCACCGACGAACTGCCTTCGACGAAGGGCGGCACGGGGATGTCGGCGGGTATGTGGATCTCGCTCATCATCGGAGCGGTCATCGTCGTCCTGCTTCTCATCTTCATCGTCCAGAACAACGTGGCCGCCCAGTTCCAGTACTTCGGCTGGCAGTTCGAACTGCCCTTGGGTGTGGCCATGCTCTTCGCCGCGATCGGCGGCATCCTCATCGCCGGGTTGATCGGCTCGGTGCGGATCTTCGTGCTCAACCGCCGTCTGAAGAAGATCCACAAGGCTCTGGGCCGCTGATCCATGACGATCGATCCCAGTCTCGCCGAACTCCGCACCGAACTGCCCGCTTCACTGTTCCTCGCCGATACCGCCGCCGAGGCGGCCTGGGCGCGTGAGGACGATTCCGTGCTCACCGAACAGGAGCGCAACTACGCACGGGAGTTCGACGCCGAGGCCGCCACCACCTGGTCGGCCGGCCGAGTCGTCCTCAGGCACGTGCTCGGGGCACATCTTGATCGAGACCCGGCTGGAATCGACATCCGCCTCGATTCGGCGGGCAAGCCGCGCCACGACGATTGCGAGTTCTCCGTCTCCCGCTCCCGCAGACTCGTCATCGTCGCCGTCGCCGACGATCCGGTCGGCCTCGACATCGAAGCCGTACCGGAGCCGGCCGTTGCCGCCGAGGCCCTGCAGCTCGTGCATCCGCGTGAGAGAGCTGAACTCGACCAGCTGTCCGGACCCGAGATGGCTGCGGAGTTCGCACGCCTGTGGGCCCGCAAGGAAGCCTTCCTGCGAGCGATGAGCACCGGCTTGGCCCGAGACCCGGGCATGGACTATGTCGGTTCCGGGCCGCTGCCGGAGTCACCGCATCCGGACGTCGACATCTTCGATCTCGAGTCGGGGATCCCCGAGGGGCACTTCGCCGCGATCGCGTTCAATCGCTGACGATTCCGGTCTCCAGCGGGCGCCCGGCAGCAGATGTGTTCAACCGCTGACTCGCTCCTGCACTGCCGCCCGGCCGCCCTCGGCAAAGGGCTGCGCCGATTGCGCCGTTCGATAACTGCGCGGCCGCTTGAACGACCTTGGTTGCGGGGGCGCAGATCCGTCGTTCAAGGCGCAGCGAGGATGTCGACCCGCGCACCTCTCGAAGACTGTGCGGCCGCTTGAACGACGTTCGTCCGCAGCCGCCTCGGCCGAATACTCGGTCCGCGATCGCCGAGGAGAGCCTGGAAGAACCTCGTTCAAGCAGTCTGTGACTCGTCCTTGCCGAAATCAGGACCGTTCTCTCCCGTAGTGAAGACCACGGCGATGCCCAATGAGCCCAGCGCCACACAGCCGAAGAGGATCCACGCGGCAGCGGAATTGGCCGCCAGCGCGAGGAAGACGGCGATGACGGCGGCGACGACGAGCAGGCCGTCGAAGAGCATCGGATATTTCAGGAAGCGCTTCTCGCCCTTGCGCACACCGTAGGAGATCTGAGTCGCGGCCCCGAGGAAGAGCAGCACGAGGGCGGTGATGACCAGCCAGCGCGGGGCCAGGAAGAACGTCTCGAGGGCGGGCAGGGCCACGACACCGACGATGGCCAGCAGCATCCTGATGGTGCCGTCCACCACGAATCCGGACTTCATCATGTCTGAATCCTACTCAACAGCGCCTGCACCGTGGCCAGCGCCCTCCGCAGCACCGTCGCCTCGACATTCGAATGGGCGATGACGAGACCGTGCCGGACCTGATCCCCACCGGTCCAGCCGCGGGCCAGGGAAGCGACGAGGATCCCGCGGTCGGCGAGCTGTCGCAGCAGGCGATCGGCCTCGGCAGCGGAGGTTTCGATCACGAGGGTCCGACCGTCATGGACCAGTCCGGGAATCGGTCCCGCCTCGGCGACGACCTCCTCGGCGGCCCTGAGGCGACGACGGCCGCGCGAGATCCGTCGGCGCAGGCCCCCGGAACCGAGGTAGGAGCTGATGGCCATCTGCAGAATCGGCGAGAACGCCGGCCCCAGCGCCGTGCGCATCGCCATCAGACGCGACGAGATCTCACCGTGGGAGATGAGGTATCCGGTCGACACCGCCGAGGTCAGCAGCGTGGAGAAGGTGCCGATGTGCACGACCTGCGCGCGGCTGTCCGTCGATGAGGCCAGTTCGTACAGCGTCGGCAGCACGGTGCGAGTGAAGCGGGCCTCACTGTCGTAGTCGTCCTCGATGAGGATCACATCCCCTCGCTCCGCCCACTCGAGCAGCCGCACTCGATGATCGACCGGCATCGGAGTCCCGTGCGGGAACTGGTGGTTGGGCGTCACGACGGCGGCCGACACCCCTGCCGGGGACCCGGCGGCGAGGTCCAACGGCACGAGCCTCTGGTCGGTCATCGCCTGCCGCAGACCGGGAAAGCCCGGATTCTCCACAGCGATCGCCCCGTCGATCCCGCTGCTCAGCAACAGGCGCAGACCGTCACGGGAACCGCTGGTGAGGATGATCTCATCGGGGTCGACGGCCATTCCCCGGGCCAATCGGAGGTAGTCGGCGATCGCCCACCGCGCATCCGGCTGGCCCAGTGGATCGATGGGACCGGGGTCGAGGTCGAGCGATTCCCTCCAGGCGCGGCGGAAGGCCGGTTCCCGCAGCGGATCGTCGCCTCCGAAACCGGGTCGCAGATCGATGTAGTTGCGTAGGCGCCGCCTCGGCGAGGCGGGGACACGCGGCCGGGCGCGTGCGGTGCGGGCCGTGGCCGGCAGGTCCGGGTTGATCCGGGTCGCCGAGCGTTCGGTGGTCACCAGGAACCCCTCCACAGCCAGCTGTCCGTAAGCGGTCTCGACACTGCCGCGGGAGATCCCGAGGTGAGCGGCCAGGCGGCGACTCGACGGCACCGCATCGCCGGGAAGCAGGGCCCCTTCGGCGATGAGGCGCCGCAGACCCTGTGTGAGCTGATCGGGCAGCGGAGTCGGCAGATGTCGATCGACCGTGAGCGGCAGCGCGACTCCCTCGGCCCGACCGCCGCGTTCCCGGATCGTGCTGGATTCCATGATCCGATCGTAGATCCCCTACCGGCATCTGGCCTAAAATTCCGACACATTTCTGGCTCTCCTGTTGAGCCACCCATCGGTCTAGGCTGATGGGGAACGGCCGTTCACCCCTGAAATCCAACGATCCCGACCCAGACCGGACAGAGGCCCGAGGCGACTCGGCTCTGTCGACCTGGTCGACCCGGATCGTCTCCGCGACAGTGAATGGACGAACACCACAATGACCGAGACACAGAACCTGCTGGGCACCGGACTGGCACAGATGCTCAAGG
>DWZN01000227.1 GCA_019117545.1 Candidatus Brevibacterium intestinavium
TGTTTCTGGTAGTTGGTACGACACGTCACGCACTTCGGTTCACCTTTCTCTGTCGGCGCGAGTCCTCCGAACTCGTGGGGGCACCAGGATCTGTCCGACGAGAGCGCACGAAGGCGAACCCCGATCTGTACGTATTGCGCACGTCTCTCGGCGTCTCGTTCGTCTCGGACTCGTCGCAGTACTTGATCGCCGTAACCGGGAACTTTCAGCAGGCGATTGATGGCTGAGACAGTTGTATGATCCGAATTCGCCTCGGCGAGCATCGCTAACGCGTCCTCCATTGAGCACTGGAAGACGGCCGACACCTCCTTGGTCTCCGACTCGTCGGGGACCACCCGTCGCTCGCTTGCGCTGACTCTCGCGTTGGTGGTGGTGTGGTGATTGATCTGGTCCTGGTCTGGTTGGGTGTCATGGGTGACGGGGAGGGGTGTCATGGGTGACAGAGGTTTGGTGTCATGGGTGACGGGGAGGGGTGTCATCTGTGGCAGAGGTGTGATGGGTGTGGATGTCGTCGCTGACTGTGGCGGCCTTGACGGAAGTTGGTCTTGAAAGCCGATATTCGGCTCCCCTTTTGCCGCGCGCGGGGGCCACGAAAGTCACAAGTCCAACATGTTCCAACGCCCTTCTAGCTCGTTGAAAGACTCTCTCCGAGACGGACGCTTCTAGGGCCAGTGTCCGGATAGACGGAAAGATGCTACTGCCGTCCGGATTCGCGTGAGTTGATAACACAAGTCCGGCCAACTTCATTGTCTGGATCGTCGTACTGGCGCTTCCAATATGCGCAGCCTGCTTCAACTTCTCTTCGTCGAACTCCAAGAGAGTTTTCTGCTGCCACGTGAATTTGTCGACAGGGACAGTGTCCTGTCTAGTACTGAGAGGTTGAAGACCGGTATTCTTGGACATGACTTCTCCAATGGGAGTCGTGGCCACCCGTGTTGAATTGCGCTCTCTCGGGTGGCCGTTCCATGTCGCGGCCATTTTTTGGCCATGCCAGCGTTTAACAAGATCGTCTGACGCGAGTCATTCTGATCCAAGGAGTCCCATACGGCCCGGCAGATCTGTTCCTGCCTGGTATCTAGATAACTCCGGAGCAGAAGGTCGTAGGTTCGAATCCTGTCGCGGGCACCACACCACCGCCCATCTCAGCAGCTGAGGTGGGCGGTTCTGCGACTCCGACCCAAGTGGTCGTCGACTGGGCCAGCATCTAAGGTAGTCGGAGACGATCCCAGAACTGCGATAAGGGGCCCGTATGTCGAACTCCTCCGATGAGACCGGTCGTGCGGCCACAGCCGCCGGTCAGGTCCCAACCGGTGAGGCCGCCGACGACTCCGCCATCGTCCTTCGGGCGAAGGGCCTGCGCAAGAGCTTCGGCCGGGCGGACACGGCTGTCGACGCCCTCGACGACATCAGCGTCGACTTCGAATCCGGTCGCTTCACCGCCATCATGGGCCCCTCGGGCTCGGGGAAGTCGACCTTCATGCATGTGCTGGCCGGACTCGACCGCGTCGACTCCGGCTCGATCATCATGCGCGGGAAGGACATCACCCGGCTCAACGACCGTCAGCTGACTCAGCTGCGCAGAGACCGCGTCGGCTTCATCTTCCAGGCATTCAACCTCGTCCCGACGCTCAGCGCCGAACAGAACATCGAACTGCCCGTGTCCCTGGCCCGGAAGAAGATCGATCGGCAGTGGAAGGACGAGGTCGTCGAACGCCTCGAACTCGGCGACCGCCTGCAGCATCGACCGCATGAGCTCTCCGGCGGTCAGCAGCAGCGCGTGGCCGTGGCGCGGGCCCTGCTGACGAGACCCGATGTCATCTTCGCCGACGAACCCACGGGCAACCTCGACTCCCATGCCGGCGCCGAGGTGCTGTCCCTGCTCGGACGCGCCACGACCCTGTACGGACAGACGATCATCATGGTCACCCACGACCCGATGGCAGCTTCGCACGCCCACCGGGTCGTCCTGCTCAAAGACGGACGGGCCACCGGGGAGGTCCGGCAGCCCACCCGGGACAGCGTGGTCACCGCCCTGAGCGAATTGAGCGCTCTGTGATCGCTGTCGCTCTGGCGCAGATCCGGATCCATTGGGCGCGCTTCCTGGCGATCGGCCTCGGAATCGCCCTGGCGGCAGGGTTCGTCGCGACGACCCTCATCATCAACTCCTCCCTGCAGAACAGCCTCGAGAACGCTGTCGGCCGATCGTTCTCCCACGCCGATCTCACGGTCATCCCCGGCAAGGACGTCTTCGTCGGCGGAGACGAAGTCGCACCCCTGCTCGGTCCCATGTCCGACATCGACGGGGTCCACACGGCATCGCTGTCGGCGCGAACCCTGACCACAGGGCGTGGGACATCGTTCTCCGAGAGTTCCTTCGCCCTGTCTCCGGTGCCGGCCGATGCTCACCTGGACTCCTTCGACCTCGTCTCCGGTCAGCGGCCGAATGCTCCCACCGATCTGGTTCTCGACGCGTCCACGGCCGAGGACCTCGGGGCCGCAATCGGCGACGAGATCCGCTTCACGGTCGATTCCGTCCCGGTCGAGACCGGCGACGACGACACGCCGATCTACCGCGGACCGAGCCACAGCAGTGTCACCTTCACGGTCGTCGGCCTCGCCGAGATGGGGGAGGACCCGGCACTGCCGGGAGCCAACCGAGCGCTGACGACCGCGTCGGGCTATCAGGAGTACTTCGCACAGCAGGGCGATGTCATCGCCATTCAGATCGCACTCGATGAGGACGCGAACGCGGCAGAGGTGCGCGAACGGCTGCAGTCGGTCATCGACTCCTCGGACCTCGACGGCAGCCTCGATGCACTCACCGTCGACGACGCCGTCGACGTCAAGACCGACCGTCTCTCCGGAGGCAACTCCGTGATCACTGCGCTGCTGCTCGGCTTCGCCGGGATCTCGGTCGTCGTCGCCATCCTCGTCGTGTCGAACACGTTCTCTGTCATCGTGGCGGGCCGTCGCCGCGAACTCGCGCTCCTGCGCTGCCTCGGCGCCTCTCGCGGTCAGATGTACGGTTCGGTCGTCGCCGAGGGGCTCTTCGTCGGCCTGCTCGGCTCCGTCTTCGGAGTCCTCGCCGGGATCGGAGTCAGCCGCGGCCTGATGCTGGCGGCTGTGCGCTACTGGCCCGAGGAGTTCCCCTACGACACCCTCACCGTTCCCGTCTCAGCGCTGCTCACCGGCATCGGGGTCGGGGCGCTGCTGACGATCCTGGCGACCATTCGCCCGGCCCGCAGCGCCATCGCCGTGACCCCGTTGGAGGCGCTCCAGCCCTTCGACGTCTCCTTCACCCCGTCCACACGCAACAGGCCCCGGCAGATCATCGGCTTCGGCTGCATCGCCGTCGGCGTCGGACTCGTCATCGCCTCCCTCTACGCGGTGTCGGGCGGGCAGGAATGGATCATCGGCGGTGCCCTCGGAGGGGGACTGCTCGTCACCGGGCTGGTCATCAGCTCATCGCAGATCATCCCGCCGATCGTCGGCTGGATCGGCGAAGTGCTGTTCAGTCCCTGGGGACTGCCGGGGCAGCTGGCGACCCTGAACACGCTGCGCAATCCCCGGCGCACGGCGACCACCGCCACGGCGCTGATCATCGGTGTGACTCTGGTCGCGACCATCCTCGTGGGCGGAATGTCGACGAAGGCGACGCTCGGCCACGGTCTCGACCAGCGCTACCCGGTCGATGTCTCGGTGCCGCTGTCCGGCATCGTCGACGATGATGCGCTGGCACAGGTGCGGGAGATCCCCGGGGTGGCCCACGCCGTGACCGCCCACCGCGCCGAGGCGGTCGAGGACTTCAAGGGAGAGCGTCCCGAGATCTATGTCATCGATCCCGAAACCGCCTCGACCGTCCTCGGCGACTCCGCTGCCGACCTCGTGCCCGGTCGGGTGGTCGTGCCCGAGGACTACTCCGATGCGACGGTGCGGATCAAAGGCCTCAACGAGATGAACGTTCCCGTGCACAGGGAGGGCCTGTCGAGTCTGGCGTTCTTCACCACCCCCGAGGTGGGCAACAGCATCGGAGTCTCCGCGACCTCGACGTCCGTGCTCGTCCGCCTCGACGAGGACGTCGACGTCGATGAGATCGACCGCATCCAGCAGTCCGTGGCCGAAGCCCTCGACGTGTCCAGCGACGAGGTCGGAGGATCCGCCGTCGCCCGCGGTGTCTATTCCGAACTCATCGATGTCATGCTTGCCGGGGCCGTGGGGCTGCTGTTCGTCTCCGTCCTCATCGCCCTCATCGGGGTCTCGAACACCGTCAGCCTCTCCGTCATCGAACGCAGGCGGGAGAATGCGCTCATGCGTGCCCTGGGACTGAGCATCGCGCAGCTGCGGTCGCTGCTGGCGCTGGAAGCCGTGCTCATCTCCTCGGTGGCAGCGCTCGTGGGCCTGATCCTCGGCACCGGACTGGGAATCGTCGGCACCCGACTGCTCACCTACGGCTACTCCACCGACCTCATCGTCGACTTCTCCGTGCCGGCATTCCTCGGCATCCTCGGCGTCGCGATCGTGGCCGGCATCCTCTCCGCTCTGGCGCCGGCTCGTCGGGCCGCGCGCCTGTCCCCGGTCGAAGGGCTCAAACTCGACTTCTGATCCGCGCTGCTGCGATCTCGTAAGCCGGTCTCCTCAGACCCGACCCCGCACGGCGGCGGGCGGGTGTTCGTCTGATAGGAAAGAGACCATGGACTCTGCGCGGACACGCATTCTGATCATCGTCGGAATCGTCATCGCCGCATTCAATCTGCGCCCCGGCGTGACCGGACTCTCACCCCTGCTCGACGCGATGGGCGAGGAGATCCACCTGAGTGCGACGTTCCTGGCCATCATCGGCATGCTGCCTCCGCTGCTGTACGGTCTCAGCGGCTTCATCACCCCACGGCTCTACACGCGCTTCACCGACCTCGGACTGACGCTGGCGGCGATGCTCATGGTCACCATCGGCCTCGGCGTTCGGGCCGTGATCGATTCGCCACTGGTCTTCCTCGCCCTCAGTGTGCTCGCGCTGCTGGGCATGGGCATCGGCAATGTCGTCCTTCCACCCCTGGTGAAGTCGTACTTCCCCGACCGGGTGGCGCTGATGTCGACCGTCCATGTCGGTCTGCTACAGTTCGGCACCTTCATCCCGCCACTCGTTGCGGTTCCCCTGGCCACCGGATTCGGCTGGCGCGGCTCCCTGCTCGTCTGGGCCGGGTTCGCCGGTCTCGGCGTGGCCGTGTGGCTGCTCCTCCGCCTGCTCCGTCCGGCCCCGGCGGTCGAGGTGGCCGCCGCGGTCGTCGGCGGCAGCGAACTCGCCCGGCTCATGCGCAGCAAGCGGGCGTGGGCGCTGATGACGATGACGGGGCTGACCTCATTCAACAACTTCATCCTCTTCACCTGGCTGCCGACGCTGCTGACACGCTCAGGGTTCGATGCGGCCTTCGCCGGTGCGATGCTCGCCCTGGTCACCGCGATCCCGCTCGTTCTCGGGTTCGTTCTTCCGACCCTGGCACAGAAGCTGAGCTCGGCCTATCCCATCGTGGTCGGATTCTGCCTCAGCCTGGCCGTGGGCTACATCGGACTGTGGCTGCTTCCGACGGCGGCTCCGGTGCTGTGGACGGTGCTGCTGGGCATCGGGATCTCGACCTTCCCGCTGGCGCTGACGCTGATCACCCTGCGTGCTCGCGACGCGGATTCGGCGGCGTCCCTGTCCGGGTTCGTCCAAGGCGGCGGCTATCTTCTGGCAGCCACAGGACCGCTGATCTTCGCTTTTCTGATTCAGAGCTTCGATGGCCTGTGGCCCGCCTTCGCGGTGGTTCTGGCCTCGGTGGCGGTCAAACTGCTCGTCAGCCGTGCCGCCTGCCGCCCCGGCTCGATCTGATGAGCCCTGCGTGCTTCCGCCAGCGACCATCGGCGCGCTGGCGGCTGGCGCCTCCGGCACACGTCCGGCTGCGGCCTGCGGCAGGCTTCCGGCAGCCGCGTCTCGTCATGAGAGCGAAGATGACGACAGATTCGTCCTCGCCCCGCGGCTCCGAGTACTCTGTTCGAGTGACCCCCGAAGACTTGCAGACCGCACTTGCGCGCGCTTTGGCGCTGGCCGCAGACGGTCTCGCGGCACCGGGTGCCGCCGAAGCCCCGGTCGAGGTCGTTCCGCCGCGGCGTCCGGAGCTCGGGGACTGGTCGACGACGGCGGCCCTGCGTGCCGCTGCCCGACCCTCGAGTCGGCTCGACCTGGCCGAACACATCTGTGCTCACCTGCGGTCGCTGCCCGAAGTGGCGTCGGCCGATATCGCCGGCCCCGGCTTCGTCAACATCACCCTGACCCCGGCCGCACGGGCACAGGTGGCACTCGACATCATCACCGCGGCCGATGCGGTGAGCGAGCCGACGCTCCGGTCGGGCAGCCTCGGCGATGCGGGATCCCTGTCGGCGGGCCGCGTCGTCGCGGACACCGGCCAGGTGGCATCCGTCGATGCGTCCGCGGTCAGGCCGCTCCAGCTCGGCCACGCCGCGGTCTGCCGGGAAGAACGGCGCGCGCACGCCGCCGGCATCACGACCGAGCAGGTCGATGCTTCGAGCCTCGCACACCCCACCGAGGTGCGGCTGCTCAACGCACTGGCTGCGGTCCCCGCCGCCCTGGACCGGTCTCGACGTCGCAAACGAGGCGAACCGCTGCTGACCGGGCTGAGCGAAGTCTCCGCCGCCATAGAGGACTGGCTGGGTCATTGCCGGGTGACGCCGACGATCGATGAGGACATCACCGCCAGACACGCATCACGGCTCGTCCTCGCCCGAGCCGCCATCATCGTCCTCGCCGCAGGACTACGACAACTGGGCGCTTCGGCGCCGGAGAGGATCTGATGCCCGCACATATCGCAGGTACGCTGCACGCGACCCCGGCCCCGGTGTGGCTGCCCTATCCCGATGACGTCAATGCGCTCCTGCCGAGCCTGTGGTCGGACAACGTCACCAAGACCGATGACGGGGTGCTCACCATCGCCGGCCGTTCGGTGACCGAACTCGCCGCCGAATACGGCACCCCCACCCTGATCATGGACGCAGCCGACTTCAGGTCCCGCGCCCAGGCCTATGCCTCGACCTTCGCGAACGCCTTCTCCGCTGAGAAGGGACTGGCCGGAGCCGATGTCTACTATGCGGGCAAGGCCTTCCTGTGCACCGCGGTGGCCCGCTGGGTGCACGAGGCCGGTCTCGGCCTCGACACCTGCTCTCTGGGGGAGATGATGGTCGCTCGCACCGCCGGGGTCCCCGGCGACCGGGTGGGCCTGCACGGGAACAACAAGTCGGTCGCCGAACTCGAATACGCCCTCGACTACGGGGTCGGGCGGATCTTCGTCGACAGCCTCGACGAGATCGACAGGCTCGACACGATCGCCGGGGCCAGGGGAGTCCTGGCCCCGGTCATGCTGCGAGTGACCGTGGGCGTCGAGGCACACACCCACGACTTCATCGCCACCGCCCACGAAGACCAGAAGTTCGGCCTGTCCCTGGCCGACGGAACCGCGGCACGCGCTGCGCAGAAGGTCGCCGACTCCGCCCATCTGCGCCTCGACGGCCTCCACTCGCACATCGGCTCGCAGATCTTCGACATCTCCGGCTTCCAGGTCGCCGCCGCCCGGGTGCTGGGCTTCCGCGCCGAGGTCATGGCCGAACACGGCATCGATCTGCCCGAGGTCGACCTCGGCGGCGGCTTCGGCATCCGGTACACCTCACAGGACACCCCGATCCCGGTTGCCGAGATGGCGACGGAGCTGGCCGCGGTGGTGGCCAAGGAGTGCCGCGGTCTGGGAACGAATGTCCCGCGGATCTCGATCGAGCCCGGCCGAGCCATCGTCTCCCCGGCCGTGTTCACCCTCTACGAGGTCGGCACCGTCAAACAGGTGAGCACCGACAGCGGAATCCGCACCTATGTCGCCGTTGACGGCGGGATGAGCGACAATATCCGCACCGCCCTCTACGACGCTGACTATTCGTGCACCCTGGCCAACCGAGCCTCGAGCGCGGAACCGGCGATCGTGCGCGTCGTGGGCAAGCACTGCGAATCCGGCGACATCATAGTCCGGGACGAGTACATGGGCGCCGATGTCACCGCCGGCGACCTCGTCGCCGTTCCCTCCACCGGCGCCTACTGCCGCCCCTTGGCCAGCAACTACAACCACATCCCCCGGCCGGGAGTGCTCGCCGTCGATGCCGATAGAGTTGAGTGGATCGTCCTGCCCGAGGATCACTCGCAGATGTTCGCCACCGATCCGGGGATGGCCGATGGCGGGCCGAGCAGCAGATGAGCGTCAACGACAACAGCGGAAAAGGTGAGGATATGCAGGCATTGAAGGTTGCCATGCTCGGATGCGGAGTCGTCGGCACGGAAGTCGCCGCACGGATTCAGAACCGCGCAGACGGCCTGGCCGAACGCATCGGGGCGCCACTGGAACTCAACGCCATCGTCGTCCGGGACGCATCGCGTCCCCGTTCGGGAATCGACCCGGACCTGCTGACCACCGACGCCGAGGCGGCCATCGCCGACGCCGATATCGTCGTCGAGCTCATGGGCGGGATCGAACCGGCTCGATCGCTCATCACCGCGGCCCTGCAGCAGGGGTCCTCGGTGGTCACGGCGAACAAGGCGCTCCTGGCCGCCAGCTACGGTGAGCTCATGTCCGCCGCCGACGCCGCCGGTGTCCGCCTCGAGCACGAAGCGGCCGTGGCCGGAGCCATCCCCATCATCCGACCCGTCGGCGACTCCCTGGCCGGTGACCGGATCGAGAGGATCATCGGCATCGTCAACGGCACCACGAACTACATTCTCGACCAGATGGATTCCGAGGGCTGGGACTTCGAACGGGCCCTGACCACAGCGCAGGCGCTCGGCTATGCCGAAGCCGATCCGACCGCCGACGTCGGCGGACACGATGCGGCCGCGAAGGCGGCGATCCTGTCGTCACTGGCCTTCCACGCGCCCGTGTCGATCGACGACGTCCACGTCGAAGGCATCGAGGGCGTGACCTCCGAGATGGTCGAGACCGCCCGCGATCAGGGCTTCGTCATCAAACTCCTCGCCGTCTGCGAACGCGTGGCCGCCTCACCGACCGGTGCCGGGCTGTCGGCCCGCGTCTATCCCGCCCTGATCGACCGCAATCACGCCCTGGCCTCGGTGCGCGGGGCCTTCAACGCGGTCTTCATCGAAGCCGAAGCCGCTGGAGAGCTGATGTTCTACGGCCAAGGAGCCGGGGGAGCCCCGACCGCCTCAGCGGTGCTCGGAGACATCGTGTCCGTGGCCCGGCGCAAGGTCCTCGGCGGACGCGGACAGTACGAGCGTCCCTTCCACGAGGACTCCCGCATCCTGCCGATCTCCTCGATCACGACCCGCTACCACATCACCCTCGACGTGGTCGACCGTCCCGGCGTGCTGGCAGCGGTCTCCGAGGTCTTCGCCGACGAGGGCGCGTCCATCGAGCTCATGCGCCAGACGGTCGGCGATGTCGACGACGACGGCGTCCAGCACGCCAAACTGGTGCTCGCCACCCACTCGAACACCGACTCGACTCTGAGGAAGACGGTCGATCGACTCATCGACCTGTCCGTCGTCCATGCCGTCAAATCCGTGATCCGCGTAGAAGGACAGTGAGAATGAATTACCCCAGACACCAGTGGCAGGGCGTTGTCGAGGAGTATCGGAGTCTGCTCGATGTCTCCGAATCCACCCCGGCCGTGACCCTCGGCGAAGGTGGGACACCGCTGATCAAGGCGGATCGGCTCAGCGAACGCATCGGCGCCCAGGTGTGGGTGAAGTACGAAGGTCTCAACCCGACCGCCTCGTTCAAGGACCGTGGGATGACGATGGCGATCACGAAGGCCGCGGCCAATGGTGCCAAGGCCGTCATCTGCGCTTCGACGGGCAACACCTCGGCGTCGGCGGCGGCCTATGCCACGAAGGCCGGACTGACCTGCGCCGTGCTCGTGCCCAGCGGCAAGATCGCTCCGGGAAAGATGAGCCAGGCCATCGCCCACGGTGCCGCACTGCTCGAGGTCGACGGCAACTTCGATGACTGCCTCACACTGTGCCGCAAGCTCTCGGAGTCCTATCCGGTCCACCTCGTCAACTCCGTCAATCCCGATCGCATCGAAGGACAGAAGACTGCTGCCTTCGAGGTCGTCGACGTGCTCGGCGATGCCCCTGACGTCCACGTCCTTCCCGTCGGCAACGCCGGCAACATCACGGCCTACTGGAAGGGCTACAACGAATACCGGGAGCGGGGAGTCGCGAAGAGGCTGCCGCAGATGTGGGGATTCCAGGCCGCCGGAGCCGCACCGCTGGTGCTCGGACACCCGGTCGACGATCCGGACACGATCGCGACCGCGATCCGCATCGGCAACCCCGCCAGCTGGAGTCAGGCCGAAGCGGCCCGTGACGGATCCGGCGGCTTCATCGACTCGGTCACCGACGACGAGATCCTGCTCGCCCACAGATTCCTCTCCCGCGAAGAGGGCATCTTCGTCGAACCCGGCTCGGCCGCCTCGGTGGCGGGACTGCTCAAGACCGCCGACGCAGGCAGGGTTCCTGACTCCGCGACGATCGCCGTGACCGTGACCGGCCACGGGCTCAAGGATCCGTCCTGGGCGCTGCACACCGCAGACGGCTCCGAGATCGAGACCCAGCGGGTCTCGGTCGACGCCGTCAGCGCTGCCCGGGCCCTGGGCCTCGAGGACAGCTGAGCGTGCGGCTGCAACTCGAGGTGCCGGCCACCTCGGCGAATCTGGGACCGGGATACGACGCATTCGGCCTCGCCTTGGACATCGTCGACACGCTGACCCTGACCGTCCACGACGACCCCGTCGACCCGGAATCGTGCGTCACGGTATCGGGGGAGGGGGCGCAGGCGCTGCCGCGCGATCGCTCCCATCTGGTCATGCGCGTCATCGCCGAGGTGTTCGCCGCCGAATTCCCCGCCGCGGACGAGTCGCTGATCGACAGGATCGAACTCGACTGCCGCAACCGGATCCCGCATTCCCGAGGGCTGGGCTCATCGGCTGCGGCCGTCGTGGCCGGCATCGGACTGGCCTCCGAGCTCGGACGCCTGACCACCGGTGCGCGGTTGGATCGCAGACGCATCCTCGAGATCGCCACGGACTTCGAAGGCCACCCCGACAACGCGGCGCCGGCGATCTTCGGCGGGCTGACCATCTCCCTGTCCGAACCGGCTCGGACCTGGCAGGTGCCGGTGCGAACGATCGACGAGGTCACCGTGCTCATCCCCGATGTCCGCCTGGATACGGACGTCGCTCGCAGTCTCATCCCCGCTGTCATCGACCATGACATCGCGGCGGAGAACTCGGCCCGTTCGGGACTGCTGGTGCACGGGCTCGTCAACGACCCCTCAGCGCTCTTCGAAGCCACCAGTGACAAGCTCCATCAGGAGTTCCGCCGCAGCGTCTACCCGGAGTCGATGGCCCTGGTCGATACGCTGCGCGGACACGGGCTGTCGGCTGTCGTCTCCGGCGCCGGGCCCACCGTGCTCGTCCTCGACGGGCCGGTGCCCGACACCGCTGTGCCCGCCGGCATCAGCGCCCATCGAACCTCGATTGACCTCGGGGGATACCGGGTGAGCGAAGAAAATTGAGGAAACAATTCGCATGATCGGCTCCGAACCAGTAGAATGAAGGTGTTCCGACAGTGGACGGCTTCCCGCTGATCTTCACGGGTCCGTTGCCGATGTCAAACATTCTGGAACATCTCCTGCTCATTCATCAGCAGGTTTTCTTTCACAACGCACCGTCAATGGTGCTTCCGTCGCCGTGAGCAAACGGCACATGCCGCACGGCCGAAAGAGGGAGAAGGACCTTCGTGTCTGAAACCACCACTCAGGATTCCACGCCGCGCTCTGGCAGCCTCACAGCTCTGCGGCTGCCGCAGCTTCAGGAAATGGCAGCCGGCCTGGGGATCAAGGGTTACCGTCGCCTTCGCAAGAGCGAACTGATCGACGCCATCAACAGCCACTCGGGCGGATCCGCGGAAGCGTCCGCGAAGTCCGCCCCTGCCGAGAAGAAGTCCGCCGCCGATGCGGCGCGCGGCAAGTCAGAGAAGTCGGCGGAGAAGTCGGACGAGCAGAAGCAGGAGTCGACGAACCGTCGCTCCTCGCGCCGTGCCGCCGCACCGTCGTCCGAGGAGCCGGCCCTCATCGTCGAACCCAGCTCCGACGCCGCGGCCGGACAGGAGACCGCCGCCGAGAAGTCGGAGGGTTCCTCGCCCGAGGACAGCGGCGATCAGGACCGTCAGCAGTCCCGTCGCAGCCGTTCTCGTTCGCGCAGCTCCGAGTCCCCGGCCGAGAGCCGGGACCAGCAGTCGGACGATTCGTCCGAACGCGGCGGCCGACAGGACCGCGGCTCCGACCGCGGCGGTCGTGACAACGAGCGTCGCGCCAAGCACAGCGATCGCTCCGATGACGACCGGGGCGGTCATGACAAGGGTCGCGGCAACGCCGACCGCGACAGCGGCGACCGGGGCGGAAACGACCGGAACAGCTCCGGCCGTGACGACCGGGGCGGCCACGACCGCGGCGGCCACGACCGCAGCGGCGGAGGCAACGATCGCTCGCACCGCAACGACCGCGACAACGGCGGTCGGGACAACCGCAACGACCGTGACAACGGCGGCAATCGTCGCGGACGCGGTCGGGACCGCAAGCGTCGCGGTCGCGGCAATGACGAGCCGGACATCCGCCACGACGACGTGCTCATCCCCGTCGGCGGCATCCTCGACGTCCATGACAACTATGCGTTCCTGCGCACTTCCGGTTACCTCTCGGGCCCGAACGACGTCTACGTCTCGGCCTCGATGGTGCGGAAGAACGGTCTGCGCAAGGGCGATGCCGTCGCCGGCGCGATCCGCCAGCCGCGTGAGAACGAACATCGGGGCGGCAAGCGCGAGAAGTTCGACGCACTCGTCCGCCTCGACTCCGTCAACGGACTGACCGTCGACGATGCTCGCAGCCGCGTCGAGTTCTCGAAGCTCACCCCGCTCTACCCGCAGGAGCGCCTGCGGCTGGAGACCACCTCGAAGCTGCACTCGACGCGTCTGATCGACCTCATCACGCCCATCGGCAAGGGCCAGCGCGGTCTCATCGTCGCGCCCCCGAAGGCCGGTAAGACCACGATCATGCAGCAGATCGCGAATGCGATCACCGAGAACAACCCCGAAGCGCACCTCATGGTCGTCCTCGTCGACGAACGTCCCGAGGAAGTCACGGACATGCAGCGTGCCGTCAAGGGCGAGGTCGTCGCGTCGACCTTCGACCGCCCGGCCGACGACCACACGACGATCGCCGAGCTCGCCATCGAGCGCGCCAAGCGTCTGGTCGAGATGGGCTCGGACGTCGTCGTCCTGCTGGACAACATCACCCGCCTCGGGCGTGCCTACAACATCGCCCAGCCGGCCTCCGGCCGCATCCTCTCCGGCGGCGTCGACGCCAATGCGCTGTACCCGCCGAAGAAGTTCTTCGGCGCCGCACGCAATATCGAGGGCGGCGGTTCGCTGACCATCCTCGCCACGGCGCTGGTCGAGACCGGGTCGAAGATGGACGAGGTCATCTTCGAGGAGTTCAAGGGAACCGGCAATATGGAGCTGCGCCTGAGCCGCCAGCTCGCGGACAAGCGCATCTTCCCGGCCATCGACGTCAACGCCTCGAGCACCCGTCGCGAAGAGATGCTCATGACCTCCGAAGAGACGAAGGTGATGTGGCAGCTGCGTCGGCTGCTGTCCGGCCTCGAACAGCAGCAGGCCGTCGAACTGCTCATGTCCAAGCTCAAGGAGACGGGCTCGAACGTCGAGTTCCTCATGCAGGTCCAGAAGACGACACCCCTGCCGAAGTCCTCGACCGACAACAGCTGAGATGGCCGACGACACTCTCACGGCCAGTGTCAGCGTTCTGCTCGATGAGCACGCCCGGGTGCAGGAGGAGCTCTCCGACCCAGCCGTCCATGCTGATGCGGGCCGGGCCAAGAAGCTGACGAGGCGGTACGCGGAACTCGAAAAGGTCGCCGCGGCCGCCCGGCACTTCGCCGAGCTCGAGTCCGATCATGCTGCGGCCGTGGAGCTGGCCGAGGACGACGCCGACTTCGCAGCCGAGGCCGAGCGCCTGTCCAAAGAGCTGGTGAGCGTCGAGTCCGAACTCAGAGACCTCCTCGTGCCCAGCGATCCCGATGACGCCCGCGACGCGATCATCGAGATCAAAGCCGGTGAGGGCGGTGAGGAATCGGCGCTGTTCGCCGCCGATCTGCTGCGGATGTATCAGCGCTGGATCGACTCCCGCGGCTGGACCAGTCAGATCCTCGATGCCACTCATTCCGACCTCGGCGGTTTCAAGGACGTGACCATGGCCGTCAAGGCCAAGGACGACGGCGCCTACGGCTGGATGAAGTTCGAAGGCGGAGTGCACCGGGTCCAGCGCGTGCCGGTCACCGAGTCCCAGGGCCGCATCCACACCTCCGCCGCCGGTGTCCTCGTCTTCCCCGAGGTCGACGAACCGGAGGAGGTCCAGCTCGACGACCACGATCTGCGCATCGACGTCTACCGTTCCTCGGGGCCCGGGGGCCAGTCGGTGAACACCACCGACTCCGCCGTTCGGATCACCCATCTGCCGACCGGCATCACTGCCAGCTGCCAGAACGAGAAATCGCAGCTGCAGAACAAGGACGCGGCCATGCGCATGCTCCGCGCCCGGATCCTGGCCAAGCAGGCGGAGGAGGCCGCCGCCGAGGTCGCGGACATCCGACGCTCACAGGTGCGCACCGTCGACCGTTCGGAGAGGATCCGCACCTACAACTTCCCGGAGAACCGGATCACCGATCATCGCACCGGGTTCAAGGCCTATAACCTCGACCACGTGCTCGCCGGCGACCTCGATCCGGTCATCGGCTCCTGCCGTGACGCCGACAAGGCGGCACGACTCGACGCTCTGGGAGACTGAACTGGACACCGGCGACCCCACACGCGTCAGCGATCCCACACGTGTCAGCGATCTCCTGCGCGAAGCCATCAGCCTGCTCACCGCGGCCGAAGTGCCCACCCCTGAGACCGATGCGCTGACACTGCTCGCGCACGCCTGGGGCATCGACCGGACCGCGCTGAGCAGGAAGCGACTGTTCGATGATCCGGTGCCCACGGACACCAGGAACGAATTCGCCCGACTCTGTCAACGTCGCCGGGCCCGGGTCCCGCTGCAGCACCTGACCGGAATCGCCCACTTCAGACACCTCGAGCTGCGTGTGGGACCCGGAGTGTTCGTCCCCCGACCGGAGACCGAGCTCATCGTCGGCGCGGCCCTCGCCGAGCTCACAGGGCGCGGCCGGACCGGACGCCCCTTCGTCATCGACCTGTGCTCGGGCTCCGGAGCGATCACCCTGGCGCTGGCCACGGAATTCGAGGGCGTCGACGTCCTCGGCGTCGAACGCGAATCCGCGGCGCTGGACTGGGCGCGGGAGAACCTCGGGCTGACCCGCCTCGGCGACTCGACCGTCGAATTCCTCCAGGCGGATGCGACGACGATCACGGCGAGCCGACCGCAACTGATCGGGCACGCCGATGTGGTCGTGACGAATCCTCCCTATGTTCCCGACGACGCCGTGCCCCGCGATCGCGAAGTCGCCGACCACGATCCGGCCGCCGCACTCTACGGGGGCGAGTCCGGACTCGAAGTGCCCGCGCTCATCGTCGTCGAGGCCGAATCGCTGCTGCGCCCCGGCGGCCTCCTGCTCATGGAACACGGCGAAGAGCAGGGCGAGCGTGTCCGAGAACTGATGGAATCCACGGCCAGTCTGAGACAGGCCGCGACCCACCCGGACTACACTGGACGCGACCGCTTCACCCTCGCGCGCCGACAGGCGCCCTGAAACCGGTGAACGTCAACCGCCGCTGAGACCACTGCCCAGAGATTCGAAACGGAGAACTCGTGTCGAGACGATTCGACGTCAGCCAGGCCGAAATCCGTGACCTCGTGTTCGACGAGTGCGCACGCGTGGCCGACACGGGCAATCTGCTCGTCATCCCCACCGACACCGTCTACGGCATCGCCGCCGATGCCTTCAGCGCTGCAGCCGTGGCAGCCCTGCTGGCGGCGAAGGGCCGCGGCAGAGACATGCCCCCGCCGGTGCTCGTGCCCCGCTCGGAGACGATCTTCGGACTCGTCGACGGAGTCGATGAGACGATCCTGGCACTGACCTCCCGGTTCTGGCCCGGCCCTCTGACGATCATCGCCGATGCCCAGCCCTCGCTGGATTGGGACCTCGGCGACACCCACGGGACCGTGGCCGTGCGCATGCCCGATGATGAATACGCCCTGTCCCTGCTCTCCCGCACGGGACCTCTCGCGGTCTCCAGCGCCAACATCTCCGGCCGACCGGCCGCCACCACCGCCGACGAGGCTCAGGAGATGCTCGGCGATGACGTCGACATCTACGTCGACGGGGGAGCGAGGGAATCGGGGATGTCCTCGACCATCATCGACCTCAGCGGCGACCATCCGCGCATCGCGCGGCGCGGACCCATCACGGCCGAGCAGCTGCGCGAAATCGTCCCCGAGCTCATCGACCTGGACGGCTGAGTGCGCGCCTACCTCTTCATCCTCCTCGTCTCCGCCCTCGTGGCGTATCTGCTGACCCCGATGGTCAAGCGGGTCGCCGAACGGGGCCGGATCTTCTCTCCGCTGCGCGAACGCGATGTGCACTCCGTGCCGACTCCGCGTCTCGGGGGAGTGGCGATGTTCGGCGGCCTGCTCGTCGGCCTCGTCTTCGCCTCCCAGACGCCGTTCCTGCAGAGGATCTTCGTCGACACCGGACCGATCATCGGCGTCGCCGGAGCCGCCGGACTGCTGTGCCTGCTCGGCGTCGTCGACGACATCTGGGACCTCCACTGGATGGCCAAACTCGCCGGTCAGGCACTGGCCGCTGGCTTCATGGCGATCAAAGGCGTGGCACTGCTGTCCATCCCCTTCGGCGGAGTCATCATCGGCTCTCCGCGGATGTCGCTGATCGTGACCGTGCTCGTCGTCCTCGTCACGATCAACGCGGTCAACTTCGTCGACGGGCTCGACGGCCTGGCCGCGGGGGTCGTGGCCATCGGCGGCAGCGCCTTCTTCATCTACTCCTACTGGCTGGCTCGAGACGCCTCACCCGACTCGTATGCCAACCTCGCCTCCCTGATCACCGCGATCCTCGTCGGCGCCTGCATCGGATTCCTGCCGCACAACTTCAACCCCGCCCGCATCTTCATGGGCGATTCGGGCTCGATGCTCATCGGTCTGCTGCTGGCGGCCTCGACGATCCGTGTCACCGGCCAGGTCGATCCCGCACTCATCGGACAGGAGCGGGCCTTCGCGACCTTCATGCCGATCATCCTGCCCGTCGCGGTGATGTTCCTGCCGCTGCTGGACCTGGGGCTGGCCGTGGTGCGCAGGCTGCGAGCCGGCCAATCCCCGTTCTCCGCCGATGCCAAGCACCTGCATCACCGGATGCTGCGCCTGGGCCACTCGCATGCACGCGCGGTCCTCATCCTCTACACCTGGACGGCGCTCATCGCCTTCGGCTCGGTGCTGCTCCTGTTCAAAGGATGGATCTTCGCCGCCTGCCTCATCGGCGGCCTCGTCGCCATCACCCTGATCTTCACCTTCTACCCCCTGCGAATGCGTCAGAAAGCCAGAGAGGAAATCTCGTGACCGATCCGAGCCCGCGAACCGAAACCGCAGTCGAGGCGGCCTGGACCCGAGTCTGGAAGTCCCTGCTGATCCGCGGCATAGTCCTCGTCCTCGTCGTCGCAGCGCTCGGCATGGGTCTCGGCTGGCTGATCTCCGGCACGACCGGTCTCGTCGGCGGCGCCGTCGGCGGGGGACTGGCGGCGGTCTTCATCATCATCACGCTCGTGATCATGTACTTCGGTCGGAACCTGGGCCTGACAACCGTCGCCGGACTGCTCGGCGTCGGATTCCTGTTCAAGGCCTTCATCTTCATGATCGTCATCTGGCGCATCAAGGATGCGGCCTGGCTCGACGGCACGGTCGCCTTCTTCACGATCGTCGTCGCGGTCATCGGCTCTTCGCTCGTCGAGGCGATCACCGTGGTCAAGGGACGCGTTCCCTACGTCGATCCAGAGGCGAAGTAAGTGCTTAGCAGTCGTGGATGTAACGTACGGATCAAGCCTGGATGCAAAGCCATTCGGTAGCATGGTGCGTATCTATCGCTATGCAGTACTGCGGTTCCTCTCGTGTGTGAGGCTACCGATCGCGACATCAGTTTCCTAATCCCATGGAAGAATTCCTCACCCAGGTAGACATTTCACTAGGTGCCTTGCTAGTGTCTCTGTGAGTCGGATCACTAGCTGTTCTAGATCCATGACTCCCAAGTAAGACATGATTAGCTAAATGAGAATTAGTAATAGGAGTTGCGCAATCAAGTAAGTCGAACCCTTCAAAACTGGCAGAACTTCTGTCATCTGCGGTCGAATTTCATAATCCAACTAGGTCGAATGTGGATTGTTCCAATAGGCCGATCCAAAATAGTAAGACTGTGGGACATGAGTCATTTGATTGGCGCTACCGCGTGGTGGCCTACCCTATTATTGATTTTCGGAAAGGTGTTATATGTTGAAGACATTGTCATTGCGAGCTGCCGCTCTAACGTTCGTCCTTGCGGTCAGCGCGTCATTGGGTGTAAATGCTGTAAACGTCGATTCTGCGGACGCTGCCTGCTTGAAGGTAACGAAGTGGTATTCAAAGCCGGGCAAGTATGACATTGACAAACGCTATGTTTCGGTTAAGAACAGTTGCTCATCGGCGAAAAAGTTCAAGATTGATATCAAGCATAGGCCCGACAAGGGGCCCTACACCGCGCCGGCGAAGTCAACAAAGAGTCACTTCTACGCGAATAATCGCACACCGCAGGGTCGCGGCATTTACGAAGCAAAATAGTTTTGTGAAATAGTCGTGGTTCTCGCGTATGCCTTTGTTGGATCACTTATGGTCTCAGTTCGAGATGGGCAAAGACCTTTCAGCTGAGTATTTATATTGATAAAAGGCATGCATTAGAGCCACTGCTCATTTATTTCGCTGGTTAGCATGCTGGTTGTCGACGTGCTAACCAGCGGATTAATTTGAGTTCCACGATTACAGAGCGAAGAAGAGCGGTTGTGTAATCCGCCACAACTGCAGATTGCGTTCGGCTATTATCGACTGAGGCCTTTCATTGAAAATAGTCGCAGACTTTACCTTCTAGAGCAACATGTAGGGTCGGCGTCGAATCAATCATAGCGCCATTGCGATATGACGGTTACGGTACGGTCAGTTGGCAGTGGTGCTTTGACGCTGGGCCAAAGCACAACGGCAACCACGACGAATGGAACATGGCGCCTTTCAGCCGATGGCTCTCATGCCCCCCCATACGCCTGCCACGGTCGATACTTACGAGGCTTCATGGTGCGGCGCATCTCGGGAACTCGGTGAGCACCTGAACGGCCTGAATGTGAAGTAAGGACCGGGGCGCGGTCCCGTCGGCATTAGCGGTCCGTGCCTGTAGATTGCTCCCGCCCGGTTGCGCCGTGTTTTCGAAGGGACCGCTTCGTTGGCAAGGCTGAATACATGATTGAACGCAGTCTCCAAAACAACGCGTGCTCGGTGATGCGATTTGGTCTGGATCGTAAGTAGTCGATCCTATGCGGAATCAATTTCGATCTGTCTCCATACTTCTGTATCCACCGTTGTGGATCTCGACCTTGCCTCTTCTGCGGAATGGACAATATTCTCTTCGCAATCCCTCCAGCTTTCTCAACCCTGGCCTAGTATGGACTCGCTGCCCATGCGCCGCCGATAGCACTCGTAGCACTCGACGACGGCCCTTCCGTTTTGACCACGCATAGAACTCGTGGCTGACAGGGTCCGGAAGCAGGGTTCCCAAGTCGACTGTTCAGCCGATTGGATGACGGCGAAGCGGCACACAATTAGTTTCCTGCATCCTCCCTATGGGGTACGCCCTGAGCCTTCATTGCGGCTTTCCGGACAGGCAGCATTCTCCTAAACCGGAAGTATCTTCGACTGGCACTCCACCTACGGTCTGCAATGTAACCAGCCTCCCGAACCGCCAGATCTCGCGTCGGCGGTCTGGCTCAAGGAGGTTTCGGGCGCTTGTTGTACACCTGAATGGTAATCATCGCGTTGTGATTACCTCTGCTCCTGTTTAAGGACTGGCTATACTCGGCTTGCGTCATCGGCAGCCTCGGTTCCTCCACCCTGACCTGTACCTTCTATCCCTTTCGCATGAGTAAGAAGACGAAAGAGAGGAACTCTTGACCGGCCTGGCGCCTCGCAAAGAGTGAGTTGTCGAAGCAACATGGGTTCGTGCGGAGGACATTGCTCATTCGCGGCGTCATTCACTGCCTCGCCGTCGCAGTGACAGGCTCGCACCATGTCGAATCGAGCACCTTGGTCAAGGGACGCATTCCCTATGTCCGTTCGGAGGCGAGATAGGCGAGCGGAGACCGATCGTCGCTCCCATCTGAGACGCGTCGTGGGGTGAGGCGCAAGACGAATGACGTGTCGTATAAAATCGTTGACAGAAATTGCACAGAGAAGCCTGATGAATTTGTCGGTCACTCTCTACAGTTGGTAGAGTAGACCCGGTGCTTGGGCGGATCTTCGCCCTTTGTCGCTCCTGAACCTCAAGCCTCGCCATCAGTGCGGGGCCAAGGCCAGGCCATCAGGGCCCTTGACCATGGGAGAGTAGTAAAAACGTGGGAACACTCAACGCCGCGAACACAACAGTCAGTGCTGCAGAAGGCGGCTTCCACGCACCGTCGATGGCTGAATTCTTTCCAGCCTCGTTCCTCTTTGAGGGCACACCGTTCGAAATGAACCGCGTGATGCTCATCCGCATCATCGCCACCGTCGCCGTCGTTGTGCTGCTGGCCGTCTGGGCCAAGCGCATGAAGCTCATTCCGTCCCGCTTCCAGTCGAGCATGGAGCTCGCCATGGAATTCGTGACGGTCGGCATCGCCGAGGACACGATGGGCAAGGAGAAGGCCAAGAAGTTCATGCCGCTCATCGTGGCGATCTTCTTCGGCATCCTCTTCTGGAACGTCACGAAGCTCATTCCGTTCCTCAACATGCCGGGCACCGGCGTCATCGGCATGCCGATCGTGCTGACCCTCGTGGTCTATGTGACCTACCACTGGGCCGGCATCGCAGAGAAGGGCCTCGGCCGCTACCTCAAGGATTCGCTCATCCTGCCCGGCGTCCCGCCGGCGATGCACATCCTGCTCATCCCGATCGAGTTCATCACGAAGTTCGTCACCCAGCCGTTCACTCTGGCGATCCGACTCTTCGCGAACATGATGGTCGGCCACCTCCTACTCGTCCTCTGCTTCTCCGCCACGAGCTTCTTCCTCTTCGACGCCGCCAACGGATTCCAGTTCTTCGGCATCGTCACCTTCGCCGGCGGCATGTTCGTCTTCATCCTGGAGATGCTCATCGTCGTGCTGCAGGCCTACATCTTCGCTCTTCTGTCCTGTGTGTACATCAACGCCGCGATCTCGGACGAACACTGAGATCGCACCCCTAGATCCGTAACTCACGAGTTGCACGGTCGGGCCAACCACCCGGCTTCATTATGAAAGGAAAAGCATCCTATGGATATGCTCGCCGAAGTGACAGGTAGCGTTTCGACCCTCGGTTACGGCCTCGCCGCAATCGGTCCCGGTATCGGTGTCGGAATCGTTATCGGCAAGACCATCGAGGGAACCGCCCGTCAGCCCGAAATGGCCGGCGCCCTGCGCGGAAACATGTTCCTCGGTATCGCTCTGATCGAGGCCCTGGCCCTCATCGGTATCGCCACCCCGTTCTTCCTTACTCAGTGAGGCAGTGAGACATGACTCCGGTAAACATCGTCGCCTCCGCGGAGAACCCGCTTCTCCCGGCGCTGTACGACATCGTCTGGAGTGCCGTCTGTCTGCTGATCGTCTTCCTGGTTGTCTGGAAGTACGTCCTTCCCGCCTTCAACAAAACCCTCGACGAGCGTGCTGAGCGCATCCAGGGTGGAATTGAGAAGGCTGAGAAGGTGCAGGCCGAAGCCGATCAGGCTCTGGCCGAGTATCAGAAGCAGCTCGCCGACGGTCGTGCCGAAGCTGCACGACTGCGCGCCGAGGCTCAGGAAGAAGGCGCCCAGATCATCGCCGACATGAAGGCCCAGGCTCATTCCGAGGCTGATCGCATCATCGCTCAGGCACAGACTCAGATCGACGCCGAACGTCAGTCCGCCATGGTGCAGCTGCGTTCCGAGGTCGGCACTCTTGCCACGGACCTGGCATCGCGCATCGTCGGTGAGTCGCTCACCGATGACCAGCGTTCGGCCAACGTGGTGGATCGCTTCATCTCCGATCTCGAGTCCAACTCGTCCGCGCAGCCGGTCAAGGGGGCGTGATGCTCCAGTCGAGCAGATTGTCCCTGCAGGCCGTCCTCGAGACCGCGAATTCCGAGATCTCCGGGGGAGACCCCCGACAGATCGGTGAGGAGACTCTGGCACTCGTCGGCGTCCTCGCTGAGAATGTCGGACTGCGCAAGGCTCTGGCAGACTCCTCCGAGTCGGCCGAGAGGAAGCAGCACCTGCTGCGGACTCTGTTCTCGACTCGGATCACGGATGCGGTTCTGCGTATCAGCGACAATGCCGTGGGGCGTCGCTGGGCGCGGACCCAGGACCTCGTCACCAGCCTCGAAGTCGCCGGTGTGACAGCGATCGCCGCTGCCGCACAGGCCGACGGGAAACTGGGACAGGTCGAAGAGGAGATCTTCCGCTTCGCGCGTCTGCTGGAATCCAACCACGAGCTGTCCCGCGCGCTTGATTCGCAGGCCACCGATGAGAGCAAGCGCGCTCTCGTCTCCGACCTGCTCACCGGCAAGGCACAGCCAGACACCATCAAGCTGGTCGAACAGGCAGCTCTGCACCCTCGCGGACTCCGCGTGGCAAAGGCGCTCGATCAGTACAGCGATATCCTCGCCGCCCGCCAGCAGCGGTCGGTTGCGGACGTCACCGTCGCCAGACCTCTCAGCGAGTCGCAGACCGAAAGGCTGCAGGCGGCATTGTCGGCCAGCTATGGTCGCGAACTCGTCCTCAATGTCCAGGTCGACCCCGATGTTCTCGGGGGAGTCCGGGTGCAGGTCGGCGACGAGATGATGAACTCGACCGTGGCCGATCGACTGGCCGATGTGCAGCGCAAGCTCGCAGGTTGACACTAGTGGCCGGCTTCTCCGGCATCGGCGGCCCACCGGTCGTCGGACGCAAGATTTGAGTAAAGGAAGCAGGGAAACCAGATGGCGGAACTGACAATTCGCCCGGAAGAGATCCGGGACGCTCTCGGGAAGTTCGTTGATTCGTACAACCCGGAGAGCTCGGAAAAGACCGAGGTCGGCAAAGTCGTCACCGCTGGTGACGGTATCGCTCACGTTTCGGGCCTGCCCGGCACCATGGCCAACGAACTCCTGCGGTTCGAAGACGGCACACTGGGCCTGGCACAGAACCTCGACGAACGCGAGATCGGCGTCGTCATCCTCGGTGAGTTCTCCGGAATCGCCGAAGAGCAGAACGTGTACCGCACCGGCGAGGTCCTCTCGATTCCGGTCGGCGATGGATACCTCGGTCGTGTCGTCGATCCGCTGGGTCGTCCCGTCGACGGACTCGGCGACATCGAGACCGTCGGCCGCCGTGAGCTCGAGCTCCAGGCCGCAGGCGTGATGGACCGTCAGGAGGTGCGCGAGCCCCTCCAGACCGGCTACAAGAGCATCGACGCGATGATTCCGATCGGCCGTGGACAGCGTCAGCTGGTCATCGGTGACCGCAAGACCGGCAAGACCGCTCTGGCGATCGACACGATCATCAACCAGAAGGCCAACTGGGAGACCGGCGACCCGAAGCAGCAGGTCCGCTGCATCTACGTCGCTGTCGGCCAGAAGGGCTCGACCATCGCCGGCGTGCGTCGTTCGCTGGAAGAGGCAGGAGCTCTCGAGTACACGACCATCGTGTCCTCACCTGCTTCGGATCCGGCCGGATTCAAGTACCTCGCACCCTACTCCGGCTCGGCCATCGGTCAGCACTGGATGTACGACGGCAAGCACGTCCTCATCGTCTTCGACGATCTGTCGAAGCAGGCCGAAGCCTACCGCGCCGTGTCGCTGCTCCTGCGTCGTCCGCCGGGCCGTGAGGCCTACCCGGGTGACGTGTTCTACCTCCACTCGCGTCTGCTCGAACGCTGTGCGAAGCTCTCCGACGAGCTCGGCGGCGGCTCGATGACCGGTCTGCCGATCATCGAAACCAAGGCCAATGACGTCGGAGCGTTCATTCCGACCAACGTGATCTCGATCACCGACGGTCAGATCTTCCTCCAGTCGGACCTCTTCAACGCCGGTCAGCGTCCCGCTGTCGACGTGGGTGTGTCCGTCTCGCGTGTCGGCGGCTCCGCACAGACCAAGGCACTCAAGGGCGTCTCCGGTACGCTGAAGATCTCGCTGGCTCAGTACCGCTCGCTCGAGGCCTTCGCGATGTTCGCCTCTGACCTCGACGATGCGACCAAGCGCGATCTGGCTCGCGGCGCACGCCTGACCGAACTGCTCAAACAGGGTCAGTACACCCCGATGCCGTTCGAGAAGCAGACCGTGTCGATCTATGCCGGCACCCACGGCTACCTCGACGACATCCCGGTCGACGATGTGCTGCGCTTCGAGTCCGAACTGCACGATCACATCGAACGCAAGACCGGCGTCTTCACCACCATCCGTGAGACCCTCAAGCTCGACGACGATACCGCCGAAGAGCTGAAGAACGCGCTCGACGAGTTCTCGCAGAACTTCATCAGCTCGGATCAGAGCGGGTCGAAGGCCGGCAGCGAAGACACCGCCACCGCGTCTTCTGACGATGTCGAGCAGGAGCAGATCGTTCGGCAGAAGCGTTGATCCTGTTCCGTAACGGCGAAAGGAAGAACTGATGGGAGCCCAGCAGAGGGTCTTCAAGCAGAAGATCCGCTCGACTCAGTCCTTGAGGAAGATCTTCAAGGCGATGGAGCTCATCGCTGCTTCGCGGATTCAGAAGGCTATTGCCCGCTCGCAGGCCGCCAGCCCCTATGCCAACGCCCTGACTCGGGCGGTCTCGGCGGTGGCAAGCGAGTCGAACGTCGAGCACGTGCTCACGACGGAGTCGGAGAACGTCTCTCGTGCCGCTGTGCTCGTGATCGGGCCCGACCGTGGATTCGCCGGTGCCTATTCGGCGAACCTGCTGCGCGAGGCCGAGGAGCTCATTCGGCTTCTGCACAGCGAGGGCAAGGACGTGCAGCTGTTCACGGTCGGCAGCAAGGCGAAGAACTACTACACCTTCCGCGATCGCAAGATCGAGAGGTCCTGGACCGGCATCTCCGAGAACCCCGTGGCCGAGAACGCCCGGGAGATCGGCGAGGCCCTGTTGGAGAACTTCGATCCGGAGTCCGAGGACTCCGGGGTCGACGAGATCTACATCGTGTTCACGAGGTTCGTCTCCAGCGTCACGCATGATCCGGAATACCGGCGGCTGCTGCCGCTGGAGGTCGTCGACGCCGATGAGGCGTCGACTGGGGGAGGGTCGGCAGAGGCCTCAAGTGCCGCGGCGTTCCCGCTGTACGAGTTCGAACCCAGTGCCGAGGCCGTGCTCGATGCCCTGCTGCCGCGCTACATCGATTCGCGCATCCTCTCGGCCCTGCTGAGCGCTGCGGCCTCCGAGCAGGCGTCGCGGCAGGCAGCGATGAAGACGGCCACGGACAACGCGGATGATCTCATCAAGACCTACACCCGGTTGGCCAACACGGCCCGCCAGGCGGAAATCACCCAGGAACTCACCGAGATCGTCGGTGGGGCGGATGCCCTCGCGGCATCGGCAGCCGGCGACTGACCGGCGAGAGCAGAGAGAAAGAGACCATGACTGCCACAGCAACGGAAACCTCTCCGGCACAGGGCACCGCCCTCGGCCGGATTTCCCGAGTCATCGGCCCGGTTGTCGACATCGAGTTCCCGCTCGACTCCGTGCCAGAGATCTACAATGCACTGACCACTACGGTGGACCTGTCCGAGGGAACCAGGAAGCTGACCTTCGAGGTCGGTCTTCACCTGGGCAACGGACTCGTCCGCGCCGTATCGCTCCAGCCGACCGACGGCCTCGTCCGCGGTCAGGAAGTCGTCGACTCCGGGGCACCGATCTCGGTGCCCGTCGGCGATGTCACCAAGCACCATGTGTGGAACACCACCGGTGACTGCCTCAACCTCGCCGAGGGCGAGGAGCTGGAGATCTCCGAACGGTGGCCCATCCACCGTCCGGCACCGGCGTTCGATGAGCTCGAGTCCAAGACCGAGATCCTCGAAGTCGGGATCAAGAGCATCGACCTGCTGACCCCCTATGTCCAGGGTGGAAAGATCGGCCTGTTCGGCGGCGCCGGTGTGGGCAAGACAGTGCTCATCCAGGAGATGATCTTCCGCATCGCGCACAACCACTCGGGCACCTCGGTGTTCGCCGGTGTGGGCGAGCGTACCCGTGAGGGCAACGACCTCATCATGGAGATGGACGAAGCAGGAGTGTTCAAGGACACCGCCCTGGTCTTCGGCCAGATGGACGAACCGCCAGGCACCCGTCTGCGCGTGGCCCTGTCGGCGCTGACCATGGCGGAGTACTTCCGCGATGTGCAGAACCAGGACGTGCTGCTGTTCATCGACAACATCTTCCGCTTCACCCAGGCCGGTTCCGAGGTCTCGACCCTGCTGGGTCGCATGCCCTCGGCCGTGGGCTACCAGCCCAACCTGGCTGACGAGATGGGTCTGCTGCAGGAACGCATCACTTCGACGCGTGGTCACTCGATCACGTCGATGCAGGCGATCTACGTTCCCGCCGATGACTACACGGACCCGGCCCCGGCGACGACCTTCGCCCACCTGGACGCGACCACAGAGCTCAGCCGCGACATCGCTTCGCGCGGTCTGTACCCGGCCATCGACCCGTTGGCCTCGTCCTCGCGCATCCTCGATCCGCTGGTCGTCGGTGACGAGCACTACCGTGTGGCCAACGAGGTCAAGGCGATTCTGCAGAAGAACAAGGAGCTGCAGGACATCATCGCCATCCTCGGCGTCGACGAACTCGGCGAAGAGGACAAGCTCGTCGTCCACCGTGCTCGTCGCATCGAGCAGTTCCTGTCGCAGAACACCTACACCGCTGAGAAGTTCACTCAGGTTCCCGGTTCGACGGTGCCGCTTGCCGACACGATCGAGGGCTTCGACAAGATCTGCTCCGGCGAGGTCGACCATGTTCCGGAACAGGCATTCTTCAACGTCGGTGGTCTCGACGACGTCATGCGCAACTACGAAGAGATGCAGAAGTAAGCCATGGCGACACTCGAAGTGAATGTCGTGGCTGCCGATCGCGAGGTGTGGGTCGGTGAGGCCAAGCGCGTCATCGCCCGCACCCTGGACGGCGAGATCGGCATCCTCCCGGGCCATGAGCCCGTGCTGGGTGTCGTCGCCGACGGCGAAACGCGAATTCTCACGACCGGGGAGGACACCGTCCTGGTCCAAGCCGATGGCGGTTTCCTCTCGGTCGAGAACAATCGCGTGATCATTGCCGCTGATCAGGCCGAACTTCTCTGATCTGCAGGTTACACTGGCAACCGTGAACCCTTCTGTCCTGCTGATCGTTCTGCTCTCGCTGGTAGGACTCGCGCTTGCCCTGATCGTCGTGGTGACGATCCGACGCAGGTCCATCTCGAAGCTCTCGGGTGCTTTTGACTGTTCCATCAACGTGGGCGAGGAGTATTCTTCTCGCCCACGTTGGCGTTTGGGCGTGGCCGTGTTCTCCGTCGCGTCCCTGGACTGGTACCCGGTCTTCGCGCTGACTCGCCGCGCGGCGTTTCGGCTTCCGCGCGCCGACCTCGACATCCTCGTGCGGCGCAAGCCGACCTCGGGGGAGCAGTACTCGGTTCTGCCCGATGCGGTCGTCGTCGACTGCTCCTACGGCAAGGCCGACGGCCGCCCACGCTCGGTGTCCCTGGCCATGGACACCGAATCACTGTCGACGATGGCCTCCTGGCTGGAGTCCTCACCTCCCGGCTTCAACCCGACGATGGGACGTTTCACCTGATGGATGTCTTTCGCTTGCACGGTCCTTCCCGCCTGACCGGTGCCGTCGATGTCAGAGGCGCGAAGAACAGTGTCCTCAAACTCATGGCCGCGAGTCTGCTGGCGGTGGGACGCACCACGATCACCAATGTCCCGGCCATCCTCGATGTGCGGATCATGGTCGAACTCCTCGTGCGTCTGGGCTGCGAGGTCGACTACGACTCCGACGACGGCGTCGTCAGCATCGACGTTCCGGCCGAAGTCGGGATCCAAGCCGATTATGAACTCGTCCGGGCGATGCGGGCCTCGATCTCGGTGCTCGGTCCGCTCACGGCACGGATGCGTGCCGCTCACGTCGCGCTGCCCGGCGGCGACGCCATCGGCTCCCGCGGTCTCGATATGCACCAGGCCGGCCTCGAGGCCCTCGGCGCCGAGGTCCACCTCGATCACGGGTACTTCGTCGCCGAAGCCCCCGGCGGGCTGCAGGGCACGGAGATCGTCCTCGAATTCCCCTCCGTCGGAGCGACGGAGAACCTCGTCATGGCCGCGACCCTGGCACATGGCACAACCACCATCGCCAATGCCGCTCGTGAACCCGAGATCGTCGACATCTGCACGATGCTCGTCGAGATGGGCGCCCGCATCGACGGCATCGGCACCTCCGATCTGACCATCACCGGCGTCGAGTCGCTGAGCCCCGTGACCCACCGGACCGTCGGCGATCGCATCGTCGCCGGCACATTCGCCTTCGGGGCGGCCCTCAGCGCCGGCGATGTCACGGTCCGCGGGGTCGGTCTCGAGCTCATGCCCAATATCGGACTGAAGCTGCGCGATTCCGGCGCCACCGTCGAAGAACTGGGTGAGATCAGTCTGTCAGACGGAACCCTGGGACAGGGTTTCCGCGTCATCGGAGCCGAGCGTCCTCAGGCGATCCGAGTGGCGACCATGCCGTTTCCCGGTTTCCCCACGGATCTGCAGCCCTTCGTCATCGCCCTGAACTCGGTCTCCGACGGCATCGGACTGCTGTCGGAGAATCTGTTCGAGGCACGCTGGCGCTTCGTCCAGGAGATCGCACGGCTCGGTGCCAAGGTGCGCATCGATGGCAACCACGCGCTTGTGACCGGCACCGACAGCCTCTCCGGCGCCGAGGTCGAGGCCTCGGACATCCGTGCAGGGGCAGGTCTCGTCATGGCCGCTCTGCGCGCCGGCGGAGTCACCGAAGTGTCGGGAATCGACCACATCGAACGCGGCTACGAGAACTTCGTGGCCAATCTGCGCAGCCTCGGTGTCGACATCGAGCGCGTGGAGAAGCCCGACGCGCTCAGCTTCGAATAGGCTCGCACAGGGCCGAGGGCTGCCCAGGGATTCGGCGCTGGAATCAATCGCTGGTTCATGGTTCGAGTCGCCGCGCATGTTTGGGGGAACCCGCACTCGTTCAAGCCGACGCTCATGTTTCGGGAGAAGCCACACTCGTTCAAGCCGACGAGCACCTGTCGATAGGTGCTCCTTTCCACGAATGTGCCCGGCCTTGAACCAGCGCGTTCGATGGACTCGTCTGCTCGCATGTACGGCATTTTCTGCGGCCTGTGATCTCGAGTCGACGGTTATCCACAGGCCGTTTCCGAACTCTGGCCTTTCCAAGGCACGACCGATCATGCTTGACGGTATGTTCGAGTGTCTGTCCACCGCTGCTCTCAATGAGGCCGGATGGGACTGCCATCGCATCAAGGCCGCAGAACGATGCTGCCTGCGGCGGTTGGAGCGCGGTCGGTATCTCATCACTGCAATCTGCGACCACCCCGATCACGCCTTCACAGCAGCTATCGCCGCGGCCCCGACGACGACGCTGCCCGCGGAGACGAACGGGTTGCCCAAGCGCACGGAGGACCTGCGGATCCTCGTGAGATCGTATGTCGATCGTCTTCCGACCGATGCCGTGTTCTCCCATCGCAGTGCCCTCATCGCCCATGGTCTGCCGATCCCGTACATCGAGCCCGGCGAGGTGTTTGCCGAATCGGTGAGTCCGCATTACGGCGTGCGTCTGCAGAACATGCTGATCAGGCGACGGACCTTCGACGTCGATGCACTCGAGATCGTCAACGGGATTCCCGTGACGAACGTGGTGCAGACGATGCTCGATATTGCTCGGGACTGTCCGCTGGCCTTCTCCGTCGCCGTCCTCGACGCGGCTGTGCGCAGCTTCGCCGTGAGCATCGATGAGCTTCGCTCGTATGCCGAATCCCATCCGGTCCGGACAGGTGCGCGCAAGATCGCCTCAGCGCTGTGCAATGTCGACGCTCGGCGGGAGAGCGTGGCCGAATCGATCTGTGCGATTCGCTTCGTCGAGCATTCGATCGTCGGCTTCGAACCACAGGTCGACATCTGCGACTCGAGCGGCAGGCACCTGGGCCGGGCCGACTTTGCGAATGAGCACGCCAAGGTGATCGCTGAATTCGACGGTGCCGGCAAGTACTACCTCGACGACGCCGATCCGCAGCAGGCGTTCGAACTCGAGCGTCGTCGTGAGTACGCGAGGCGCAACCAGG
>DWZN01000228.1 GCA_019117545.1 Candidatus Brevibacterium intestinavium
CTGCCGGCCCGCATCTGCTGGCTCGGCTACAAGGAACGCCACCAGGCGGGTCTGCTGTTCAACCGCCTCGTCGCCGAGGGCAAGATCTCGGCCCCGATCGTCATCGGCCGCGACCACCTCGACTCCGGTTCGGTCGCCAGCCCTTACCGTGAGACCGAGTCCATGCTCGACGGCACGGACGCCGTGGCCGACTGGCCGCTGCTCAACGCCCTGGTCAACACCTCATCGGGTGCCACTTGGGTGTCCCTCCACCATGGCGGCGGCGTCGGCATCGGCCGCTCCATCCACGCCGGTCAGGTCTCCGTGGCCGACGGCACCGACCTCGCCGCGCAGAAGCTCGCCCGCCTGCTCACCAACGACCCGGGCATGGGCGTCATCCGCCACGTCGACGCCGGTTACGATCGTGCCGCCGAAGTCGCCGGCGACCGCGGTCAGCGCGTGCCGATGATCCCGGAACTCGACGTCCGCGACGAGGAGTCCGCTGCACAGTGAGGTCTGGCGCTGGGCAGTGAGGTCGGGCGCGGGGCAGCGCGGGGTAGTGAGCGGATTGCGCCGGGCAGTGAGCCGAGTGCGCGGGGCAGTGAGCGGATTGCGCCGGGCTGCGTGCTGAGTCCGCGCAGCCAACCCGCGCTAACTCGCGTTCGCGCGCGGTTACCGCCGCGCGCCGGTGGGCACCTCAGCCGAGGGCTCGACCTACGACTGGGAGCCCCAGTTGCGAATAGGGCTCTGCGTCGTGGATCGAGCCCTCGGCGTCAGTGCCACCGCTCGAGCCCTTACTCGTCGAGGAACAGATCGAGTTCGAGGTCGTCGGGGCCATGGCCGATGGAACCGGACCTCGAGGTGTCGTGGGCGTAGACGGAGAAGTCCGTGACGCCGCGTTCGCGCAGCAGCTCGTCGTCGATGAAGAAGTTGCCGGTCACCTGGCGCGGGTCTGAGGTGAGGACCGCCCATGCGGCGTCGGCCACGATCTGCGGTGTCCGACTCCTCGCCATCAGCTCCGCCCCGCCGAGGAGGTTGTTCACCGCCGCCGTCGCGATCGTCGTGTGCGGCCACAGGCTGTTCGCCGCCACCCCATCGGCCTTGAGCTCCTCGGCCAGACCCAGCGTGACCAGCGACATTCCGTACTTCGCCATCGTGTAGCCCAGATGCTTGCCCGCCCACTCCGGGTTGAGGTTGAGCGGCGGGGAGAGCGTGAGCACGTGCGCGGCGTTCGAGGCCTTGAGGTGCGGCAACGCCGTTTTGGCCAGGAGGAACGAACCGCGCGAGTTGATCGAGTGCATGAGATCGAACTTCTTCATCGCCAGGTCCGCCGTCGGCGACAGGTCGATGGCGCTGGCATTGTTGACGACGATGTCGATGCCGCCGAAGGTCTCCGCGGTCTGAGCGACCGCCTCGGCGACGGAGGAATCATCGCGGACATCGCCGATGATCGGCAGCGCCCTGCCGCCGGCGGCTTCGATCTGCTCGGCCGCCGTGTAGACGGTGCCCTCGAGCTTCGGGTGCGGCTCGGCGGTCTTCGCCACGATCGCGACATTCGCCCCGTCCTGGGCCGCGCGCAGTGCGATCGCCAGTCCGATTCCCCGACTGCCGCCGCTCATGATGATCGTGCGCCCGGCCAGCGAGCGTGTGGAATCTGCTCCCGCGCCGAGGTGGCTGTCAGTGCTCATCGTTCGTCTCCTTCGTCCGTGGTCGACACTGATTTCGTCAGTGCTTGGATGCTGAAAGCCAGATGGGGCCAGACTACCCGTCGGTTGCAGGCTCGTCGCGGGGCCTGTCGGCGGCTGGCACGTGACGCGGGCGCTGTCCCGGCGTGCTCGCCGCGCCCTGGGCCGTTCGCCGGTCACGTGCGTGCTCGCCTGGTGCCCCGCCCACGGTGAAGGGCGCACGGTGACGGGCGCACGACCACCGAGTGTCCGAAATATCGGACGAATATCTCTGTGGGCGGTTCTGTGCCGTGGGCGTGCGGTCCATACTGGGACTGAAGCATTCTCGATCGGAAGGGGCCGACCCGTCATGCAGCTTTTCACCGGGATCAGCGAGCTGGTCGTCAACGACCTCGATGCGCTCGGCGAACTGGACATCATCACCGATGCCGCCCTGCTCATCGACGACGGCCGTGTCGTCTGGTCGGGACCGTCCGCCCAGGCGGACACCGCAGTCGCGGAGCATTTCGGTGCCAGCGAAGAGAGACCGGGCGGTCTCGGCGGCAGCGCGCCGGCGGCCCCGCGCCCCGAGGTCGCGGCGGTCAACGACGATGACATCGTCAACGGTGAGGTCACCTCGGTAGGGGAGCTGGCCGAGCTCGAGACCATCGACTTGGGCGGCAAAGCCGTCATCCCGGGATTCGTTGACAGCCACAACCACCTCGTCTTCGCCGGCGACCGGTCCGAGGAATTCGCCGCCCGCATGGCCGGGCAGAAGTACTCGGCCGGAGGCATCGCCACCACAGTGGCCGCCACCCGCGCTGCCACCGAGGCCGAACTCGAAGCCAACCTCGTCCACCTCCTCGACCAGGCGCAACGACAGGGAACGACGACATTCGAGGTCAAGTCCGGCTACGGGCTGACCGTGCCCGACGAGATCCAGGCCCTCGACATCA
>DWZN01000229.1 GCA_019117545.1 Candidatus Brevibacterium intestinavium
GACTTCCGCCGCCGCGCGGGCGAACATCCCGATGGTGTGTGTGATCTGTCGATCGGCACGCCCGTCGATCCGACGCCCGAGGTCATCCGACGGGCCCTGTCCGAGGCCGGAGACGCCCACGGCTACCCGACGACGGCCGGCACCACGGAGCTGCGCGAAGCCATCGCCGATTGGTACGAGATCTGGCACTCGGTCACTCTGGACCCGGCCGCGGAGATCCTGCCCACCGTGGGATCGAAGGAGTTCGTGGCGTGGCTGCCGACTCTGCTGGGCCTGCGGCAGAGGGGACTGGCGGTGGCCTGTCCGTCGGCGGCGTACCCGACCTATGAGATGGGTGCGACGATCGCCGGGGTCGACTGCGTGCGCCTCGATGCCGCCGAGGTCGCCGCGGGCGCCTCGCTCGAGGGCATCGGCCTGCTGTGGATCAACACTCCGAGCAATCCGACCGGCGAGGTGCTCAGCACCGAGATCCTCGCCGAGGTCGTCGACCGTGCCCGGGCCGCCGGAATCGTGCTCGCCTCGGACGAATGCTATGGACTGCTCAACTGGGAATCGAACGATCCCGCACCGAGTGTGCTCTCGGTCGCCGGGGAGTCCCGGTCCGGAGTGCTCAGCGTCTACTCGATGTCGAAGCAGTCGAATCTCGCCGGCTACCGTGCCGCCTTCGTCGCCGGGGATGCCGACCTCATTGCCGATCTCACCCGCTCACGCAAGCACGCGGGGATGATCGTGCCCTTCCCGATCCAGGCGGCGATGATCGCGGGGCTCAGGGACACCGATCATGTGCTCGCCCAGAAGCAGCTGTACCGCTCGCGCAGGAATCTGCTGCGCTCGGGTCTCGAGGACTTCGGGTTCCGCATCGATCATTCGACCGCCGGTCTCTACCTGTGGTCGACGACCGGACAGAACTGCTGGGACTCCCTTGCCCGGCTCTCTGAGCTCGGCATCATCGCCGGGCCGGGGGAGTTCTACGGTGAGGCAGCCAGTGACCACGTGCGCATCGCCCTGACCGCGACAGACGAGCGGATCGCGGCCGCTGCGAACAGACTCAGCCAAGCCGCAGGGTGAGGTTCGCCACCGGGCGAACGAGAGTGCGCGATTCGCAGCATGCGAATCGCATGAGTGGACGCGGCATGAGAGTCGGCCCCGAACGGCACGATGTGAGAATCGGCACTGTTCGGTGGTGGGAATAATGCTGTGGCCTCAAAGCGTTCTCCAAGGCGGCGCTTAGCCCCCATTCAGATAAAAAATGGGGTATTTGACCAGGTCAAACGTATTACCGATGGGTAGGTACCGGGTGCAGCGATTTTCTCATTGCCTCGGTTATCGGTAGTCTTTGAAGGAACTGTGCAAGACACCTCAGGAAGTTCTTGAGGTACGTCAACGGTGAGGAGATCGAATGACTTCGGAGGCGAACCTCAGGATCGCTGACACGGAGCTGGCACTGCCCGAGGTGTCGGCGTCGGCGGGCAACAACGGATACCGTATCGGCTCTCTGCTGAAAGAGACCGGTTCGGTGACATACGACCCGGGGTTTGCCAACACCGCATCCACCTCATCGGCCATCACCTTCATCGACGGTGACGAAGGTGTCCTGCAGTATCGCGGCTATCCGATCGAACAGCTCGCCGAGCAGTCGAACTTCGTCGAAGTCTGCTACCTCCTCATCTACGGTGAACTGCCGACGCAGGAACAGTACGATGCCTTCGATTCCCGCCTGCGCGGACATACGATCGTCCACGAGGATCTGCGGCGCTTCTTCCGTGCCTTCCCCTACGATGCTCATCCGATGCCCATGGTGGCAGCTGCGGTCGCGGCTTTGTCGACGTTCTACCAAGATGACCTCGATGTCTTTGACGAAGATCAGATCGACACCTCCTCGTTCCGTCTGCTCGCGAAGATGCCGACGATCGCGGCTCTGTCCCATCGGAAGAACATGGGTCTGCCGGTCATCCACCCGGACAACTCGCTGAGCCTGGTCGAGAACTTCCTGCGCGTGAACTTCGGCGTCCCCGCCGAGGAGTACGAGCCGGACCCGCTGGCCGTGAAGGCGATGGATCAGCTGTTCATCCTCCACGCCGATCACGAGCAGAACTGCTCGACGTCGACCGTCCGCCTCGTCGGATCCTCACAGGCCAATGTCTTCCAGTCGATCTCGGCCGGCGTCAACGCCCTGGCAGGACCACTGCACGGTGGTGCGAACTCCGCGGTGCTCGAGATGCTGCAGCAGATCGCTGCCTCCGATGACGGGCCGAAGAAGTTCATGGAGCGGGTGAAGAACAAGGAGGACGGGGTCCGTCTGATGGGCTTCGGTCACCGCGTGTACAAGAACTACGATCCGCGTGCGAAGATCATCAAGAAGACCGCTGACGAGGTCCTCGCCCGGTCCGGCGGAGATCCGCTGCTCGAGCTGGCTCAGCAGCTCGAGGAGATCGCATTGGCCGATGACTACTTCGTCGAGCGCAAGCTCTACCCGAACGTGGACTTCTACACGGGCCTGATCTACAAAGCGCTCGGATTCCCGACGAACATGTTCACCGTGCTCTTCGCGGTCGGCCGTCTGCCCGGCTGGATTGCTCAGTGGCGCGAGATGATCAAGGATCCCGAGACGCGGATCGGCCGTCCCCGCCAGATCTACACGGGTGCCCACTCCCGGAACTACACGGACATCAGCGACCGCTGAGCCCTGTTGGTTCACACCGGCGCCGGAGCAGATTCGTCTGCCCGGCGCCGGTGTTCGTTTCAGACCTCTGAGACCTCCAGCCTCACGTGAACTCCCGCCGTGCCACCGGCTGCATCCCTCACCGTTGCCGGCGCAGCGCTCCGTTGGTGGCAATAGTCTTCGGCAACGGCACACCGCCCTGCAGCAACGCAGGGGTGTGAGACGAACGCGTGGGCGTGGCGCGTGCTGGAGGGTGTCAGGCGGACAGGAGTGCGTGAGTGAGGCGCTGACGTGATGCGAACGAGGCCATGACGCTGGCGGGAGGAGCCATCACCGGCGGGGGAAGTCGCTTGCCAGCCTGCTGCGGGAAGCCACTCGAGCCGAGGCTGCGTGTGAATAGCGCGAGGGCGCGTTCAGAGAACGCGCCCTCGAAATCTCTTCACCACCGAGGCAACGCACGATGGCAGACCGGTTCTGCGCGCCCAGCGACGCGCGCCGGATGATCAGTGCAGGTCGGGGTTGAGCTCGATGCCCTTGGAGTCGCGGGCGATGGCCTCGACGGTGCCGGTGACCGAGTTGCGGCGGAAGAGGATGTTGTTCTGTCCGCTGAGTTCGGCCGCCTTGACCACGGCGTTGTCCTCGCCGGGCACGGTCACTCGCGTACCCGCGGTGAGGTAGAGGCCCGCCTCGACGATGCAGTCGTCACCGATGGAGATGCCGACACCGGCGTTGGCGCCCAACAGGCTGCTGGAGCCGATGGAGATGCGGTGGGTGCCGCCACCGGAGAGCGTGCCCATGATGGACGCGCCGCCGCCGATGTCCGAGCCGTCGCCGACGACGACGCCCTGCGAGATGCGTCCTTCGACCATGGCCGATCCCAGAGTGCCGGCGTTGTAGTTGACGAAGCCCTCGTGCATCACGGTCGTGCCGGAGGCCAGATGAGCGCCGAGGCGGACACGGTCGGCATCGGCGATGCGGACCCCGGAGGGGATGACGAAGTCGGTCATGCGCGGGAACTTGTCGAGTCCGTAGACGGCCACGGGCCCGCGTGCGAGCAGCTTGGCGCGAGTGGCTTCGAAGTCCTCCGTCGAGCAGGCTCCGAAGGAGGTCCAGACGACGTTCGAGATATGACCGAAGATCCCATCGAGGTTGACGTCATTGGGAGTGACCAACCGCTGGGAGAGGGCATGCAGGCGCAGATAGACATCCGCCGCCGAGGCGGGGCCGACGTCGAGATCGATCGTGGTGGTGACCACCTCGGTGCGGGTGCCGCGGGCCTCGTCAGTGCCCACGAGGGCATCGAGACCGTCGTTGGCGGCGCGAGCGGTCGCGGCCGCCTCGGCGGCTTCAGCGGTCTCGCCCGTGCTCAGCGCCGGGTACCAGACGGAGAGGACGATGTCGGAATGGATCGTGGCAAGTCCACGTGCGGAAACAATGCGTTCTGTCATGCCTCAAGCTTAGTCGGAGACGGCAGTACTAGGCTAAGGGACATGACTGTCGATCCATCTGCTGAGACTGAATCCACCTTCGCGCCCACCGACGAACTCGGGGGGTACCTGTCCGGCGCACTCGATGACCCGGCCGAGCTCACGGGCCGTCTGTGCGCCATCGAATCCGTCTCCGGAAACGAAACGGCTCTGGCCGATGCCGTCGTCGAGGTGCTCGAGACGATCAGCGCAGGACCGGGCCCCGACCTCGAGATCCTGCGCGACGGCGATACGATCGTCGCCCGGACCGACCTCGGCCGAACCGAGCGGATCGTGGTCGCCGGTCATCTCGACACCGTTCCCGTCGAGCAGAACCTGCCGCCCGTGCGCACCAGGATGACCGGACAGGACTACCCCGCCGACGAGGTGATCTGGGGGCGCGGAGCCTGCGATATGAAGGCCGGAGTGGCCATGCAGCTCGTCACGGCCGCGGCCCTGCGCGAGCCCGGTCGGGACGTCAGCTGGGTCTTCTACGACCACGAGGAGGTCGACGCCTCGCTCAACGGACTCGGCCGGGTCGCCCGCAACCACCCGGACTGGCTGGCCGGTGACTTCGCGATCCTCGGCGAACCGTCGAACGCCACGGTCGAAGGCGGCTGCAACGGCACGATGCGCGTCGACGTCACCACCACGGGTGTTCGGGCCCACTCGGCCCGGGCCTTCATGGGCGTCAACGCCATCCACGCCGCAGCCGAGGTATTGTCCCGACTGGCCGCGCACGAGACGGGTTCCGTGACCGTCGACGGACTCGACTACCAGGAGTCGCTGTCGGCGGTGAACATCAGCGGCGGAGTCGCCGGCAACGTCGTGCCCGATGAGTGCCGTGTGTCCGTGAACTACCGGTTCGCCCCGAACAAGTCGGCGGCCGAAGCCGAAGAGTTCCTGCGCGAGTTCTTCACCGGATTCGACGTCGTCGTCACCGATGCGGCCGAAGGCGCCCGGCCGGGCCTCGACCGCCCGATCGCCCAGGAATTCATCGACACGCTGGGACTGTCGCCTGCCCCGAAGCTCGGCTGGACCGATGTCTCACGGTTCAGCTCCCTCGGCGTGCCGGCGGTGAACTTCGGACCGGGCAACCCGCTGTTCGCCCACAAATCGGATGAGCATGTCTCAGTCGCCGAGGTGGAGCGGGCCGCCCGCACCCTGCGCAGCTACCTCGAAGGCCGGTGAGGACGATGGCCGACAAAGGAGAGCCCGCTTCGACCCCATCACGCGGCTTCTACCGGAAGGGGCCGCTGCGTCTGCGCGGTGACCAGGTGCCGGAGGCGACGGCGGATCAGCGTCTGCTCGACCGCGGTTCGGGGGCCGCCTGGGCGCACGAGGATCCGTGGCGGGTGATGCGCATCCAGGCCGAGTTCGTCGAGGGCTTCGGCACGCTGGCCGAGGTCGGCCCGGCCGTGTGCCTCTTCGGCTCCGCCCGCCTGCACGCGGACACTCAGGTCTATGCCGACGCCCGTGAGATCGCGCGCCGACTCGCCGAGGCGGGAAACGCCATCATCACCGGCGGTGGGCCGGGCATCATGGAAGCCGGCAACCTCGGTGCCGTCGACGGCGGGGGAGTGTCCATCGGCTTGGGCATCGAGCTGCCCTTCGAGACCGGGCTGAACGACCACGTCGAACTCGGGGTGAACTTCCGCTACTTCTTCGTGCGCAAGACGATGTTTCTCAAGTATTCGCGCGCCTTCGTCGTCATGCCCGGCGGCTACGGCACGCTCGATGAGCTGTTCGAAGCGCTGACCATGGTGCAGACGGGCAAAGTGACATCATTCCCGATCGTCCTCTTCGGCCGCAGCTATTGGCAGGGGCTCATCGACTGGCTGTCCGAGGCCCCGCTGGCGACGGGCACGATCGGTCGGCCCGACCTGTCGATGTTCACGCTCACCGACGACATCGACGAAGTCGTGGCCGCGATCGCGCCGGGGCCGCCGGAGACGGGGCCCGACTCCGGCCGGGCGGGGAGCCGTTCGTGAAGGACAGCAGCCTCACCCAGTCGGCACCTGCATCCCGCGATCTCGGGCAGGCACGGGCCGGGTCACCGGCGATCATGGCCGTGATCAACCGCACGACCGATTCGTTCTACGAATCCGCCGCGACACTCGACGAAGCCATCGCCGCCGTGGAGGCCGCTGCCGCCGACGGCGCCCAGATCGTCGATATCGGGGGAGTGCGAGCCGGACGTGGTCGGGAGATCTCCGTGGCCGAGGAGATCGACCGCGTGTGCCCGACCATCGAAGCCGTCGCCGCCGCCCACCCGCAGGTGCTCATCAGCGTCGACACATGGCGTCATGAGGTCGCCGACGCCGCCTGCCGCGCCGGTGCCGGTCTGCTCAACGACACGTGGGCCGGAACCGATCCGAAGGTCGCCGAGGTGGCCGCCGCCCACGACGCCGGCATCGTCTGCTCCCACACCGGAGGGCTCAACCCGCGCACGGACGCCCACCGCAACCGGTACGGACTGCACGCGGCAGAGATCGTCGACCGGACCCTGGCCGGGGTCCTCGACCTCGCCTCGGCCGCCCGCGCCGCCGGTGTGCCCGAAGACCGGATCATCATCGACCCGACTCCGGATTTCGGGAAGAACACCTACCAGTCGCTGCGCCTGCTGCGTGATCTCGACCGGTTCGTCGACACGGGGTACCCGGTGCTGCTCGCGGTCTCACGCAAGGACTTCGTCGGAGAGGCGATCGGCGATGTGCCCCCGCAGGATCGACTGCACGGGACCATCGCCGCGACCGCACTGGCCGTCGAGCGGGGTGCGGCGATGATCCGCACCCATGATGTCCGCGCCACCGCCGACGCCATCGCCGTGACCCTGGCGATCACCGGCGAAGCCGAACCGAAACACACCGTGCGCGGCCTGCGCTGAGCCGACCGGACGATCGACTGTGCGAAAATGAGTCCATGCCTGTGTGGATTGTGATCGGTGTCGCGGCCGCGATCTTCGTCCTCGTATTCGTCGTCGCGGCCACCTTCAACGTCTTCTCCGCCGAGACCGTCGACGAGGCCGAAGAGCGATGGACCGGCCTGCCCGAAGGATTCACCGGAGCGGATCTTGAGACCGTGACCTTCCGGCCGGCGCTGCGCGGCTACCGGATGGAAGACGTCGATCAGGCGATGCAGATCCTGCGCGAGCGCCTGGACGAACTCGAATCGGCAGCCGACGTCGAGCCCGCCGAATCCGCGAACGGCGCCGCCGGCGCGGCGAGCGAAGCCGTCGGTGCGGCGAGCGAGGCGGCGACTTCCGCCGACGCCGAGGAAACGGCCGCCGGACCGCGATGAGCCGACCCGCCGACCTGCCCGGAATCACCCTCGCTCCCGAAATCTTCGACTCCTCCCGGCTCTCACGCCTGGGCACCCTGTTCCTGACGCTGCCGGTGTGGATCCAGGCACTGGCCGTGTACTTCGTCTCCCGCGTCGTGAGCATCTCGATCTTCGCCGCCGTGCTGAAACGCCAGGACCCGGCGAACTGGTCGTCCTCACCGGTGACGACGACCCTCAACGACTTCCTCAACTTCTGGGACAGCGGCTGGTACGCCCGCGTGGCCGAGGAGGGCTATCCGCGCGTCCTGCCCATCGACGACAGCGGCGCCGTGGGGGAGAACCAGTGGGCCTTCTACCCCCTGCACCCCGCCGTCGTGTCCACGCTGTCCGACCTCACCGGGGTCAGCTACGAGATCATCTCACCGATCGTGTCCACCCTGGCCGCGGCACTGGCCTCGATCGTCATCCTCAACCTGTTCCGGAAGTACCTCGACGCCGACCAGGCCCTGATGGGTCTGGCACTCGTGATGTTCTTCCCACCGGCGGCGGTCTTCTCCACCGGCTACGCCGAATCGCTGACCCTTCTGCTGCAGGCGATGGCGCTGTTCCTGGTCGTCGAACGCCGCTACCTCACCGCACTGCCGGTCGTCGTCCTCATGGACCTGTCCCGGCCGATCGGCGTGGCGTTCTCGTTCTTCATGCTCCTGCATCTGATCGACCGGTTCGTCCGCCGCAAGCACGACCCGTATCCCGCCGCCGAGGTGGCCCGGTCCTGGACCTTGGGCGTGCTCTCCTGCGCGGCGGCCCTCATCCACCCCGTCCACGCCTGGTTGGCGACCGGCTCGATGACCGCCTACACCGACACCGAGGCGGCCTGGCACACCGGGGAGACGACCTTCGTCGTCCAGTGGGTGGCCCAGGCGATCAACCTCATCGGCCCCCTGGGCCCGGTGCTGCTGATCATCGTCGTCGCCGGCATGCTCGCCCTGATCTTCTCCCCGGCGGGAGCGCGGATGGGGCGGACGCTGCAGCTGTTCTGCCTCGGCTACGGTCTCTATCTGCTGATCTTCTTCAACCCGCAGACCTCGACTCTGCGGCTGCTGCTGCCGCTGTTCCCGATGGCGGTGACCCTGGCGCTGGTGCGCTCACGCGGCTATCGGGCCGCGATGCTCGTGGCCTATGTGCTGCTCCAGATCGTGTGGGTGGCCTATCTGTGGCACTTCACCCCACCGGCCGATCTTCCGCCGTGATCATGTGTTCCAAGGAAAGTTACCCGGATCGACCGGATCATGGAATAATCGAGGTACAACAGTCGGTGCACCTGGCGTGGACCGTCTTTGCATGACAACGGAAGGAAGAGCCCACATGGCAGCCCAGAAACCCCGCACCGGCGACGGACCTCTGGAAGTGACCGAAGAAGGCCGAAGCATGGTGATGCGGCTTCCAGTCGAAGGCGGAGGCCGCTTGGTGATCGAACTCAGCAAGGACGAAGCCACCGGGTTGCACGACACTCTGGCCGAGACACTGGGACTCTGAGCAGACGGCCCCGCCTCCGGGCCGGCAACTGCCGAACGAACACACCGCACGAAAGCAGAGACTGATGAGAAGTCTCTGCTTTCGTCGTATTCAGGACCGTGTTCGCCTCACGGGCTCTTCTGGAGCAGCAGCAGACCCTCGCCGATGGGCAGCAGCACCCGCTGGAGGTCCTCCCGCTCGGCGATGCGATTGAGCAGTCCTCTGGCTGCCTGCGTGCGCGGGCTGCGGTCGACGGGATCGGCCACAGAGCCCTTGAGCAGCGTCTGGTGGATGACGAGGAGACCGTGTGTGTCGAGCAGCCGCAGCGACGGCTGGATCATGCGTTCGAGGGTGCTCGGCTCCGAGTCGATGAAGACCATGTCATAGGCCGAGGGGGCGAGCTTCTTGAGCACCTCCTCGGCGCGACCGTTCATCAGCCGCAGCCGTCCCGGGCGGATCCCGGCCATCTCGACGAGGTCGCGAGCGGCACCCTGGGCCGTGGAATTCGTGTCGATCGAGGTCAGTATCCCGGCGGTCGGCATTCCGCGCAGCAGAGCCAGTGTCGATGTTCCGACGCCGGTGCCGACTTCGACAGCGGCGACCGGGGTCAGCAGCCTGGCGAGCAGGGTCAGCGTCGACGCCGTCGTCTGCGAGACCGGGACGAGCCCGAATTCGTGCGAATGCGTCCGGGCGGCGTCGAGCAGCGGGTCGGGGCCGTTGTACTGCTCGGAGAAGGTGAGATCACCTGCATTTTCGCGTGACAATCGGCCCTCTCCTTCCGCTGATGGCTGCTCCCAAGTCTAACCGCAATCGGGGTCGATTCCGTGGGTGCGCCACAGCTCGTCGAGTTGATCGACATCGAGGAACGCGCTGCGGCCCACACGCTGCGGCGAGTACGGCGTCCCTTCGGCATCCCAGTGGATGCGGGCACGGGCTCGGATGTCCGGGGGCAGGACACCGGCGGCATTGACGACCCGCCACCAGGTGACATTCGAGCCGAACTCCTTCATCACCCGTCCGACGTAGCGGGGAGAGCAGCCGGCGACGGCACCCACGGTCCCGTAGGCGACCACATGCGCAGAGGGGATGAGTTCGACGATGCGCAGGATCCTCTCGACCGCGGTCTCATCCATCACTGCTGCCGGTCGATCGCCGACGGGAACCTGTGCTGACCATGAGTCGATGCTACCTGCCTCCACGGTAGACTTGGAGGCATGTTGGGTATCAACGGCACCGAAATGGTGATCCTGGTCGTTGTGGCCTTGGTCGTGATCGGACCCAAGCGCCTGCCCGAATACGCACAGAAGCTGCGTGATTTCGTCCGTCAGATGCGACGGATGGCCGAAGGCGCGAAGGACAGCGTCCAACGTGACTTCGGAGACGACTTCAAGGACGTGGACTGGCAGAAGCTCGATCCGCGCCAGTACGACCCGAGGCGGATCGTGCGGGAGGCCCTCGTCGAAGAGGACACCGCGATCCGCGAGTCCAAGCGTCGGGAGCGGTCCTCGAACGAGTCCGCGCCGACGAGCGGGGACGGCGGCGAAGCCGATTCCTCTGCTGATGCCTCGGCTGCTGCGAAGATGCGTGAGCAGTCCCCGATCGAACGCTTCCAGGCCCAGGCGGAACTGCGCGATCGCTCCACCGGAGCCCCGTTCGACCCCGAAGCCACCTGAGATCCCGCCCACTTCTCGAAGCCGCCGGTCGCGTGCCGGGTCAGTCCTTGTGCACGGAAGGGTGTTCGGGATTCGAGCACAGTTCGTCGGCGTAGCCGCGGCAGAAATACGATCCACCCGGCTCCCAGTCGATCCCTGCGAAGAGCTCGCGTACGGTCACGGCATAGAGGCCCTTGTCGGCAACAGCCGAGAACACCGCCGGCGCCGCCTCGACCGTCGAAGCGTGGATCGAATGCATGAGCACGACCGAGCCGGGGCGAGTCTTCGACTTCACCCGGCTCACCGTCTTCTTCGGGTCCTTGTCCTGCCAGTCGCCGGTATCGACGTCCCAGACGATCGCAGGCTGGGCCAAGGCGTGCGCGGAGCGTCTGTCCAGCGCGCCGTAGGGCGGTCGGACGAGAGCGTGCTGATTCTGCCCGAGGGCCCGCAGCGACTTCTGAGTCCGGTTCACCTCATGTCGGATCGTCGCCGATTCGGTCCGGTCCAGGCTCAGGTGGCGGTAGGTGTGGTTGTCGACCTCGTGGCCGGCGGCGATGATGCGCGCCGCCACGTCGGGGGACTCGTCGATATTCCGTCCCAGAAGGAAATAGGTGAGGCGAATGTTCGCCGCGTCAGCGGCATCGAGCAGAGCCTGTTCGGTCTCGGCGTCTCCGGGGCCGTCATCATAGGTCAGCGCAGTGCAGGGCAGCAGGGCGCAGGAGAAGTCGGGCGAGCGCTGGTCGCTCGGCTGCGGAAGTTCGAGCGGGGTGTGCAGGGCCGCAGCCACGTGCCTGCCCAGCGCTGAGAGGTCATCTCTGTCGACCGGCTCACCGGCGAGAGTCAGGGCCCCGGTGTCGGTGGCAGACAGGTCAGCGGGATCGATGCGTGCGGAGAACAGCTTCTGGGCGTCGACGGTGGTGTCGGCCTCGAGATCGGTGAGCAGCACCGTCGTCTGCGGCTGTGGGGAACGCTGCCGCAGCGCCGTGATGAGATAGTGACCGCCCGCGCTGAGGACCGAATTGCTGAGGTCGATGCTGTTGTGATCGCTGTTCTCATCCCCTCGGGCCGACGGCGTCGCCGGTGCGCGACCGACCTCGGGCACTTCGCGCCCGGCCTCGGAAGCCGGCGCCGAGGAGGCCGGCACCGGGGGAGTGAAGCCCGTCGTCGGCCACCGGTGGACCGGAGCGGTCTGGACCGGTTCGAAAGCGGCTCGTCCGTCGAATCCGTGTGCGTGCTCGATGCGGTCGAGCAGCCGCGACTCGATTGCGGAGTTCAGTGACGAGGCTCCCGGCAGCCCGAACACATGGATGTTCAGACGCGGCGACCTCTTCTCGGACACCACCGCGTAGCTGCGTATCGCAGCGGAGACACGATCGCGGTTGGCCTCGGCGGTGGTGCGGTCGGCAGAGATCGTCGCATCCGTGGCAGACGCTTCCGGTCGGTGCGCGGAGACGATGCTGCCGGAGAGGAGGATGAGAAGGGTCAGTGCGCTGGCGAGGGCGAAAACGGAATAGACGATCGAGTCTCGTCGATCAGGCAGAGACACCACGGGCAAGTGACCTATCGGAGCGACGGTTCGGATCAGACCGGGCTGAGGCCCAGCGAACGACCGGACAGGCCGCGGGTGCGTCTGCGCAGGGATTCGGCAAGGGTGTCGAAGGCCTGTGCGGCGGGGGAATCGGGGCTGGACAGCACGACCGGGGTGCCGGCGTCCGAGCCTTCCCGCAGACGAGTGTCGAGCGGGATCTGGGCCAGCAGCGGCACTTCGCGCTCCAGGGTCGTCGACAGGTTCGCGGCCACGCTGGCGCCACCGCCGGAACCGAAGACCTCCATGCGGGTGCCGTCGGGCATCTCCATCCACGACATGTTCTCGATCACTCCGGACAGCGTCTGCTTCGTCTGCGTCGCGATCGACCCGGCGCGTTCGGCGACCTGAGCGGCGGCCGACTGAGGGGTGGTGACGACGAGCAGCTCCGAACCGGGCAACAGCTGTGCGACCGAGATCGCGATGTCACCGGTGCCCGGCGGCAGATCGAGCAGCAGCACATCCAGATCGCCCCAGAACACATCGGTGAGGAACTGCTGGAGAGCACGATGGAGCATCGGGCCGCGCCAGACCACGGCCTGACTGGGCGGGACGAACATGCCGATGCTCATCACCTTCACCTCATGGGCGATCTGCGGCAGGATCATGTCGTCGACCCGAGTCGGCTTCCCCGACAGGCCGAGCATGCCCGGGATCGAGAATCCGTAGATGTCGGCGTCGACGAGGCCCACGCGCAGTCCCTTGGCCGCCAGAGAGACGGCGAGGTTGGCCGTGACCGAGGATTTGCCGACCCCGCCCTTGCCCGAGGCGACCGCGTAGACCTTCGTGAGCGAATCGGGACGGTTGAAGGGGATGTCGCGGGTGCCGCTGCCCTGCAGCTTCTCCTTCATCGCCTTCCGCTGCTCGGGCGTCATGGTGCCCAGAACGACGGACACCTCGGTGACGCCCTCGACGCGGGCCACCGCGGCCTTCGTATCCCGTGTGATCGTGTCCTTGAGCGGGCAGCCGGCGATCGTGAGCAGGACCGTGACGGTGACTGAACCACCGTCGATGCTGATGTCGTCGACCATGTCGAGTTCGACGATGTTGCGGCGAATCTCCGGGTCGATGACGCCGGTCAATGCCTCTGTCACTGCCTCCACATCGGGACCAGTCATCCCCACGTCCTTTCCTGCCCGGGTCACTGCTTCCGGGCCTTCAAGCCTACATCGTCGCTCTCGGCTCCGTCACCCTCTCCGCCGCCGTCCTGAAGGGGACCGCCGGCGTCGGCCGCGGATCGTTTCGACTCCGCCTCCTCGTCCTCGAGTTCTCTGAGCAGGTCCTTGAGCTCGGAGCGGATGAAGTCGCGAGTGGCGACCTCGCGCATGGCGATGCGCAGTGCCGCGACCTCCCGGGCCAAGTACTCGGTGTCGGCGAGATTGCGTTCGGCTCGCTGCCGATCGTGTTCGAACTCGACGCGGTCACGGTCGGTGCTGCGGTTCTCCGCGAGCAGGATCAGTGGTGCCGCGTACGAGGCCTGCAGAGACAGGATGAGGGTGAGCAGCGTGAAGTTCAGCGACCGGGGGTCGAACTGCCAGGCTTCGGGAAGCAGGGTGTTCCACAGCAGCCACACCGTGCAGAACACGGTCATGCCGACGAGGAAGGCCGGGGTGCCCATGAACCGGGCGAAGGCCTCGGCGCCGCGACCGAAGGTCTCGGGGGAGACGGTGAAGCTGGGCAGCCTGCGTCTGCTCGAACGGGGGATCTCGAAGTCATCGACTGCCATGTCTCTACCCCTTCCTGCGATCGTCACGACCGGTGGTGCGCCAGTCCTCGGGCAGCAGCTCGTCGAGGACGTCATCGACGGTGACCACCCCGACGAGGCGATCGTTCTCGTCGGTGATCGGCACCGACACCAGATTGTACGCGGCCAGCAATTTCGAGACCTCGGCCAGGGCCGTGTCCGGAGACAGCGGCTCGACTTCGGTGTCGAGCATGATGCCGACCGGCTCATGCGGAGGATGGCGCAGCATCTCCTGGATGTGGACGAGGCCGAGGTACCGCCCGGTCGGAGTCTCCACCGGCTGGCGGCAGACGAAGACCGCCGCCGCCAACGCCGCAGGCAGATCCTCCCTGCGCACATGCGCCAGCGCCTCGGCCACAGTGGCCTCGGGCGTGAGAATCACCGGCTCGGTCGTCATCAGACCGCCGGCGGTGTCATCGTCATAGGCCAGCAGAGTGCGCACGTCCTCGGCCTCGTCGGGCTCCATCATCGCCAGGAACCGTTCGGCCTGTTCGTCGGTGAGCTCGCCGAGGAGGTCGGCGGCGTCATCGGGCTCCATCTCCTCGAGCACGGTCACCGCCCGCTCCGTCTCGAGCCCGGCGAGAACCTCGATCTGCGTCTCCGCCGGCAGCTCCTCGACGACATCGGCGAGGCGTTCGTCATCGAGTGCGCGCGCCACCTGGAGTCGGCGGGCCGAATTCATCTCGAAGAGCACATCGGCGAGGTCGGCCGGCTTCGTGTCCTGATAGGCGGCGATGAGCTGGGTCGCCTCCTGGTCGACCTCGGAGTCCGCCGGATGATCGGCGTCGGTCCAATCGATCTGCTTGGTCTCACCGCGGCGGCGGAAGGCCGCGAAGGCGCTGCGTTCGGGAACCCGACGCACGAACAGCCTGGTGACCTCCCAATCCTTGTTCACCTGCTGTTCGATGCCCACGTCCTCGACGAGGATGGGGGAGTCGTCCTCGCGCAGACGCAGGCGGCGGTCGAGCAGATCGTTGATGACCAGCGTCTCCGATTGGCGCTGCTCGAAGCGGCGCATATTCACCAGACCGGTGGTGATGACCTGACCGGAATCGATCGCGGTCACCCGCCCCATGGGCACGAAGACGCGACGTCGGCCCGGGACCTCGACGACGAGACCGATGACTCGAGGGAACTGACGCATGGTCGCTCGATAGACGATGACGGCATCGCGGACCCGTCCGACCTGATCCCCGAGAGGGTCGAACACGGGCGCGGAGACGAGTCGGGCGACGAAGACTCTTTTCGGTGGACCGCTCATGGTCTCAGACTACGTGCTGAATCGGTGTTTTCGGGCCGGGCGAACCGAATTGAACCGAGATCACACGAGGCCGGTTCTCTGCCGGCACGCCTCCTATTCATCACGTGGACCCTGCTCCTTCACTTCCTCGTCGATCCGCCTCCTTAGGGTCGTGACTCGGCAGATGCAGCCACAGTCGAATACAGGAGTCATTCATGCACACACGCCCAATCCGTCCCCGCACAGCGGTCGCAGGTCTCGGCGCCTGCGCTGTCCTTTCGCTCTTCGCTCCGCTGCTCTCCCCCACGGCGGCCGCGGCGCAGCCGCCGGCTGAGCTCTACGAAGGACATGTGCAGGTCGATCGCGGGCAGCCCGAGGATCCGGAGACGCTCACCGGTCAGGTCTTCGACGACGTCAACCAGAACTCGAAGCTCGACGGCGACGAGAAGGGCGTGGCCGGAGTCGCCGTGTCCAACGGCGTCGACGTCGTCCAGACCGACGGCGAGGGCCGCTACGAGCTGCCCGTGCGGGACAATATGACCGTGTCCATCACCCAGCCGGCCGGCTGGCAGGTGCCCGTCGACGAGGACAAGGTCGCACAGTTCAGCTACAACCACCTGCCGGAAGGCTCCGGAGACCTCAAGTACGGCGGAATCGAACCGACGGGGGACACCCCGAAGGCCGTGAACTTCCCCATGGTCGAATCGCAGGCCTCTGCCGAGCCGGAGCAGAACTGCCCGATCGCCGCCGATACACAGGCCTATGACAAGACCGAGATGGGCTATGCCCGCGACGGCGCCGTCGGAGACCTCGCCGATCGGAACGACTACGGTGCCTGCGGCGTGCTGCTGCTGGGCGACAACGTCGGCGACGACCTCAGCCTCAACGACGATCTGCGCGACATCTACTCGCAGATGAACGGACCGGTCCGCGTCGCTCCGGGCAACCACGACCAGGACTACGACGCCGTCGATGATGCTCACGCCCTCGACACGTTCCGCGATCAGTTCGGTCCGTCCTACTTCTCCTATGAGGTCGGCAAGACTCACTTCGTCGTCCTCGACAGCATCGAATACGAAGGCAAGGCGAACAACAGGAAGTACAAGGAGAAGATCACCGACGAGCAGCTGACGTGGCTGGCCAACGATCTGAAGAACGTGCCGAAGAATGCGCAGGTCGTCATCGCCACACACGCGCCGATCCTCACCCACAAAGAGGTCGTCGTCGACAATGCGAAGGAATTCTACGACGTCATCGCCGACTACCCGAACGCCGTGACCGTCGGAGGTCACACGCACACGCAGGAGAACCTCGTAGCCGGGCAGACGCGCAAGGAATGGGCGGCAGCCGGCATCGAGAAGCTGCCGCACACGCAGATCGTCGCCGGCGCGGTCTCCGGCGACTGGTACTCCGGAGGGCTCAACGCCGACGGACTGCCGTACTCGTTCACTCAGGACGCCTCCGAACCGGGTGTGCTCACCCTGGAATTCGACGGTGCCTCGCGCAGCGAACGCTACACCGTTCGAGGCGAATCCGATGACCACCAGCTGCTGCTCGGTGTGAACTCGCCGCAGTGGCGCGACTGGGCGCAGAAGGCACAGGACTGGCAGGACGCGGACAAGGTCGGTGCCCCTCCGGAGGCGATCTCCGAACGGGTCGTCACCCGCGACGACCTCAAGCAGGGGCAGACGTGGCTGACCTCGAGCTTCCTGGCCGGGACCTCGGATGCGCGCGTCGAGGTCAGCTTCGACGGCAAGAGCCCGAAGCAGTCCGAGCACACGCAGCCGGGCGAGGGCGAGGCCCTGGCCAAGGGCTGGGAGTACACCGATCCGTACACGGCCTCGCAGAACCTGCGCACCTCCGGCAACGTCGGGCAGTCGAGCTCTCACCTGTGGCGGACCGAGATCCCGTCGGACCTCGGCCTGGGCACCCACACCGCCGAGGTGACCGGAACCGACCGCTACGGCCGTGAATTCACTGAGACGATCCGGTTCACCGTTGTCGAGGACGAGGCCGCAGCCCAGTCCGAATCGCAGAAGCTGCTGCGCCAGGACGGCTTCGACACTCAGCAGAAGAAGGAGATCAGGGAGCCGAAGGGCCTCGACTCCGACGAGGCTCAGTCCGCTCGCAACGACTGACTCGAAACCGATCTGAGAGAGACGGCTGCGGGGCCCGCCGGATGGCGGGCCCCGCCTTCGAGTTCAGAGCGCGGTGAACGCGGAGGTGAAGTCCGGTGCGATCTCGGACAGGGTCGGTGGCTGCCGCCACGCGGCGTCGGCCGGCGCCGCCGAGGCATGCGCATCGAGGATCGCCAGACTGAGGGCATCGGCGGCCGCGGCGGTGATGGACACGAGTTCGCGGGTCGAGGACTCGAAACCCTCGGAAAGCGGCCGTGCACCGGTGGCGATGCCGAAGACCGTGTCGCCGTCGAAGAGCGTGTGCGAGGGCTGTACGGCGCGGGCGATGCCCGCATGCGCCCCCGCGGCCATACGCGTCACCTGAGCCGGATCCATTGCCGCATCGGTGGCGACGATTGCGATCGTCGTGTTCCTGTCATCAGCCTCTGTGCTCGCCGCGGGCAGTCCGGTCACAGCTGGTGTGCCGAAACCGTAGGACCGCAGCAGCGGGTCCAACCACAGACCGCCGGCAGGCGAGCCGATGGTGCCCAGTGAGTTCGCTGCCACGAGGGCAGCGACCACGGTGCCGCCGGGCAGGCGGATCGCGAAGGATCCGAGTCCGCTGCGCAGGCTCTGGAATCCCGAACGGGCTCCGAGCCCAGCCCCGACACTGCCTCTGACAGCCTCATCGGCGGTGGCCCCGGAGGCCGCGGACAGTGCCGCGCGCGCGGCCAGAGCACCCTCATCCGGCGTGGGTGGGGAAACGGATCCGTCCCCGCGGCCGAGGTCGAAGATCGCGGCTGCGGGGACGAGGGGGATGACAGTGCCGTCCAGGCCTGCGGCAGGGAAACCGCGGCCCGCCTCGGCGAGGGTCCCCACGACCCCGCTGACGGCGCCGAGCCCGAACGCGGAACCGCCGGTGAGGACGATGGCATCGGCACCGTAGGAATGCGTCCCCGGTGCGATGACATCGGTCTCACGGGTGGCCGGGCCGCCTCCGCGGACGTCGACGCCGACGGTCGACCCCGGCGGAGGCAGCACCACACTCAATCCGGTCATCCGGGCCTGGGAGAACTGCCCGGCATGGCCGAGGCCGATGCCGGGAACTTCGAGGATCCCACGCGAGCGGACCGGACCGACGCCTGCCTCCGGCGCGCTGCCACCGCTGTCGGTCATCGTCCCTGGACCCAGGCTTCGACCTCGGCGCGGGTGCGGGGGAAGTCCGCGGACAGGTTCTCCACCCCGTCGGCGGTGACGAGGACGTCATCCTCGATGCGCACACCGATGCCGCGGAATTCCTCGGGCAGGAGCAGATCATCGGCCTTGAAGTACAGTCCTGGTTCGATGGTGAAGACCATGCCGGGTTCGAGTGTGGCATCGAGGTACATCTCCGCCCGCGCCTGAGCGCAGTCATGGACGTCAAGGCCCAGGTGGTGGCTGGTGCCGTGGACCATCCACCGGCGGTGCTGCTGGCCCTCGGGAGAGAGCGATTCGGCTGCGGAGACGGGCAGGACGCCGAACTGCTCGAGCCGTTCGGCGATGACCTCCATGGCCGCCTCGTGGACCTCGCGGAACTTCACCGGCCGCTTGGCGTGATCGGCGGCGACGGCGAAGGCGGCATCGGAGGCGGCGAGCACCGCGTCGTAGATCTTCGCCTGCACCTCGGTGAAGGTGCCGGACACCGGCAGAGTGCGGGTGATGTCGGCGGTGTAGAGCGAATCGGCCTCCGCACCGGCGTCGACGAGGACGAGGTCGCCGTCCCGGACCTGACCGTCATTGCGGATCCAGTGCAGGGTGCAGGCGTTGTTGCCCGAGGCCGCGATCGTGTCGTAGCCGACTCCGTTGCCGTCGGAGCGGGCGGCGGTTTCGAAGGCGGTTTCGATCACGCGCTCACCTCGGCGGTGGTCGAGTGCCTGGGGGAGCGAGGCGACGACGTTGTCGAAGCCCGCCCGGGTGATCGCGACCGCTTCGCGCAGGGCGTCGATCTCGTGGTCGTCCTTGATCAGGCGCAGTTCGGACAGCATCTGTGCCAGTTCCGCGTCCCCGGCCTCGGAGGTCTCGAGATCGGCTTGGACCTGGGTCCGGGCGAGATCGATGACACCGTCGACACGGGTATCGGCCTGGCGCACGAGGCGCACGGAGATGGATCCGAGGTCCTTGGTGATGGCGTCGTCGACGGTGGCCGAGTTCTCGGTGGCGATGCCGGTCATGGTGGCCATGGCCTCGAGGTCCGCCCGGGGGCCGACCCAGTATTCGCCGTAGCGGGAGTCGGAGAAGAACTCCTCGGTGTCGGCGCCGGCCCGGGGACGGAAGTACAGAGTCACCTCGTGGCCGTCGTCGGTGGGTTCGAAGACGAGGACGGCATCGGGTTCGGAGTCGGTCTCCAGGCCGGTGAGGTGGATGAAGGCCGAATGCGCACGGAAACGGTAGTCGGTGTCGTTCGAGCGGACCTTGAGGCCGCCGGCGGGAATGACGAGCCGTTCGCCGGGGAAGGCAGCGGAGACCTGAGCCCGACGTGCGGGTGTGAAGCCGGCTGCGGCGAGGGCCTCGGCGTGGAGCGGGGTGCGATCCCAGCCGGAGGCGACGAAATCGCGGAAGGCTCGCGAGTTGGGGCGGTGCGAGCGGTTGTTGACGCGGTCTGCGAGTGCTTGAGTCGTGTCTGGAGTCTCTGAGTTCTGCTCTGTCATGTCCCCAGTCTAGGCGGCCCGACTGACTCGGCGCCCGGATGTGGGAGACGGGACGACAGATGCCGATAGACTGTGACCATGGTCATCGATCTCCATGTGCACACCGCATTCTCGGACGGGACCCAGACTCCTTCCGAACTCATCTCAGAAGCCTCGATGGAGGGCATCGACGTCGTCGGCCTCACCGACCACGACACCACGGCGGGGTGGAATCCGGCCGAGGACGCAGCCCGGGTCTACGGGCTCGGCCTCGTCCGCGGGATGGAGATCTCCTGTCGCTACGAAGGCATCAGCGTCCACCTGCTGTCCTACCTCCACGACCCCTATGACACGGGCCTGGCCGCGGTCGTGCAGGAGACGAGGCGGGCACGTCTCGACCGGACCCATCTCATCATCGAACGCTTGGCCGAGGACTATCCGATCGACATGGATGCAGTGCTCTCGGTCTCCGGTGAGGACGCGACGATCGGCCGTCCGCACATCGCCGATGCCCTCGTGGCGGCCGGGGTCGTCGAGACGCGCACGGAGGCCTTCTCATCGATCCTGTCCAGTCGCGGAAAGTACCATGTGGCGCTGCCGACGATCGACCCGATCACCGCGATCGGTCTCATCCGCGAAGCCGGGGGTGTGTCGGTCTTCGCCCACCCGCGTGCGGCCATGCGCGGACGTGTCGTGCCCGATTCCGCGATGACCGAGTTCATCGCCGCCGGCCTCGACGGCCTCGAGGTCGACCACCGGGACAATCCGGCGCAGGAGCGGGAGACCATGCGCCGGCTCGCCCATGAGCACGATCTCATCATCACCGGCTCGAGCGACTACCACGGGACGGGCAAGCCCAACCGCCTCGGCGAACACGTCACCTCCGAGCACATGCTCACCAGGCTGCTCGACCGCGCCGCCTCCCGGCCGGGCGGAGTCGACTTCATCCAGGGCTGAGACCCCGCCCGGCCTCAGCCCAGAAGCCTGCGCAGGCGCAGACGTCCCCAGGTCAGACTGAGCGCGAAGGATGCTGCGGCCATGAGGATGAGGAAGCCGAGATACTGGACGACGAGAAGCACCGGTCCGGCCTCGATGTCGAAGAGCCGTTCGAAGAAGAGCTCGAGGAAGAACACATGGACCAGGAACGCTCCGAATGAGGCCGAGGCGAGGAAGGCGAACACCTTCTTCGACCGGGCGCCGAGGCGGATGCGCGAGACGATGAGGATGACGCTGACGGCGAGCCCGATGATGAGCGGATTCGCGTTCTCGATCGGATAGGACCTCCTCGACTCCCACCACAGCACACCGAGGGCCGAGACCGCGAACAGCAGGCCGAGCGACCAGATCGGCGGACGCAGCTGCCCCGCGTGGTGGATGATGAAGGCGCCGATGACGAAGTAGACGACCTGATAGGTCGCGAACCCCCACTTCCATCCGTCGTATCCGACACCGATGACGTCGATGAGGAACGGCACCCAGACGGTCGAACCGCCGAGGACGAGGGCGAGTCCGGCGAGCCTCCACGGGCGCTGGCCCTGCCAGAACAGGACCAGAGTGCCGAAGACGAGGATGAGCGGGATGTACGCGTAGAGGTACCACAGGTGGAAACCGGGACGGCCGGCTTCGAAGACGCTGCGCACGAGTTCGTGGCGGACATCGACGGCGTCGGTGTCGAAGAGGTTGAATCCGAGGACGAAGATGACCGACCAGCAGGCGAGCGGAACCAGGTGGCGGACGATGCGGTCCCACATCTTCGCTTCGGTGCGCGGCGGTGCCCCGGCGAGCACGGCCCAGCCTGCGATCATGAAGAACATGGGCACGGCCCAGGGATTGACCGCCTCGGCGAAGTGACCGAGCCACCAGGCATCGCTGCCTTCTTCGGCACGGCCGATGAGCACGCCGCCGGAATGGCCGACCATGACCGTCAGCCCGGCGAGGACGCGCATGACGTCGACGTCATGCCTGTGGGGCCGCTCAGCCCGACCGGCCCCGGAAGACGTACGGGAACGAGGCAGTTCGGGAACGGGGCGAGTCCGCTTCGGGCTCGATGGTGATCCGGACTCAGTCAGCTCGGCGGCCACCGGCATCGCCTGCGTTCCCGGTTCCGCCTCAGCCGCGGCAGCCGGCTGAGTCCCCGATGCTGACTGAGGCGCAGACTCGGCGGTGGGCACGAGACCGGACCGGGTGGGTGCTGCGGGGGACTGTGCGTCCAACCGGCGTGGACCGAACAATGACTCACTCTCGTTCGTACTCGATGACAGGGACTCCGATGAGTATCGGTCACCGAATTGAACGAGATCGGCCGTCGAATTGAACGCAGAGTGAACGAGGGCCCCGACCGAATGGTCGGGGCCCTGTGAGTGCGGGTCAGCTCTCGTTCGAGTCGGCGGTCGGGCGACCGCCCTGCGGCCGGTTGACGGGCTTGCCTCCGCGTGTGCGGCGGCGCTGACGCCGACGGCGCGGCTTGCGCTCCTCATCACCGGAGCCCGCCGAGGCACCGCGACGATCCGAGGACCCGCCTCGGCGCTCGCCGGAGCGACCGCGGCCCGAACCGCGCTGACGCTCCGATCTGCGGCCCTTCCTCTCCTCGTCGGCCTCGCCTTCGGAGTGCTGACGCGGCAGGCGGCCCTTGGTGCCCTTCGGGATGCCGAGGTCGGAGAAGAAGTGCGGCGAGGTGGAGTAGGTCTCTGCCGGTTCGTCGAAGTCGAGTCCGAGGGCCCTGTTGATCAGGCGCCAGCGCGGCATGTCGTCCCAGTCGACGAGCGTCATGGCAACACCCGAGTTGCCGGCGCGACCGGTGCGTCCGATGCGGTGGACGTAGGTCTTCTCGTCCTCCGGGCACTGGTAGTTGACCACGTGGGTGACGTCGTCGATGTCGATGCCGCGGGCGGCGACATCGGTGGCCACGAGCACGTCGACCTTGCCCTCGCGGAAGGATTTCAGCGCCTTTTCGCGCTGCGCCTGGCCGAGGTCGCCGTGCAGGGCTCTGACCGCGAACCCGCGATCGCCGAGTTCGGCGGCCAATTTGTCGGCCGTGCGTTTGGTGCGGGTGAAGATGATGGTGCGTCCGCGTCCCTCGGCCTGGAGCATCCGGGCGACGAGTTCGCTCTTGTCCATCGAATGGGCGCGGTAGACGAACTGGGTGGTGTTCTTTCCCATCAGCGACAGGTCTTCGTGGTCCTGAGCGCGAATGTGGGTGGGGTGGTCCATGTAGCGGCGGGCCAGGGAGATGACCGCCCCGGGCATGGTCGCGGAGAACAGCATCGTCTGCCGGTGCGCGGGCACCGCATCGATGATCTTCTCCACATCGGGCAGGAACCCGAGATCGAGCATCTCATCGGCCTCGTCGAGGACGACGGTGCGGACACGGTGGAGTCTGAGGATCTTGCGCCCATAGAGGTCGAGGAGGCGACCGGGGGTGCCGACGACGACGTCGACGCCTGCCTTGAGACGGCTGATCTGGGGATCGAAGTCCATGCCGCCGTAGATCGTCATGATGTCGATATCACGCTGCACCGAGGCAGTGACGAGATCGGCTGCGACCTGCTTGGCCAGCTCACGGGTGGGCACGACGACGAGGGCCTGCGGCAGACGCGGCTCCTTGGCGTCGCCCGTGCTGTCGGGAGTCGACTCCGGGTCGGAGGTCACCGACGCGTCCTCCGTCTTGCCGACGACTCGCTGGAGCAGAGGGATGCCGAAGCCGAGGGTCTTGCCGGTCCCGGTCTTCGCCTGACCGATGATGTCGGCGCCCGAGAGCGCCACCGGCAGCGTCAGTGCCTGAATCGGGAAGGGATGGGTGATGCCCGCTGCGGCCAGCGAGGCCACGATCGGTCCGGCGACTCCCAGGTCCGCGAAATCCGCTTCTGTCTCCGCCATATTCCAAACTCCTTTTAGCGCATGCGCGCTTGTCATGGCTCAGAACCGGTAGTCTTGAACTATGCCCGATTCTGTCCCATTGGCCGGTACTGATGCTGCAACGCTCGCGCTTCTGGCGTTCGGCGAGCTGACCGGTTTCGAACGTATGGCCACCAACGCGACGACCGCGGCGGATCTGGATGACAAGGTCATCCTGGCGCGGTTGGCCTCCCAGTCATTCGCGAACTTCGAACAGCTCTCACAGCACATCGATCAGATGGGCCAGGATGTGATCGAGCTCTGTCAGCACTTCGAGCCCACCTTCAGCACTCTGGCTGAGAGGACTCGTCCTCGCGACTGGTACGAAAGCCTCATGAAGGGATTCGTCTTCGACGGAATCATGAATGATTTCTACCGCACGGCTGTGGACGAACTCGTCGAGCCCGGATACAGCCTGGCTATTGCAATTCTCGATGATACACGGGCCAGCGATTATGCGCGCAATCGGCTCACGGCCGAGGTGGCCGAGGACACACAGCTGGCGTCGCGTCTGGCGCTGTGGGGCCGCAAGCTCGTCGCCGAGACGCTGGGGCGGGCTCGCAGTCTGCTCACCGATCCGATCCTCGGCATCGATGAGGACCTCGTCGTCGAGATGATCCCCTCGGTGACCTCGAACCATTCGAGGCGGATGTCGGCCCTCGGCCTCGTCGCCTGAGCGGACGAAGCGAAGCGCCCCGGTCGTCATGACCGGGGCGCTGTCTCCGTTCGACGCGGCGAGATCATCGCCGCGTCGGATGCGGCGAGGCGCAGCTCAGGCGTTGAACCCGACGCGACGGATCGTTTCGGCGCCGATTTCGATATAGCCCAGCGATCCGGCGGGAACGAAGATCTGACGTCCCTTCGTGTCCGAGAACGTCAGCAGCCCTTCGGACTGGACCTTCTCCTCGATGCGTGCAGCCAGGTCCTTCGGGTCCTCGTCGGTTTCGAAGGTGATCTCACGCTGAGTCTGTTTGACGCCGATCTTGATTTCCATGGTGCTCCTTGCAGATTCTCGATGGCAGATGATGATTTGGCCTGTGCTCAGCCTAACGTCAGCCGACAGGGGTTTTCTTCCCGTTCGATTCCGCTCTGGGCTGATGCGGCGACGGAGGGAATGTCGTCAGGGCGGGACTCAGCGCTGGGAGAACGAACTCAGCCCGCCCCAGCTCATCTGGGTCAGCAGCGACACGGCGGAGTCGACATCGACGCCGCGCTGGGAGTCGAGCTGTTTGACGACGACCTCGGCGGTGCCGATGAGAGCCCGGCACAGAAGCTGGGCCTCGTCGTCTTTCAGCGGTGCGAAGTTCTGCAGGGCAGTGACCACACGTGCGGCCGACCTCTCCCGCAGATTGCGCAGCTTCTTCTCGGCCTTCGGTTCGTAGACGTCGGAGTTGAAGATGATGACGAACTCTTCACGGTGCGAGACGACGAAATCGAAATAGGCACGATAGGTGGCGCGGACCTGTTCGTGCGGATCGTTCGTCGAGCCCAGCGCCTCGGCCAGACGGGAGTCCAGGTGGGCGGCGGAGGAATCGATGAGCGCGAGATACAGATCCTGCTTCGAATCGAAATGCTGGTAGAGCACGGGCTTGGACACGCCGGCGGCCTCGGCGATCATGTCCATCGACGTCGTTCGATATCCACGTGTGGCGAAGACGGAGCGCGCCACGGACACCAATTGGTCGCGGCGTTGGTCACGGGGCAATCTCTGTTGTGGACTCGACATTCTTCAATGCTACGCGAAGACCAGCCTGTGACCGGGCAGGCAGGGCGGAGGTGACGCGCCGGATCCGGGGGTCGGGGAAGTCGTGTCAGCTGCTCGTGGTGGAATACGGGTATGGATGAGATGACGAAGGAGATGGGCGCCACGCTGCTCTCCGGTGGCTGCCTGAACATCGTCGGCCGCCCCGGTACGGGCAAGACGACACTGCTCGAATCGCTCTATTCGCATCTGGTCGCTCAGGTCGATCCCTCGTCCGTCCTCGTGCTCACCGCCGATCGCGACCATGCCGATGTGCTGCGCAACCGACTCGAGGTTCCCGCCGATGCGGTGCTCTCGGCCGCTCCGGCCCGCAGCGTGTCCTCCTTCGCCTACGGCATCGCCCGGGCCGCTCACACGACGAGGACCGGAGAGGACCTCGCCTTCATCTCCGGGGCCGATCAGGACGTGTTCCTCGCCGACCTCCTCGCCGGTCACGAGCGCGGTCACTCCCGTGGTCCCGACTGGCCGTCGGAGATCACCGCCGAGGTCCGCTCGACGGCTGCCTTCCGCACCGAGGTCAGGGACGCCCTCAACCGGGTGATGGAATTCGACTTCGGTCTGCGCGTGCCCGAACCGGACGGCGGCGATCACGTCTTCGACTTCGGCCGCAGTGCTCTTGAGCGCGCCCTTGCCCGGCATCCCGATCCTCGCTGGTCGGCCGTGGCCGAGATCCTCGACGAGTATCTGGGCATCATGTCCATGCCCGGCTACGGGGGAGTCGACTCCGCCACCGTGCTCGCCCTGGCCGCGTTCGAGATCTTCCGAGAACCCGCCGAGGTGACCGCCGGCAGAGCGTGGACCTTCGCTCCCGATCGGGTGCCCGGGGTGGTGCTCGCCGACGGGGTGCAGGACTTCCCGGCGGCCAGCTGGGGGATTCTCGAGCAGCTGAGAGGACGCGGCAGCGCCGTGGCCCTGTTCGGCTCCCCGGAAACGGTGACCGGACGGTTCCACGGCGCCGATGCCTCGATCATCGATCGTGCCACTGCCGAGGCGGGCTTCGACACCGTCGTCCTCGACCGGCCGGGGGACGTCGATCCGGAACTGGCCGAGGTCATCGACGGATTCGGCGGCAGGATCACCACCCGGTGGTCTCTGGGGCACATGCCCCGACCGCGGGGGGAGGAGAAGGAGGGAGCCCCTGCCGAGGCTGTGCCCGGCGAGGAGACGCCCGCGGAAACCGGTCGCGACGTTCCGCTGGAGACCCATGTGTTCGATGGCAGCGCATCGGGACATCGGTATCTGGCGCGTCGGATCACGAACTTCGTCGAGAACGGACACTCCTGGTCCGATGTCGCACTCATCTGCCGGAATTCGGCAACGGCTCGGACGATCGCCAGCGAGCTGCGCGCCTCAGGCGTGTCCATCGCCACGCTGATGCAGCCGCTGAACATCGATCCCGCGACCGCTCCGCTGCTGCAGCTGCTGTCGACCCGGCCGGACTTCGACGACGATGAGTCGATCGCCGAACTCGCCCTGTCCCTGGCCGGCAGCATCTATGTCCGACTCGACCCGGTCCAGATCCGTCGCTTCAGGCGCAGCGTGCGCCGGCGCTTTCCCGCCGCCAGCAGCACGGCCTCGCTCGCGCAGGCGCTGCGCAGCCCCATCGACGATTCGTCCCCGCAGGGGCTGGCGACGATCTCACGCATGCTCCACGCGGCGGCCGAGGTCGGAACATCCGACCCGCACCAGGCGCTGTGGGCGATCTGGGATGCCGCCGGGGTGGCACAGAGATGGCAGGACGAGGCGCTGCGCGACCCCGAATCGGTCACCCACGGCTACCTGGACTCGGTGCTGCGGCTGTTCGCCCTTGCCGAGAAGATCGCCGACCGAGGTGGCTTCACCGCGCGCTCCTTCGCCGGGATCGTCGCCGAACAGGACATCGCGCAGGACTCCCTGGCCGACACCGCCGGGTTCGCCGACCACGTGCGAGTCGGCACGCCGTCCTCCCTGGCCCATGTGCGGGTTCCTCTGGTCATCATCGCCGAGGTCAACGACGGGGTGTGGCCGAACCCGAAGCTGCGCGGCGGCATCCTCGGCCTGACCGACCTCGCCTCGGTGCTGGCCACGGGGGAGACCGTCACCGCGGACCCGGGTTACCACTCGCATGCGAAGCGGACGAACCTGCGCGAGGAGGGCGAACTGTTCTATACCGCGCTGAGCCGAGCACAGGAGCGGGTGATCGTCACGGCCGTGACGGATGCCGAGACCGAGCCCTCACCGTTCTTCGACGTTCTGGCCGCCGGCACCGCCAAAGGCACCGAGGCGGCCGACGGCTATGCGATCACCCACGAGGACGAACTGCCGCCGCTGACGCTGACCGAGATGGCCGCACATGCCAGAGCCCACCTGCTCCAGTCCGCTGCGGCGCTCGGGCCCGACACCAACGGCGGGTCCGACGTCGAGGGCCCGCCCGATGAGCAGACTCAGACCTGGGCGCAGCTGATGCGCGCACTGGCGGCGGCGAACCCAGCGGTGGCGGACCCGAAGCAGTGGCGCGAAGCCGAGGACATCACCACCAGCGAACCGCTGTTCACCTCCGCCGACACGGTGCGGGTGTCACCATCGCAGGTGGAATCGTTCACGGACTGCGCCCTCCGGTGGTTCCTCACCCGCAACGGCGGGGACCGTCCGAGCTCGACCGCCCAGAACCTCGGCACCATCATCCACGCGGCCGCCGAGAACTACCCCGAAGGCCCGACCTCGGCGATCCGCGACTATGTGCAGAAGGAGTTCCACACCCTCGAATTCGACGCGGAGTGGGAACGCGAACGCGAATTCGATGTGGCGATGACGATGGCCGACCGCCTCGGCGAGTACATCATGAACGCTCCCGGCGAACTGGTGGGGGTGGAGGCACAGGTCTACGCCGTCGGCGTCGACGACGAGGGACGGCAGTGGAAGGTCACCGGCCGCCTCGACCGCGTCGAGGAGGTCGAGGGCGGTCTGCGCATCGTCGACTTCAAAACGGGCCGGAACGTCGTGGCCGGCAAGGAGATGGACCGGCACGCTCAGTTGGGCGTGTACCAGGAGGCGATCAATTCGGGCACCATCACGATCGGACAGGACGAGAGACTCGAGGCCCAGGCCTATGGTGCCGAACTCGTCTTCCTGCGCAGATCATCCCGGACCGTCAGGGAGCAGCCGGCCCTCGAGGCCGACTCCGACCCCGGTTGGGCTCGGGACCTCATCGACGATGTGTCCGGCAGAATGCGGGCGGCGAGCTTCCCCGCCCGAGTCGAACCGCAGAAATGCCAGAGCTGTCCCGTCCGATCGTCCTGCCCGGCGATCGGTCCGAAGATGCTGGAGGAGAACTGATGCGCTTCACCGCCGAACAGCTCGCGCGGCTGACAGCCGCCGACCCCGCACAGGCCTTCCCGCCCAGCCCGGAACAGAAGATCATCATCGAAGCCGATCCGCAGCAGTCGATGAAGGTCACCGCCGGCGCCGGCTCCGGCAAGACCACCGTCATCTCGCAGCGAGTGGTGTGGTTGGTCGCCAACGGGCACGTATCGCCGGAGGAGATCCTCGGACTCACCTTCACCCGCAAGGCCGTCGGCGAACTCGGAGGACGCATCCGCGTGCTCCTGTCCCGGCTCAGGCACAACCTCGGGCAGGGCCGGGAGCTGTCGCTGCCCGGTCTGGACACTCCCACCGTGTCGACCTACAACTCGTATGCGGCCTCGATCGTCAGCGAACACGGAGCGAGCATCGGAATCGAACCCGAGACCGTGCTGCTCGACGACGCCGCCGCGCACACCATCGCCGCGAAGATCATCGACTCCACGCCGCCGGATGAGATACCCGGAAACTTCTCCCGGGAGACGATGATCGCCGACATCATCGCACTGGCCGGAGCCATGAACGATCATGGACGCGACGTCGACGAGGTCACCGACTACCTCGAACAGTGTCTGGCCGCGCTCGTATCCAGCAAGGGAAAACCGGTCGACCCCAACGGGCGGCGGGCGAAGCTCGAAGCGAAGATCAGGACCGCACGGCTGGCCGATGCCTATATGCAGGCGAAGCGACAGAACCTGGCGATGGACTTCTCCGACCAGGTGAGATTCGCCCAGCGCATCATCGACGAAGTGCCGGCCGCGGCTCAGGCCGAGAGAGCACGCTGGAGGATCGTCCTCCTCGACGAATTCCAGGACACGTCGGTCGCCCAACTCAGACTGCTGCGCGACCTGTTCGCCTCGACCGCCGTGACCGCTGTCGGCGATCCCCGACAGGCCATCTACGGGTGGCGAGGTGCCAGCGCCGACAATATGAGCCGTTTCTCCTCCGATTTCACCGAGGTCGAATCGCTGACACTGAGCACGAGCTGGCGCAACGACCGGTCGATCCTGCACGTGGCCAACCGCATCGCCGAAGGACTCACCGACAGCAGCGAGAGCCCGCTGACCGCCCGCGACGGAGCCGGCGACGGGCAGGTGGGCATCGAGATCAGCTCGGGCGCACACGACCCCGACTTCCTCACCAACGGCCTGAGAGCCCTCACCGAATGGTTCGCCACCATCCCCGAAGGGGCGACGAAGGCCGTGCTGTGCCGCAAACGCGCGCATTTCGCAGCCGTCGCAGCCGCCCTGGAGGCCGCGGGGTTCGCAGTCCATGTGCACGGTTCCTCCGGGCTGCTCAGCGACCCCTTCGTCGCCGACCTGCGGGCGGTGCTCACCGCGGCCGTCGACCCGATGGCCGGCAACGAACTCATGCGGCTGATCAGCGGCCGCATGCTCGGACTCGGTGCCGGCGACATCGCCGGACTGCAGTCATTCACCCACAGACAGACCGAACGACGGCAGGCGGAACGGACCGAAGCGGGCCTCGACCCCGCTGAGGTCATCGCCGAAGCCATCGACCAGGCCACCATCGTCGAAGGCGTCGACGAGCTCATCGAAGTCCAGCGCGCCATCGACCAGGGTCCGCGAACGGCCGCGGACAGGGCACTGGTCGCCGACTACCGAGCGGCAGGGCTGAGCCGAGAAGCACTGGACCGCTTGGTCGCACTGGCCCGGGCGCTGCGCACCGTCCGGTCGGGCACCGGCACCATCTCCTCGATCATCCGCACGGCCATGGCGGAGACCGGGATCGACTCGGACATCTGGGGTCTGAACGACTCCCTGCGCAACCTGCACCGCTCGGCCGTCGACTCGTTCCTGTCCGCGGCCAGCCAGTACGCGACCACCGACGACCAGCCCACGATCACCGGCTTCCTGTCCTGGCTGAGCCTCATGGAAGCTCACGACGCCCTCAACGCCGTCGAACCGACGGCGGCAGCCGATGCGATCAACATCATGACCGTTCACGCATCGAAGGGGCTGGAATTCGACGCGGTGGCCGTGCCCTCGCTCGTGGTCAAGGACTTCCCGACCGAACCGCGTGACAAGGAGGGCTGGATGGACCGGACCGCCCTGCCGTATCCCCTGCGAGGGGACCGAGCGCACCTGGTCGACTTCGATCTGCGGGAGGCCGAGTTCGAGACGAAGAAGGCACTCGACGAATGGATCGGGGACTTCATCAGGCCGCGCATCGCCGAGGCCCACGTGGCCGAGGAACGGCGTCTTGCCTATGTCGCCTTCACCCGAGCCAAGCGTTACCTGTGGCTCGGGGCCGAACTGATGGGGGCGAGGACCGTTCCCGACGAGCCCTCTCCCTTCCTCACCGAGGCGATCGAAGCGCTCGGGGCACAGGTGGAGATCCCCGAACCGGCCGATGAGAGCGAGGAAGACCGGATCGAGACCAGCCTGTGGCCGGTTCCGCGCACCGAACGGGTCGCCGCGGCTCAGCGCGCAGCCGAGTGGGTCGAGGCCAGCCGAGAGGTCGGTTTGGAGGAGCTGGCCGCAGAGCCCGGTCCCGTCGGACGCTATGCCGCCCAGGCGCTTCGCATCGGGGACCGGCCGGAGACCGGTTCTGCCGCGGGCATGCCCGATCGACTGTCGGCGACCGCCCTGGTCGCCTGGCGGCGGGATCCGCAGAGCTTCCGCACGCAGACTCTGCGCCCGATACCGACCCCGCCCAGCCGGGCGGCCGAGATCGGCACGAACTTCCATTCCTGGGTCGAACAGCATTTCGGGCAGTCGAGCATCGACATCGGCGAAGACGAACTCGTGCGATCGATCGATGCGACCACCGTCGAACGGCTGCAGGAGACCTTCCTGTCCTCCGAATTCGCCAGCAGAAGCCCCGACCACGTGGAGATGTCGTTCGAACTCGTCCTCGGCAGGTTCCGGGTCCCCGGCAAGATCGATGCCGTATTCATCACCGACGGGCACGCGGAGGTCGTCGACTGGAAGACCTCGAAGAAACCCGAGGCGCACGTGCTCGAGGTGATGAAGTGGCAGCTGGCGCTCTACCGGTTTGCGATCCTGCGGGCACATCCGGAGATCACCGACGTGACGGGCACGTTCTACTTCGTCGGCAGCGACGAGATCGTGCGTCTGACCGATCTGCCCGACGAAGACGAGGTCATCGCCTGGCTGGAGGCCAACGACCTCACCTGACTCCGGACCCGCCGGACTCCGGGTGCGGCAGCATCCCGGTCCTGCCTGATCTCCGATCTCCCGGCAGGCTCCGATCCCCTCGGCAGTCGATACCGCCGGGCGGACTACGGGTGGGGCGAGCCGTGGTTCAGGGGCGGTCCGGTCGCGATATCGGACCGGTCCCGTCATCCTGATCCGGAGTGGGTTCGGTCGAGGCAGCGGACTCGTCGGATGCAGCGGGTGCGTCGGCGGCTGGTTCGTCGGAGGCGGAGGCCGGTCGGGCACGGGGGATGAAGACGTCGCTGCGGTCCCGCTCGGTGATCGCAGCCTCGACACCCGTGCCCTCCTCATCCGCCGGACCGTTCGTCCCGTCGGACACGACCTCGTGCTCGTCGTCACCGGCAGAGGCGTCGTCGGCCGTCGGGGTCTCGGCAGAGGCGTCGTCCCGGTGTTCGGCGGACCCGGAATCGGTGCCGGGGGCGGCGGCGAAGAGAACGTCGTTGAACGAGACCAAGAGGTCGGCGGCGTCCTCGATGGCGGCCTCATCGCCGGAATCGACGGCTTCGAGCAGCCAATCGAGGACAGCGAATTCGGCCAGCAGCTCGGCACGGGTGATGACGTGCTCATCGGCGCGGGGACGGGAGTTGAGGTACTCCTCGAAGAACGTCGGCAGGGCCGCCGGGTCGATCAGTGCGGAGGCCGCAGCCAGATCGACGGCAGGATCGGCCACCCGCAGACGGCCGATCTCCGACAACGCGAGCACCCGCTCCTGATCTGTGTAGACACTCGCCTCATCGATGGAGCCGTGGATGGGGGTGGCCAGGAAGTGCCAGAGAGCGACCTTCTCGAACTCCTCCTCCCAGTGCTGGAGCAGAGCCGAGGGCACCCGGCCGGTGCTTGCGGCCTGGTCGAGGCGTTCGAGGATGAGGAACTGCGACCGAGAGGGGTCCTCGACCGGGAAACCGGCCTCGGAAACCGGTTCGGGAGCGGCCGAATGCAGGGTCGCCAGGGCCTGCGCCAAAGAACTGGCCCGAGCCGTGTCGGCGATGGGCACATCGCCCAGAGGCGCTCCGGGCAGGGGGTCGACCAGAGTCACGGTCGTCGGAGTCGAGGTGCCGAAGTATTCGGCATCGACCTCGGTCAGGGCCCGCAGATGCGGCCATGTGAAGTCAGCGTGCGGGTACATGGCGTCGTAGATGCGGCCCGCCTCGGCGGCGGAGCCGGTGTCCGCGGTGCGATCGAGCTGAGTCTGAGCCGTCGCCACGAGCTGTTGCCGGTCGTCATCGAGCAGAACTCTGACACCGTCGTCGAGGGGAGGCAGAGGTGTCCATTTCGTCGGGGCGAAGCCGTCGAGCATCGTCGCCGCGATCGCAGTCAACTTGAGCGCCTTGGTATCCACCTTTCCCAATCTACCGTCTGCTCCCGGCTGAGACACGGGACTCGCCGCCGAGCGTGTCAGTCGCGCCGAAGCCGGGGCCCGGACGGAGCCGACTCGCACCCGTGTGCGTCAGGGCCCTGAGCTATCGTGGAATGCATGAAGTCATTGCCTCGTGTGAAGCCGATCAGCCTCGCCCGTCACGGAATCGATCGCGACTATCTCACCCGGGGTTCGGACGGAGACCTGTCCGAGGTCTGGGCGTCCGGAGCCGCAGCGGTCTTCGAACATCGCGGAGCCCTGCTTGTGGCAGCCGGCGGGCTCTTCCTCGGTGATCGCGAACAGGTGCCTGAGGGACAGACCGAGATCTACCTCGGCCGGGACGCCGCCGCGACGCGCTACATCGGAGTCTCGCTCGATGACGCCGGCCGCAGTCACCTCGACTCAGCCCTGGAGGCCTCCCGGGCCCGCGATGCCAGCGATCTGCTCACCGCACCCGGCGACGGTCTCGACAGCTCCGAACCCGTGTGGCTGCCCCTGCGACAATTGGCCGAGTCCCTCGACGACGTGCAGGTGTCCTTGGCCTGCGAAGTCGTGGGAGTCGGCAATTGGCATCGCGCCCACCAGTACTCGCCGCGCACCGGCAGCCCGACCGAACCGGCCCTCGGCGGGTGGGTGCGCCGCGATCCGGAGACCGGAAGCGAACACTTCCCGCGCACCGACCCTGCCGTCATCGTCGTCATCGTCAACACCGATGACGACGGCGTCGAACGCGTCCTTCTGGGCAACAACGCCGCGTGGGAGGCCGACCGGTACTCGCTGCTGGCCGGCTTCGTCGAACCCGGGGAGACACTCGAACGCGCTGTGATCAGAGAGATCTGGGAAGAGGCCCACCTCGAGGTCACAGATCCCCAGTACCTCGGGTCCCAGCCGTGGCCCTTCCCGTGTTCGCTCATGCTCGGGTTCTCCGCCGAGGCACCCAGCCGTGAGTTCGCCGCGGACCGGACCGAGATCGCCACCCTGAGATGGTTCACTCGCGAGGAGCTGCGAGACGCCATCGCCGCGAAGACGGTCCGGGCACCCTCGACCGTCTCCATCGCCGGCCAACTCCTCCACAGCTGGTTGGACAACGCGTGAACGCTCCGACCACGGCCCTTCTCGAGGCCCTGGACGAGGAGCAGCGAGAGGTCGCCACCCACTTCGACTCCCCGGTGATCGTCCTGGCCGGTGCCGGAACGGGCAAGACACGAGCCATGACGCACCGCATCGCCTACGGAATCGCCACCGAGGTGTTCCCTCCCAACCAGGTTCTGGCCCTGACCTTCACAGCGAAGGCGGCGGGGGAGATGCGTTCGCGGCTGCGCGGACTCGGCGTGCCCGCGGTGCAGGCGCGCACCTTCCATTCCGCGGCCCTGCGCCAGCTGCGCTTCTTCTGGGATCGGTTCGCCGAGGGGGACTTCCCGCGCATCATCGAGAACAAGGCCGGCATCATCGGCTCTGTCATGCAGAGCCTGGGGATGGAGACCAGCCGGGAGCTGACCCGAGACGTCGCATCGGAGGTCGAATTCGCTTCCGCCTCACTGCTGGGCATCGAGGACTATGCCACGAAGGCGGCGGCACGCGACCTGCCCGGACGACTGAGCGTCGAAGACATGGTCCGCATCTTCGAGGCCTACAGTGAAGCGAAGACCCGCGGACGGCTGCTCGACTTCGACGATGTGCTGCTGGTGCTGTCCGGGGTCCTGGCCGAGTATCCGGCGATCGCGGCAGAGATCCGCGACCAGTACCGACACTTCGTCGTCGACGAGTTCCAAGACGTCTCACCGCTGCAGTTCGATGTGCTCTCCCGCTGGCTCGGCCCCCGCGACAACCTGTGCGTCGTCGGTGACCCCGCACAGACGATCTACTCCTTCGCCGGTGCCGATGCGAGCCTGCTCGGTTCGCTGGGCACCTCCATGCCCGAGGCCAGGACGATTCGACTGGTCCGCAACTATCGGTCCTCCCAAGCGATCGTGACCACCGCGAACAGCCTGCTCAGACACACCGCCAAGAGCGCGCTGACCCTGCGGACGGACAATCCGGTCGGCCAGCAGCCGACCATGGTCGAATATCCGACCGACGAGGCCGAAGCCACAGGGGTGGTCAACGCGATCTCGGCAGAGATCAAGGCCGGGCGCCGACCGCGCAACATCGCCGTGCTCTTCCGCACGAACGGACAGAGCCCGGCCTATGAGCAGGCGTTGGCCGCTGCCGGAATCCCGTATGTGCTGCGGGGCGGGGAACGGTACTTCGCTCGCAAGGAGGTCAAGGAAGCCATCCTCATGCTCCGAGCCGCACGAACGACCTCGAGCGGCCGTGCGCTGCCCGACGTCGTCAGGGAGGTGCTGGGGTCCCTCGGCTTCACCCGTGAGCCGCCGGGGCCCGGCGCCTCCCGTCAGAAATGGGAGTCCCTCAAGGCCCTCGTCGATCTCGCCGAGGCCCATCAGGCAGGTCAGGAGCTGCCCGTGCCGATGGAGACCTTCCTCGACGATCTGGCCGACCGTGCCGAACATCAGTTCGCCCCCGACATCGAAGGCGTCACCCTGGCCTCGTTCCACGCCGCCAAGGGCCTGGAATGGGACAGCGTGCACCTGGTCGGCCTGAGCGAGGGGCTGCTGCCGATCAGCTATGCGCAGACTCCCCGTGCCATCGCTGAGGAGCGGCGGCTGTTCTATGTGGCGCTGACCCGTGCCGGTCGGCAGCTGCAGATGAGCTGGTCGCTGGCGCGCTTCGACTCCAAACACAAGCCTCGGCGGGCCTCGCGGTTCCTGTCCGAACTGGGACAGGTCGAGGAGTCGATGGGTCGGGCGCCGAGGGTCGAGGACGCGGTCGCGCTCAATCGCTGCCGCCAGTGCGGACGTGCACTCGTGTCCCAGGTCGATCGAGCGCTCGGGCGCTGCGGCGACTGTCCGGGCGATGTCGACCTCGATCTGCTCGACCGACTCCGCCGCTGGAGGGTCCGTGTGGGGATGGAGCAGGGGCTTCCTCCCTACCTTGTCCTCACAGACACCTCGCTGTCCGTCATCGCCGAGATCCGCCCACGTGACCTCGACGAGCTCTCGCGTGTTCCGGGAGTCGGGGCGACGAAGCTCGAACTCTACGGAAAGAGTCTAATGGGCCTGCTCGCTGACTGATCCGAAGTCGGGCACGGGAGCGCGGCAGTGACAGCGGTCGTGGAAGGCCAGCTCGTCCTCACTGACCGTCTCCGCATCGAGCGCGATGACCCGGCGGACCGGGTCGAACCGCGGCCGCAGCAGGCAATGGCGGAGAAGCTGGACGGCATGTCCGGCGCCGAGGATGCGCGCCAGGGGATCGGTCAGAGACTCCCGGTCGCTGAGAGCACGCAGCCGCGGGTACTGATCGAACCAACCGGAGTCAGCGTCCTTCCTGTGCAGACAGGAGCAGACCGTGCATGGAGTCCGCCCGGGCCGGACGAGTCCCGCGATTTCGACGACGGACTCGCCGAGGACCACCTGAACGTGGTCGACCTCCCGGTCGCTGAGCCATGTCGCCGAATGGAGATCGGGGACCAGGTAGGAGCTTGTGATGACCAGTGGGGCGGTCATGAGGTCGAGGTCCTCGATCTGTCGAGCACCGGAGACGGTGAAACCGGTCGCGGCGAGGTGTCCCTCGGCGATCGCTCTCAGCGGACCGGTGACGAGGACGGGGCGGGCGGCCAGCGCCTGGGAGACTCGGTCCGGGGACAGGCCGTAGCTGCGTGCGGCGGCGAAGGCCGGTGAGCCCTTCGGGACCACGCCGGTGTCCGCGCCCTCGGGAATGAGAACCCCGGCCTCGCCGAGCAGGGTGATCAAGGATGTCGCCCGACCGAGATCGGCGCCGAGCTCCTGTGCCCGGGCGTAGAACTGCGACGATCCGATGCCGAGGCGGAGATCTTCGATGAGTCTGACATCGGCCGGCAGGAGCCCGTCGATGAGAACCGGGTCATCGGCACCGAACTGGATGCACGAAGACGAACGCCATGTGATGGGAACACTGGGAAAGATTCTGAACATCTCGGCCCCTTCGCCTCGACACGCTGAGGACTTCCACAGTAGTGAACGAGGCCAGTCTTGGCCATGGGGCAGGAGAAGCTGTGGACAACCCTGTGGAAAACGGTTGAGGACAGGCCGGAAAACACGTTCCGACATGCCCTCAACCGCATTGTGCCCCAGGCGCTCGCGAAGACTCGTGCGGCTTCCCCTTCCGCACGCATCTCCGGGTTTTCCGGGGTCAAGCATAGAACTTATTCTGCAATCGCCGCCGCGTCAATGCGCGCTCATGCACAGACACGTCAACACCCTGTGGATAACGTGTGGAAATCGCCGTGAGGATTGTGGAGGAAAGGCGCCTTGAAAGCCTCGCAGGTGTTGATGACTGTGCCCTGAATGAGTCATCTGCCCCGTTCGCCGGGCAGACCTGTCGCACAGGCGGCTGTGGACAGACGATCCGTGGGGGAGTGAAGCGGGATGCTCAGGAAACTCACAAGGTCTGGGGGCCGATGGTGAGGCGATGATGAGTCAGTGGCATTTCCTATGATGGATCCGTGGCCAAGGGACAGCAGTGGAACGAAGAAGCGGTGCTGCGGGCGATCGCCCGCGGGGACATCGAAGTGCGCCGATCGGCCCGGCGGAAGAAGACGGTGGCCGTGTCCAAGGAGATCGACACGTATGTGCTGCGCACCCCGGTCCGCTACAGCGTGGAGGCGAACGTCCGGTCACTGACCGAGCTGTTGAACCGGCTGTCGGCTCGTGACCATTCGTCCGCTGCCGATCTCGTGGAGGTCGCGGAGGAGATGAGCCGACGGTACTTCGAGGGACGGCTGCGTCCGACGTCGATCCGGTGGGTGACGAACCAGAACGTCAGCCGTTGGGCTTCGACGACGACGTCGACGGGAGACATCCGCATCTCCCATCGGCTCCAATCCGTGCCGCGCTGGGTGCTCGAGACGGTCGTCGTCCACGAACTCGTCCACCTGCAGATCGGCCCGCACTCGAAGGAATTCCATGCCTTGGCGGATCGTCATCCGCGGCAGGCGGAGGCGCAGCTGTACCTGCAGGGATTCAGCGACGGAGAGCGCTTCAGCGGTCGGAGCTGAAGGCTCCGACGGCGGCGCGGAACAGACCGGGCAGTCGCGCCGGCAGATCGGGCATGAGCGCCGACGGCAGATCGGTCAGGGAGAACCAGGCGACATCGATCGATTCCGATGACACGGTCGGCGACTGGCTCACCGAGGCCCGGGCGGCGAAGACGACATCGTAGTGGCGGGTGCACGTTCCGAACGCAGTCGACAGGTCGTGGACGTGGAGGTCGATGGGGGCGGAGGAGACCCAGGACAGTGCGGTCAACCCGCTCTCCTCCTCGGCCTCCCTCTGCGCTGCCGCGCGGAGGGAGACGTCGACCGGTTCGAGATGTCCGCCGAACTGGCCCCACAGCTGCGCCTTGCCATGGTGGTTGAGCAGCACCGAGTCGGCGATCGGATCGAACACCAGGCAACTGGCGGTGACATGGTGCCCGCCGCCGTGACGCTCGAGTGCCGCGGCTCCCTGCCGAGCGAAGAGTTCGGCGAACTCGTCAGCGAACGGGCTCGAGGGTGCCCGGTCGACCTCTCGGCGGGCCGTTTCGAGGTCGATCATTCAGCGATCGTCGGTGTCATCGGAGTCCGGATCGGTCTCTGTCGGGTCCTCGGTCGTGGAGTCCTCGGCGGCACTGCCCGTCGAATCCTGGGTTGCGGAATCCTCGACCGGGTCGGTCTCCGAGGATCCGTCGGCACCATCGAGGCCTTCGGCGAGGATGCGGCTGAGGGCCTCGTCGATGCTCGACTCATTGGTCCACTCGGCCTGGCGGCGTTCCGAGTACCCGAGCGGATCGTCGAGATCCTGGGTGGTCGGAAGCAGGTCGGGATGGGAGAACACCTTGTCCCTTGCCTCGGCCCCGCCCTGCGTCTGGAGATAGGCGAACAGGGCGGCGGCGTCGCGCAGCCGTCGAGGATTGAACTGCAGACCGACGAGAGTGGAGAAGGTCTTCTCCGCCGGTCCGGCCGTCGCGCGGCGGCGACGCAGCGCTTCCCTGATCTGATCGCGGCCGGGCAGATGCGCGCAGGCCTCGTAGACGACGACATCGACCCAGCCGGCGATGATGGCGAGCAGGTTCTCCAAGGAGGTCAGTGCCTTCTTCTGGTCGTCAGTCGTCGGCGGGTTGAACAGGCCCTGTCGGATGTTGTCGCTGAGGTCGGAGATGTTCGACGGGTCGATGTTCGAGGCCATGTCCTCGATCTGCGAGGTATCGACCTTGAGGCCCTGTGCGTAACGGGTCAGCACGGTCTCGACCTGGGCGCTGAGCCACGGCGCCCGTTCGAACAGCGCGAGGTGGGCCAGCTCCTGGGCGGCGAGGTAGATGCGGACCTCAGAGGCGTCGACGTCGATATCGGCGGCGAAGGCATCCACGTTGGTCTCGATGAGCACGGCGGTGTCGTGAGGCAGAAGGGGCAGGCCCACCTCGGTGCCGGTGAGCACGCTTTCGGACAGCGCACCGACGGCCTGGCCGATCTGCATGGCGAACATCGAATCGCTCATCGATCCGAACATCGACGAAGCGCCTGCGAGGATGCCCTTCATCTCTGCCGGCACCTGGGATTCGAGAGTCTCGGTCAGAGCCGTCGACATGTTCTCCTTGATCGGCAGGACGAACTTCTGCCACCCCGGCATCGTCTCCTCGACCCAGTCGGCGCGGCGCAACGGGCGGGCCGTGCGGTTGGCCACGGACAGTTCGGTCGCCTCGGCGAGCCAGAGCTCGGCCAGTCGGAAGGCATCGGTCGTCGCCCGCTTCGCTTCCTCGGTCACCGCGGGGTCGGGCGTCGGCACGGCCTTCTGCGCGATCGAGACGGCCTGGGCCTGCGGGTCGGCGCCCTGTCCGAACAGTCCCTGCATCTGATTCATGATCGTCGCCATCATCGACGGATCGATCTGGAAGCCCTGCGGCATGCCGGACTCGTTCTTGTCGTCGCCTTGACCAGAACCGGGGCCATTGGCACCGAAGAGCATCCCGAAGATCTGCTCGAACGGATTCTGCTCGTTGTTGTTGTCATCGGTCATTGTTCTACAGCCCCCATGAATAGGTTTGACATCCACGTTAACGGTTTCATATGTGGGAAGCTTCCCAATTCCAGGAGGTTTCGCAGGATGTTCGCACCCGGCGAAAGGAGTCTGTGAATTCGGCCCTCAGCATTCAACTAGACTGGTGGGGCGGTGCAGTGAAAGGAATACATGTCAGAGAACGCCCCACGGGCCGTGCCGGTGCCAACGGCGCCGTCTCGCGGCACCAGACGTCGACGAACTCCCCGTCTGGCCACGACATCGGGTGTCCTGACCTACGTTTTCATCGCTCTGGCCGTGCTTCTGCCGGTCCCGTACATGCTCCAGCTGCCGGGACCGGTTTTCAACACCCTCGGCGATTACCAGGGCGATTCGATGATCGAGGTCTCCGGAGCCAAGACCTATCCCACCGACGGGCGCATCGACATGCTCACGGTGGCCGTGAGCGGGGGACCGGGCCGTGATGTGTACGCCTCTCAGGCTCTGGGGGCGCTGATCAACGGTCAGCAGACCGTGATCCCCTCCGAGGCGTACTATCCTCTCGACACCACACGTGAAGACGTGGCCGAGACGAACGCGGTGGAGATGTCGTCGAGCCAGGACGTCGCCGTCGCCGCGGCGATGGGGCAGCTGGACAAGTCGTATTCCGTGCACCTGCTCGTCGACGATGTCGTCGCCGATTCTCCGGCCCAGGGCAGCCTGCGCAAGGGCGACCGGCTCATGTCGGTCAACGGGAAGAAGCTCGATTCCGATCCCGAAGCCGCGAGCATCATGAGTCAGACAGTGCAGTCAGCGGACTCGGTCGACCTCGTCATCGACCGAGACGGGAAGACCGAGCACATCACCATCAAGCCCGACGACGTCGAGGGACGCAAGGCGATCGGCATCACCATGAAGCAGGACTTCGACTTCCCCGTCGACGTGGCCTTCAACGTCGACGGTGTCGGAGGACCTTCGGCAGGCACGATGTTCGCCCTGGCCATCATCGACGAACTCACCCCCGGGGCACTGACCGGGGGCAAGCACGTCGCGGGCACCGGGGAGATCGATCCGACCGGGACGGTCGGACCCATCGGCGGAGCCCGTCAGAAGGTGGCCGCAGCGACTGAGAACGGAGCGACGCTGTTCCTCTCACCCGCCGACAACTGTGCGGAAGTCCTGTCAGCCGCCGACCAGTCCAAGATCACGGTGGCGCGCATCGACACTCTCGATGATGCGGTGACCGCCGTGGAGCAGTACGCCGAAGGCGACACTTCGGATCTTCCGAAGTGCTCCGCCGACGGTGCCGACAACAATGAGAAAGGGCAGTAGTGAGCACCTCGTCCTCACCCACCTCCGCACGCATGCCGGCGAATCGGCCCAGACGTTCGCCGCTGCTGCTCACGCTCGTATCCGTGGCGATACTGCTGATCGCCTTCATCTCCTTCACCCAGGTCTACACCGAGGTCCTGTGGTTCCGGCAGCTCGATGCCACGAAGATCTTCCGCACCATGTGGGTCACCCGGGGGCTGACGTTCCTCGCCGGCTTCGTCCTCATGGCCGTGCCCGTCTGGGTGAGCCTGCACCTGGCTTACCGGCATCGTCCGGTCTACGCCCCGACGACACCGCGCCAGGAAAACCTCGACCGGTACCGTGAGGCGATCGAACCGCTGCGCAGGGTCGCAACGATCGCCATTCCCGCCGTCGTCGGCGTGCTCGCGGGCATCACCGCCTCGGCGCACTGGAACACGATCCTCGAATGGATCAACTCCACCTCCTTCGGATCGACGGATCCGCAGTTCGGACTCGACAAGTCCTTCTTCGTCTTCGTGCTCCCGGGTCTGCGACTGATCGGCAACCAGCTGGGCATGGCCCTGCTCATCTCGCTCATCGCCGCTCTCGTCGCCCACTACCTCTTCGGCGGGATCCGCCCGGGGGAGCAGAGAGGTGTGATCCTGACGAAGACGGCTCAATGGCAGCTGGGCATCACCGTCGCGGTGCTCGTCGTCATCCAGGCCGGTCGCCTGTGGCTGGCCCGCTACGATCGGATGACGGCCACCGGCGGAATCGTTCCCGGCGTCACCTACGTCGACGACCACGCCGCACTGCCGGCTATGGCCATCGTCGCGATCGCTGCGGTGCTCGTGGCACTGCTGTTCGTCTACACCGCCTGGAAGGGCAACTGGCGGATCTCGATCATCGCCACGCTCACGCTCATCGTCCTCGGCGGGGTCTCGATCATCGCCTACCCGGCCATGATCCAGCAGTTCCAGGTCAACCCCTCGCAGCAGTCGCTGGAGTCGGACTATATCCAGAACAACATCGACGCCACCCGCGATGCCTTCGACTTCGACGACATCGAGGTGACTCCCTACGAGCCGAGCACCAGCGGTGAGAAGGGAGCCCTGCGCAAGGACGCGGAGACCGCGGCCTCGATCCGCCTGCTGGACCCGAACCTCGTGTCCGACACCTTCCGACAGCTGCAGCAGGTGCGCCCCTACTACTCGTTCCCGCAGAAGCTCGACGTCGACCGCTACGACATCGATGGAGAGAAGCGCGACACCGTCATTGCAGTCCGCGAGCTCGCCCCGAGCTCGGTGAACAACCAGAGCTGGTTCAATCGAGCGATCGTCTACACCCACGGCTTCGGCGTCGTCGCCGCCAACGGCAACCAGCGCAATCCCGACGGTGAGCCGACCTTCATGGAATCGGACATCCCCCCGAGCGGAGAGTTCCCCGACTACGAGCCGCGAGTGTATTTCGGTGAGTCCTCACCGGACTACTCGATCGTCGGTGCGGAGAAGGGCGCGACTCCTCGTGAGCTCGACTATCCCTCGGATGAGGACAGCGGCTCCGGCCAGGTGAACAACACATTCTCGGGTGACGGAGGACCGTCGGTCGGCAATGTGTTCAACCGCCTCGCCTATGCCCTGAAGTTCCAGGATGAGCAGATCCTGCTCTCCGATGCGTTGAATGACGAGTCCCAGATCCTCTACGAGCGTCACCCGCGTGAACGTGTGGAGAAGCTCGCGCCGTTCCTCAAGATCGACGGTGACCCGTATCCGGCCGTCGTCGATGGGAAGATCAAGTGGATCCTCGACGGGTACACCACGGCCGAGGATTATCCCTATTCGACACCGCAGCCGCTGCAGCAGGCCACCGAGGACTCGACCACGGCGACCGCTCCGAACAATGTGGCGACCCTGCCCGATGATGAGGTCAACTACATCCGGAACTCCGTGAAGATCACCGTCGACGCCTACGACGGATCGGTCGACATGTACCAGTGGGACAAGGACGATCCGGTCCTCAAGACGTGGATGAAGGTGTTCCCCGGTCTGATCAAGTCGTCCTCGGAGATGTCGAGTGATCTGATGAGCCATGTCCGGTATCCGGAGGACATGTTCAAGGTCCAGCGCGACCTGCTCGCGAAGTATCACGTGACCACGGCCAGCGAGTTCTACTCCGGTCAGGACTTCTGGACCCTGCCGACGGATCCGACGAAGCAGGCCAGCAGCGGACTGACTCAGCCGCCGTTCTACATGACTCTGCAGATGCCGGGTCAGGATTCGCCGTCCTTCTCTCTGACGAGCTCGTACATTCCGGCTCGGTCGTCTGAGGGCCAGTCGCGGAACAACCTCACCGGATTCCTGTCGGCCGATGCCGATGCCGGGGACAAGAAGGGCGAAACGGCCGAAAGCTACGGCAAGCTGAGACTGCTCCAGCTGCCGCGCAATACGACCGTGCCCGGACCCGGACAGGCGCAGAACAACTTCAACACCGCGCCCGACGTCCAGCGCAGCCTCAACCTGCTGCGCCAGGGTGAGTCCGAGGTGGAGAACGGCAACCTGCTCACGCTGCCCATCGGCAACGGTCTGCTCTACGTGCAGCCGGTCTACGTCAGGTCCGCCGGCGAGACCTCCTACCCGCTGCTGCAGCACGTGCTCGTGGCTTTCGGAGAGGACATCGGCTTCGCCCCGACCCTCGACGAGGCGCTCGACCAGGTGTTCGGCGGCGACTCCGGTGCCAAGGCCGGAGACGCCGGCACTGAGGACAGCGGGGAAGGTGAGTCCGGCGGTTCCTCCTCCGGCGACGGTGAGGACTCCGGCTCCGGATCTCCGGACAAGGCCCTCAACGATGCGCTGCAAGAAGCGCGGAAGGCCATGGAAGACTCTGACGCCGCCCTCAAGGACGGTGACTTCGAAGAGTACGGAAAGGCCCAGGAGCGGCTGAAGAACGCGATCGACGACGCGGTTGCGGCCGATCCGTCGATCGCTGAGGACGGTGCCGGAAGCGATGCTTCTGCGCCCGCCTCGGATCCGGCCGATCAGGCAGGAGACTCTGACAACTGATCGGGACCGCCCCAGCGGCCGACTGAGTGAGCCAGGCGCCCCCGAGAGCATCAGCTCTTGGGGGCGCCCGGCGTATTCGGGGTCCGGCTGGTGGCGGCCAGGCGGAGGCCGCGGCCTCATCATCTTCAAGAGAGGCCCAATCTTCGATTCTGCCGGATGCGACGGAGACCGTCGCCACATATGCATATGGAGCCGTGGAGGGTGAAAGGCGCTGTGGACCTTGACGTCACGGTGGGCAATCGGCCAAGCAGTGCTTCGGTGAGCTGTCCCACAGTATGATGGGAGACGTGTTCAAAACCTCGTCGAATCATCGCCCGGGGGAGCCCCTGCGGGAATGGGATCTATCAGACGAATTCGCTGCTGTTGATCTCCGTCTGCAACTTCAAAGTACTGGGTCTTCGGATGCGCTCGGTCGCCTGGTCCGTTCGCACCCTCTCAGCAGTGAGGATCTATTTGCACTGGCGCAACTCAACTCACTGAGCGTAAGCCAGTGGAGGGAACCGCCAACGGCCATGATAAAGGGACAGGTATACGTCGACCCGGCGGTTGCTGCGCTGTTCAACAAATATGAGGCGACTGACTAGTATCGCGTATTTGAAGATGTTTTAGGTTTGGCTGTATCGAGGACCGATTCTCGTGTCGTCGTCTGCATAGGCGGGCGCTTGGGTTCGTTCCAGCCGTTGATGAACTCTCGGATCCTTTTGTTGAGATTCTTCACCGACGTGTACACACCCCGCTTGATCACCTGGCGATCGATGATGCCGAGCCACACGTCGACGAGGGTCATCCAGGATCCCGACGTCGGCCACAGCCTCTTCACGACCGTGGTCAATGGCACATTGCCATCGACGATCGCGGCTGTGGGGCAGGTATGCGTTCGATCACCACTGTCCACGACGCGTTCTTCTTGGTATCGGTGAATTGCCAATTGATGACGTGGAAGCCGGTGAATGCGATGAGTGTGCACTACCCGCTGGAGTGCGTGCCATCGAGCATTATTCGGTGATGGACTTCCCTGGTCGCAGGCGGTGCCGGTGCGACGTTCCAGCACCATCGAATTCGGTGTCGGAAGGTGCGGCCGGACGTGTTCGCCCCGCCCTGTGGGAGAGCGCAGGACGGCCACTTCTGAAAGTCGTTGAACTCTGCTTTGCGAATAACCTCTGTGCAGGTCTTCGTGGAGGAGGCACCGCAGTGGTTTCAGCGCCAGCTCGGACGACCCGCAGTGGTGGTTCTGTTCTTCACGAGTGTGTGGGTGCATACACCACATCGGGGCGGGTTCCTGGGAGGCGAGAGTGTGAATGAGAAGAACCCCCAGCCAGTTGAACTGACTGGGGGTTCTGCCACTTTGGTGGCGGGGGGAGGATTTGAACCTCCGACCTCCGGGTTATGAGCCCGGCGAGCTACCGAACTGCTCCACCCCGCGGCGTGTTCACCACATTACACGAGGGGTCATGTGGAGGCCAAACCGAGTACAGGTGACCTCTGCCACATGTCCACTTGTCGTTCACCTCGACGACTTGCCTCTAGTTGAAACGTAAACTATAGTCAGTTTTGTACTTCAAATTTCAACTAAAAGGAGACATCATGACTGCTCTGCCTCAGGGATTGACCGCTGGAACCTGGAACATCGACCCCGTCCATTCGGAATTCACCTTCACCGCCCGCCATGCCGGCGTGTCCAAGGTCCGCGGTCACTTCGAGGAGATCGCCGGTACCGTCTCCATCGGCGACTCACTGGAGGACAGCTCGGTGACCGCCGAGGCGGACGCCTCCTCGGTCAGCACCCGCAACGAGCAGCGCGACGGCCACCTCAAGAGCGGAGACTTCTTCCTCGCCGAGGAGCATCCGAAGCTGGAGTTCAAGTCGACCGCGATCAAGGCCGATGACGCAGAGGAGTTCGAAGTCGTCGGCGAGCTGACGTTGCGCGGAGTGACCAAGGAAGTCGCGTTCGCGACCGAATTCGCCGGTGTCGCCACCGACCCGAACGGCAACCAGGTCGCCGGACTGTCGGCGACCGGCACGGTCAACCGCAAGGACTTCGGCATGTCCTTCGACGCCGTCCTCGGCGGCGGTGAGCTCCTCGTGTCCGACAAGATCAAGATCGAACTCGAACTCGAGCTCGTCAAGGCCTGATCGGCTCGCTGCAGCCACCGAGAGGTCGACGAAGGGGGCGAACCGCGCACGATGCGCGGATCGCCCCCCTTCGTCTGTCTCTTCCGGGGAGGGGCCCAGCGCCTCAGCCGCTGGTCCTCAGCCCCTCAGCGCATCGGGGTGCTGCTTGAGGTGGCTGCCGAGCGTGATGAGCATCTGTGCGCCCTTGTCGACGTCGGCCACGGACTTGCAGAACGAATACCGGATCGACGAGCGATAAGCGCTGTGCGCCGGGCTGCCGGGCCGGCAGAGGGCCGGTACCGGAATCCCCACGACCGAGAACTCTCTGGCCAGCAGGTCATTGAGCGCGAAGGCATCGAGATCGGTCAGTGCGGAGAAGTCCATGACGGTGAAGTACCCGGCCCGCGGAGTCGATACGATCGCTCCCGGCACCGTGCGGCAGGCCGGTACGAGCACCTCGGCGCGGGCGGCCAGGGAAGCGCGGTTCTCCTCGACGAAACCGGACCCGCCGGTGAGCATCGTGGCCATCCCGATCTGCATCGGGCCGCCTGCGGTGAAGGTGAGGAACTGCTTGACCGCCTGGACGGCCTCACGCACCTCCGCCGAGGCGATCACCCAGCCGATCTTCCACCCCGTGGTATTCCAGGACTTGCCCGCCGAGGAGACCGTGACGACACGCGAGGTGTCCTCGATGGCCACGGCCGGTGGCACATGTGCCTGGTCGGTGAGGACGAGCTGTTCGTAGACTTCGTCGGACACGACCCAGGCGTCGGCGGCCTCGGCGGCGCGGCCGATCCGCGCGAGCTCGTCCGCGGAGAAGATGTACCCGGTCGGATTGTGCGGGGTGTTGACGAGGATGATCGCGGGCCCGACCTCGGCCACGACCGCATCGAAGAGGTCCCAGTCCGGTGCGAAGCCGCCCCGACCGTCGGGCAGGATCGGAACCGTGTGCAGGCTGCCGCCGGCAGCAGTGATCGCGGCCGGATAGGAATCGTAGAACGGTTCGAAGGCCACCACGGCTGCCCCACGGGGCAGAAGAGCGAGGATCGCAGCCGTCAGCCCCTCGGTGGCGCCGGCGGTGTAGAGCACCTCGGCGGGATCGACTCGCTGGCCGAAATCACGTTCGCGCTGAGCCGCGACGGCCTCGAGCAGCTGCGGAAAGCCCTGCCCCGGCGCGTATTGGTTGAACCCGGCATGCATCGCCTCGGTGGTGGCGTCGATGAGTTCGGCGGGCGGTTCCGTCCCCGGGGCACCCTGACCGAGGTTGACGGCACCGAGCTGTGCCGCACGCTTGGTCATCTGTCCGTAGATCGTCTCACCGATGGTGCCGTCGGCATTGGTCAGTCCCGCGGACTCGGCCATGGCATGCCACAGCCCGGCGCGGCGGATATCGGGCATCAGTCGTTCTCCTTCGGTGCCACCCGCCCGAGCAGGTCGAGGGCTGCGTCCTGGAGGCGGGAGTTGCTGGCCACGGCATTGCCGCCGAAGGGGCCGGGGACGCCCGCGGTGTTCGTGAATGCACCTCCGGCCTCGATGACGATGGGTACGAGGGCGCCCATGTCGTAGAGTGCGAGCTCGGGCTCGCAGGCGAGGTCGACGGCTCCTTCGGCCAGGAGCATATAGGAGTAGAAGTCACCGTAGCCGCGCGTGCGCCACATGGATTCGCAGAGTCGCAGGAACTCGTCGAGGACACCCAGGTCCTTCCAGCCCGACAGCGAGGCGTAGGACAGCGAGGCATCGTCCAGCCGGTCGACCGCGGAAACAGAGATCCGCTTCGCCGGCGCGCCCAGGGCCGAGACGAAGGCTCCCCGTCCCTCCTGCGCCCACCAGCGACGGCCGAGCGCGGGAGAGGAGACCACGCCGATCAGGGGCTGCTGACCGTCGTAGAGGGAGATGAGCGTCGCCCAGATGGGCACTCCGCGCACGAAGTTCTTCGTGCCGTCGATGGGGTCGACGATCCAGCGTCGCGATGAGTCGCCATGGGCGCCGAACTCCTCACCGAGGACGCTGTCGTTCGGGCGCTGCTGCGCCAATCGGTCCATGATCGCCTTCTCCACGGCGCGGTCGCATTCGGTCACCGGCGTGAGATCGGGTTTCGTCTCGACGGTGAAGTCCTGGTCCGTGAAATGGGGGAGGCTGATGGCATCGGCGAGATCGGCGAGTTCGATCGCCAGGTCGAGGTCATTCATGCCCTCAGCCTATCCAGTCGTGGGCAGGAGTCGACGCAGCGACTCCAGCCGTGAGACGCCGCCGGAACCGGCCCGCCCCTCGGCCACCCAGTCGTCGAGGCGGCAGCCGGGGGCGCCCTGAAGATGCGTGCACCCGCGGGGGCAGTCAGCAGTGGCTTCGACGAGTTCGGGGAAGGCCGACAGCAGCGTCTGCCGGTCGACGTGGGCGAGGCCGAAGCTGCGCACGCCGGGGGTGTCGATGAGCCAGCCTCCGCCTTCGAGCGGCAGGCACACGGCCGAGGACGAGGTGTGGCGTCCGCGTCCGGTGACGTCGTTGACCTCACCGGTCGCGCGTTCGGCGGCGGGCACCAGCGCGTTCGTCAGTGTCGACTTGCCG